>CAYXPA010000153.1:0-7005 GCA_964466945.1 uncultured Verrucomicrobiota bacterium | reverse complement strand
GAGGTTTTTGATGCGGACGTTGGCGAAGGTGCCGCGGGTCATGACGCGGTCGTTGCCGCGGCGGGCGCCGTAGCTGTTGAAGTCCGCCACGGCTACGTGGTGTTCGAGCAGGTATTTGCCGGCGGGGGAGTCCTTTTTGATCGCGCCGGCGGGGGAGATGTGGTCGGTGGTGACGCTGTCGCCGAAGATGGCCAGGCAACGGGCGCCTTTGATTTCGGTCAGGGCGTGCGGCCGCCGGGAGAAGTCGCGGAAGAACGGCGGTTCCTGGATGTAGGTGCTGGCGGGGTCCCACTGATAGACCGGGCCGGTGACGGCGGGAATTTCGTTCCACTTGGGATTCTGCGCGGCGAAGTCGCGGTACAGGGCGCGGTACACCTCGGGCTCGAGGGCGTGTTGGAGCAGGGCGCGAATCTCCTCGAGGCTCGGCCAGAGTTCGCGCAGGTACACGGGGCGGCCGTCCCTGCCGGTGCCCAGGGGTTCCTCGGCCAGGTTGAGGTCCACGCGGCCGGCCAGGGCGAAGGCCACGACCAGGGGCGGGGACATGAGGAAATTGGCCTTGAGGCTCTGGTGTACGCGGGCCTCGAAGTTGCGGTTGCCGGAGAGGACGGCGGCAGCCACGAGGTCGTTTTGGAGGACGGCTTCCTCGAGGTGCGCCTCGAGCGGGCCGGAGTTGCCGATGCAGGTGGTGCAGCCGTAGCCCACCACGTGGAAGCCCAAGCGGTCCAGGTATTCCTGCAGGCCGGTGCGGGTCAGGTAATCCGTGACCACGCGCGAGCCGGGGGCGAGGGAGGTTTTGACGGTGGGTGGCACGCGCAGGCCGCGCTCGACGGCCTTGCGGGCGAGCAGGCCGGCGGCGAGCATGACGGTGGGGTTCGAGGTGTTGGTGCAACTGGTGATCGCGGCGATGAGCACCGAGCCGTGCCGCAGCTCGCATTTGATCTCGTCGCGGGTGATGGTGATGTTGTCCGGCGCGGGGTGTTGGTCGCGCATCTCGCTTTCGCTGGGCTCGACCTGCGGGTGCCGCAGGCCCGCCTGCCACTCGGGGTGGAGGTGGGCGGGGCGGTAGCCGTTGACCGGTACGCGGCGGGAAAGTTCGGCGGGAGGTTTGCCGTAGCCGCCCTCGTTGACCGGGCGGGTCAGCAGCTCGGTGAAGCGCGTCTTGAGCGCCGGCAGTTCGATGCGGTCCTGCGGCCGTTTCGGGCCGGCCACGCTGGGGACGATGCTGCCCAGGTCCAGCTCGAGCTCCTGGGTGTAGGCGATCTGGCCTTTTTGCGGCATGCCGAAGAGGCCCTGGGCGCGGTAGTACGCCTCGTAGGCCCGCAACAGCTCTTCGTCGCGGCCGGTGGCGCGCAGGTAGTTGACGCATTCCTGATCCACCGGAAAGAACCCGAGCGTGGCGCCGTACTCGGGGGCCATGTTGGCGATGGTGGCCCGGTCCACCACCGAGAGCGCGGCGGCGCCGGGGCCGAAGAACTCGACGAACTTGCCCACCACCTTCGCCTTGCGGAGCATCTGCGTCACGGTGAGCGCCACGTCCGTGGCGGTGACGCCTTCCCGCAACGCGCCGGTCACATGCACGCCCACGACGTCGGGCATGAGGAAGTACACCGGCTGGCCGAGCATGCCGGCCTCGGCTTCGATGCCGCCCACGCCCCAGCCCACGATGCCCAGGCCGTTGATCATGGTGGTGTGGGAGTCGGTGCCCACCAGCGTGTCCGGGTAGTACAGGTCGCCCTGGTGCAACACGCCGCGGGCGAGGTACTCAAGGTTGACCTGGTGCACGATGCCGATGCCCGGCGGCACCACCCGGAAGGTGCGGAAAGCCTGCATGCCCCATTTCAGGAAGGCGTACCGCTCCCGGTTGCGGAGGAACTCCATCTCGAGGTTGTTCCGAAAGGCGTCCGGCGAGCCCGCAAAGTCCACCTGCACCGAGTGGTCCACCACCAGGTCCACCGGCACCAACGGCTCGACCAGCCCCGGGTCCTTGCCCAGGCGGGCCACGGCCGAGCGCATGGCCGCCAGGTCCACCAGCAACGGCACGCCGGTGAAGTCCTGCAACAGAATGCGCGCCACCACGAAGGGAATTTCGGCCGTGCGCGGCGTCCGGGGCTCCCATTGCGCCAGCGCGCGCACGTGATCCTCGGTGATGCGGGTGCCGTCGCAGTGACGCAGCACCGATTCGAGCACCAGTCGCAGCGACACCGGCAGGCGGGACACCGGGCCCACCCCGGCCGCCTCGAGGGCGGGCAAGGAATACAACCAGCCCGGCCGGCCGTTGCCCGGGTCAAACGCGCGCCGGGCGCCGAATGGATTGTGTGGTTCCGTCATGGCCTTGAAATGCTTGCTTTCGGGATGTTGCCGGAAAAGCGAGCGGCCAAAATGCGGATTGCCTCCCGGGCTGTCAAGCAACCGAGCCGGCCGATTGGGGGCCTTCGGGCGAAGGCAAAAGCGTCCGGTCAACGTCCCGGCGCTGACGCGCCAGCACCCGCCCGCGGCAACCGGCCGCTCCACATCCCGCCTCGCGTGTGATGCCACTCCAGGCCCGGGATGGCTGGCGGGCTGCCGGGGTCCCCGCGCACAAACAGCCGGTCCGGCGGGCGCAACTTCTCCACCCAGGGCCGGTAGCTGACACCCGCCCCGAAGTTCCACAGGATGCGGTACAAGATTTGGAAATCCTCCGCCGGCATCAGGGTCATCTCGAAGCCCAGGATGTACCGCCAGTCCGCCCCCGGGTTCTTGAAAAAGGTCTCGTAGAAAAACGCCGGGTCCGCGGCGTAAAAAATCCCGCCCGGCTCGGGCAACCAGCCGACCAGCTCGGGGTCGCCCTGCACCAGGTATTGCCGCGTGAGGCTGCGCGTCCAACGGCTGTCCGCGTCGCTGGTCCCCGCGCAAAACAGCGCCCCGGCCAGGCACGCGGTGACCGCCAGGCGGCGGGGCGCGGCCGACGCCAACGTCGCGCGCAGGTACAGGTCCAGGTCGCCGGCCGCCAGCACCATCAACGCCGGCAGGCCCCAGTCCTCCCAGAAGCGCCGGTTCCAGAAACCCAGCGCCCAGCCCAGCACCGCCAGCCAAAAGGCCGGGAGCCGGGACAACGGACGCGCCTTCAGCCGGGCCAGGGCGCGCAGGGCCAACAGCCCGCCCAGCACCAGGAACAACAGCAGCCCGCTCGAGGCCGGCTGAAGTTCCGAGACCCGCGTCCGCGCGGTCGGGTGCATTTGCACCGCGCGCCACGCCGTGCGCACGGCCTCGACGAGGTAATCCACCGGCTGACCGGTCGCCAGGGCCGCCAACGCGCAGCCGCCCAGCCACGCCCCGGCCAGGGCCACCCCCCAGCGGCGTTCCCCGGCCAGAAAACACGCCGCCACCGGCAACACCCACAGGTACCACACCCCGTGGGCGAACACGACCACCGCGATCAGCGCCGTGAGCCCGGCCCATCGGCCCCACCCGGACCGCGGGGCCGGCGCCGATTGAATCCAAAACAGCACCGCGATCAGCGCGGCGATGCTCAACAACAGCGGCCGGCCGTTCATCCAGCGCAGGGTCAGCGGCGGCCAGGCCACGATAAACACCAGCAGCACGCCCAGCCACGCCTCCGGTCGTCGCACCCCGACCAGCCCGGCCCCGGCCGCCAGGACAAACAGGCCCAGCACCGACCAATCCACCAGCCGTTCGGCGTCCCAACCGGTGAGCCGGTGCACCAGCCGCAGCCAGGCCTCCCAGCCGTAGTTGTGGTCCACGGTGTAATGCGGGCCCAGCACCAGGATTTCCGGCCAGGTTTTGCCGCTGACCGCCTTGGCCGCGTGCCGCAGCGCGTCATCCGCCGGCAGGTAGCCGTAGGTGATGACCCGCGCCGGGACCGCCAGCAGCACCAGCAGCGCCAGCCAGAGCACCACTCGCGACACGGGCGAGGCCTCCGCAGCTTCCGCGGGCGTGTTTTCGCATGGTTGGGCGACCGGTTCGGTCACGGCACCCTTGTGGCACGAATCCGCGCCGAAACGAAGCCCAAAGGCACGGCGAGAAATGCGGCAGAACCGAAGTAGCCGCCGGGTTGCTCCGGTGGTGGAGCAGCAAGCAAGTCCGGGATTGCCGGGCCGGGCGGACCGGCGCAGGCTCGCCGCAGGTGCCGTTGGTGATCGGTCCGGCCAGCGGGGCTTGCCGGCAGCCGGTCCGCCAGGCGCCCGCCAACGCATACTTCGCCATGCCGCATCGCGTCTTGAGCGCCGAGGAAGCCGCCCGTTACCTGCACCTGGGTCGGGCGGAATTCGAGCGCCTGGTCCGGGACGGCCAAATCCCCAGCGAGCAGCGCGGCGGCCGCCGGGTGTTTCGCCTGGTGGACATTGATGCCTGGGCTTCGCGGCGCATCCTCGAGGCCGAGCCCCGCGACCTGGCCCAACTGAACCGTCCGTCCGCGGCCGCGCCCGGCCCGGCGGCGGAGGCAGTGCGACTGGCCGACCTGGTCCAGCCCGAGCTCGTCGCCCCGGCACTGGCCGCCAAGACCCGGGCTTCCGTGTTGCGCGAGATGGTGGCGCTGGTGGACGGCGCGGGCCGGGTGTGCGATGCACGGGCGTTGCTCGAGACTCTCGAGGCCCGGGAGGCGTTGTGCCCCACGGCCGTGCCGGGCGGGGTGGCTTTTTTGCACCCGCGCAGTCCGCAGCCGGACCTGTTTGTCGCGTCGCTGCTGGCGCTGGGGCGCACGGTGCAACCCATCCATTTCGGCGCGCCGGATGGCCGGCCCACGGACCTGTTTTTCCTGCTGGGTTGCCGCGAGGAGGCGCTGCACCTGCGCCTGCTGGCCCGCCTGTGTTTGATGGCCCAAAAGACCGACCTGCTCGAGCTACTGCGCGCCGCGCCGGCCGAGCCGGAGGCGCTGCTCCGGGTGCTCCTGGACGCCGAGGCCGCGGTGCTCGCGGCGATCGCCCGGGCCGGTTAACCGGGGACTTGCCGGCCGCCGGGGTTGCGCAAATATTGAGTGCATGAAAACCGGATGGAACTGGTTGCCCAAGTTGCGTTGGACCGCGCTGACCGCAATCGCCGCGGGGCTGACCCTGAATGCGCCGGTCCTGTCGGGCGAGTCGCCGGGGGGAGGAGCGGAGGCAAAACCCGCCAGCGGTTGCGTGTGCAGTGCCGAGAAGGCCAAGGCCGCCAAACCGGCCAAAGCCGCGAAGCCCGCCAAAACCGCCAAGGCGGACAAAGCCGCCCGGGCCAAGGGCAAGGACGCGAAGCCCGAACCGCGCGAGATTACCGGCTCGCACCTCAAGCAACGGGTGGTGTTGCGGCGCTTCCCGGAGACCATCGCGCCGGTCGAGGTGTTCGACCGCGAGCAGCTCGAGCGCCGCGGTGAAGCCACGTTGAGCGGGTTCCTGAGCCGCCAGGCGACTTTTCGCTGAGCGCCCGCGCCGGGGTGACGTCGGACCCGACCCGGGCGCGTGGCTGGGTGGAAGGCCGGCCGCTGCCGCGTAGCGATTACCGGAAGTCGCGCCGGTAACGCTTGCGGTGCGCGAGCACGCGCTCGACGTAAGCGCGGGTGGAGGGGAACCCGATGGCGTCGCGAAAGGCGGCGCTGTTGGTGGCGGCGATGTCGCGGGCCCACTTGAGCACATTGCCGCGGCCGGCGTTGTAATCGGCCAGGGCAAAGACCTCCGGCGCGTCGGTGCGGGCGTAGCGTTGGAGGAGCTTGGCCAGGTACCAGGTGCCGGCCAGGAGGTTCGTGCGCGGGTCCAGGAGGTGCGTCTCGGGCAGCGGATACACGCCCGCGCTTTCGGCCCATTCCTGAGCCGCGGCGTCGGTCACCTGCATCAACCCCAGCTCACCCGCCGCGCCCCGGGCGTGGGCGTGGAAATGGCTTTCGCGCCATACCACCGCCTTGACCAGGGCCGGGTCCACGCCGTGTTGCGCCGCCACGGCGCGGATGAGCGGGTCGTAGCGGTGCGCCAGGCGCGCGGTGGTCCACCACCACCACGCCCCGGCGGCCGCGGCCAACGCCAGCAGCAACCCCGACAGCACCCGCCGCCGCCGTCGGGCGGCGTGGCCGGAGCGGGGGACGCGGGCGTGCGGGCGGGGCATGGCGCGTGAACGGGCGAGACCGGCTGGGCGCGGGGCGGTCACCGAATCCAGCGCAGCCGCGCGGCGAAGACGTAGTAGAGCGTGGGCATGACCAGGAGCGTGAGCGCGGTGGCGAACAGCAGACCGAAGATGTGCACGGCCGTCAACGGCCGCCACAATTCGCCGCCGGAGACGGCCAACGGCACCAACCCGCCCACCGTGGCCAGCACCGTGACCAGCACCGCCCGCAGGCGCACCAGCCCGGCCTGCACCAGCGCCGTCTTCAGCTCGAGGCCCTGCGCCCGCGCCTCCTCGATGAAGTCGTTGAGCACGATGATGTGGCTGACGATCACGCCGGCCAGACTCACCATGCCCAGCAGGGCCATGAAGCCCAGGGGCGCCTGGAAGACCGTCAGGCCCACAAAGGCCCCCACCAACCCCAGCGGCACCGTGAGCAGCACCACCAGCGCCTTGAGCACAGAGTTGAACTGCGCCACCAGCGCCAGCGCGATCAGGCCCAGCGACACCGCCATGACCACGCTCATTTCGGCCCGGCTTTGCCGCAGTTCCTTTTCCTCGCCGGCGAATTCGAGCCGGTAGCCGGGTGGCAGCGGCAGGGCCCGCAACGGCGCGCGCGCCAGGATGGGTTTGGGTCGCGGCGCGCGCAACGCGGTCTTGCGATGGTAGCCGAGCAGCTCGACCTGTATGGACTTGTACTGGAGACTGGTGCGGAGGTAACGCCGGCGCATCTGCATGCGGACTCCCTGACGGGTGTTTTGGCTCATTGGAGTATGCCTGATTCGGTAACACCCCTGTTTGAGTTAACCGGGACCGTCCGGCAGCCCCACCCCCCAGCTTCGGTAACAATCTTTTTGAGTCAAATCGTATTCGCTCAATGCCACTACCGGCGCCTTGCGCTGGAGCCACAATACCGGCAATCTCTACGGGCCTCCCACCAGT
>CAYXPA010000152.1:0-7028 GCA_964466945.1 uncultured Verrucomicrobiota bacterium | reverse complement strand
CGGGATCACCGCGTCCGGCGTGCGCCCCACCCGCTCGAGCACCTCGGCGGCGAACCGCAGGTCCACCGGCTCGGCCGCGTCCGGCGGCGGGGCTGGAAGTGTGACGGGGGTGGCACTCATGGGCGTTTGGCCTCCAGCGCGGGCGCCGTGTCCGGGCCCACGCAGAACAGGGTTTTGACCGTGCGCACCACCATCACGCCCTGCGCCAGCGCCGGGCTGGCGAAGACGCCCTCGCCCAGGTCCAGGCGCGCCAGCGTGCGCGCCGCCGGGCCGACCTCGAGCACCGCCACCGCGCCCTTGGTGCCGAAGACGTAGAGCCGCTCGCCGACCAGCGCGGGCGAGGCGTTGACCTCGAAGTCCAGCTCGTGCTCCCACACCAGCTTGCCGGTCTCGAGGTCGTGGCAGGCGACCACGCCGTGGGAAAGCACGGTGAACACGTGCGCGTCGTCGCTGACCGGGCTGGTGATATCGGGCACCAGCTCGTCGGTCTCCCACACCAGGTGGGTCTTGGTGACATCGCCCGCGCCGTCCGGGCGCAGGGCGAAGAGGCGGTCCCCCGGGCTGATGCCGAGGAACCGGCCGCCCGCGAACTGCGGCGACGGGGTGATCTCGCCGGACAACAGCCGGGCGCGCCAGAGCTCGGCGCCGTCGGCCGCGTGGTAGGCGATGACGAAGTCGCCGCCCAAGGTGCCGATCTGCGTCTTACCGGCCGCCTCGAAGACCACCGGCGTGGCCCAGGAAGCGCCCACCGGCCGGTTCTTCTGCCAGAGCACGCGGCCGGTGGCCCCTGCGAGCGCGTACAGCCGCGAGAGGTTCTTTTCCGGCTCGGCCTGGTCGTACTGGACCAGCAGGCGGTCGCGCCAGGTGACCAGCGAGGTGGCGTGGCCGTACGGGTTTTGCGGCGCGCCGAGGTTCTTCGCCCACACCGGCGTGCCCTCGAGGGTGAAGGCCGCCAGGTCGCCGTTGGCAAAGAGCGCGTACACCCGCCGGCCGTCGGTGGCCATCGTGGACGCGGCGAAGCCGGTGGACTCCGGCACCTCGGGCAGCACGGCGGGCGAGCCGGGCACGTTGGTGACCGCGCGTTCCCAGGCGAGCCGGCCGGTGGCCAGGTCGAAGGCGAAGACGCGGCGCACGCTGGCGTCGCCGCCGGAGAGGAAGACGCGGTTGCTCCAGATCAGGGGCGAGTTGAACCCGGGCGCGGCCAGCGGCGTTTTCCAGCGCAGGCCCGCGCCGGTGGCGAGGTCGAACTTCAGGGCCAGTGCGAGATTGGTCACGCGCGGGTTGCCGGTGGGCCCCAGAAAGCGCGGCCAGTTCGCCGCGTACTCGGCCGGGTCCGGCAGGTCGGCGGCGGCGGTCTCGCCGGTGGCTCCGCCCTGGAGCCGGGCCAGCCATTTTTCCAAGGCCGCCGGGTCTGCTGGCACGGGGCTGCGCGCGGAAAGGCTCAGCCAGCCCAACGCGGCCAGGGCGAGCGCGCCCACCGCCGCCGCCAACCGGCGGGCGAGTTGCGTAGCGCGGACGTAACGCTCCGCAGCGTCCGGCCGGGGTTGGGGCCGGGGCAGTTCGGCGTGCCAGCGAGCCCAAAGTTTACCCAGCAACACGAGCGCGACGGCAGCGCCGGCCAGCAGCCAGGCGCCGTCCCGGTACACCGCCAGCAACCAGGCGTGGCGCTGGCGCAACCGGAGGTCCAGCGCGCGGATTTGTTCCTTGAGCGCCTCGTTTTGCGGCTCGGCCAGCAACTGCGCCTTGAGCGCGGCCAGTTGCGGTGATTTCAACGGGTCGTCGTGCCGGGTCAGTTCATGCACCGCCACGAGCGCCAGCACGACCACGGCGCAAAGCAGCGCCGCAATCCGCAACGCGCGCTGCACGGCCCGCTCGACCTCCGGCGGGGGCGCCGCAGCCGTGGGGAAACCGGCGTTGACCCGGGGCGTGGACATGGCTCAAGACCCCGCGCGCGCGGCTGCCGGGGGCGGGGCGGCGGTGAGTCGGGCGGCTTCCTCGGGCGTGATGAGGCCCAGGCGTAAGCGCTCGTTCGGGCAACTCAGGTAACACCGCCCGCAGGCCAGGCAGGCGCCGCGGTCCGGCTCGAAATCCGTGCGCGCCGTGCGCACCGAGAGGGTGACCAGCCGCAGGCCGAGCACCAACCCCACCCAACCGCCGAACCAGCCACCCGCCGCGGTAAGCCGCCGCCGCAACTCCGCGGCCTGGGCGGCGAGTCGGGACGTCTCCAATTCCGCGCGCACCAGGGCACGGCTTTCCGGCGTGGGCCCGGCGGCGGGCACCGGCGGGTTTGCGACGCCCGGCGCAGTGGCAGGTGCCGCGGATGAAGCCGACGCCCCTGCGGACGCAGCGGTCGCAGGGGTCGTGGCCGACGCGAGGTAGCGCTCGAGCAACGCCACATTTGGGTGCCACCGCGCCGCCGGCACGGCCACGCGCGTGCCCACCCACGCGCCCAAGGCCACCAGGACCGGCAGCGCCACCAACAGCCAGCCCAGCCGCCGGCGCTCCGGCGCCAACGCGGCCGGCGACACGGGCAGCGCGAGCGGCTCGCGGATCGCGCCAAACGGGCAGGAATGCTCGCACAACCGGCATTGCGTGCAGGTGGTGGGCGTGATGCGCACCCGCCAGCGCGACACGAGCGAGGCCAGCCGCAGCAACGCGCCGTACGGGCAGAGGAACCGGCAGAACGGCCGCCCGATGAACATCGAGGCCACCACAAACACCCCGCCCACGCTCAGCATCAAAAAACTCCCGGACATCCGAAACAGCGGCACGAACGGGTCCCACCGGCAGATCAAAAACCCCACGCCCGTCGCCGCCAGCAGCAACCCTCCGCCGAGGAACAGATACGGCAGCGGCGCCAGGCCCTGCTCGACCCACAGCGGTACCTTCATCGGCCGCAACAACACCAGGTCCTGCAACGCCCCGTGCGGACACACCGCCGCGCAAAACGCCCGCCCCGCAAACAACGCCACGACCAGCGGCGCCAGGAAAAACAGCAGCACCGTCAGCGGGAGGGTATACTCGGGCGTGAACAGGGCGTAGGCGACGTTCTGCGGCGCTCCGATCGGGCACACGCAGCCGTGCCGGAGGAAGCCGAAATAGACCAGCGAAAACACGGACAGCGCCGCCAGCCCGCGCCGCGAGCGCCGTCGGTGCACCAGCCAGGTGGCCAGGCCCAACGCCCCCAGGAGCACCGCCAGGTCCGCGTACTCCCGCGCCACGCCCCGGGGCGGCGGGGTGGTAATGCCCGGCGGCATGACGTAGTCGCTCTCAAACTCCGGCGGCGGGAAGCGCAGTTCGCCTTCGCCGGCGCGGGCCAGCCCGGCGACCCCGGCCAGCAAACCACCCACGACGAGGAGCAGGAGCGCGCTGAACCGGGCCGGCTTCATGCGTGGGCGGTGGTCTTGAGGTAGTACGGTTGCTCGGCGGGCACGCGCCGGAAGGCGTCGCCGGCGCAAACGCGCGCGATCGAGCATTCGTTGCAATTGACGCAGCGGTCGTGCCGGACCTGGAGGTAGAAGGAGCCGTTGCCGAAGCGGGTGCAGCCCTCGACGCACTTGGCGCAGCCGATGCACCGGTCCTCGTTGATGTTGTACTCGTAGTAGGGGTCTTCGATGAACCGGCGCTCGATGGCGGCGGTGGGGCAGACCTGGTTTTCGGCGCCGGTGTTCAGGGCGTTGGGCTCGGGCACGAAGTAGCCGGTGCACAGGTCGCAGTACCCGCAGATCGGGTAGCTCTGCACGCACTTGACCGCCGAGGGCGTCAACACGCAGGCCGTGGCGCACTGGCCGCAATAGACGCAGCGCGTCGGGTCAATCTGCCAAACGTACTTCTGCCCGCGCGCCACGCGCGGCGCCGCCAGTCCGAACAGCGCTCCCAGGCCGGTGAGGGCGGCCACGCGCGCGCCGTCGCGCAGGAACTGGCGGCGGTTCAAGGACGGATTGTCGGGCGCGGGCGTTGTCATGGCGGCAGGTTGATGCGGTTCAAGTGCGGGCCTTGGGCTGCATCACCCGCACCTCGGCGGCCACGGGGTCCAGGATGTAGATGCGCCCGTCCGGGTCGGTCGTGACGTCCAGACTCACGTTGAGCGTGTTGCCGGCCGTGTCGCCCCGGCTGGCGCGGGCGTTCTCCGGGAAATGCTCGACCCCGGCCACCACGCCATCCCGGCGGCCGTCCGGGTGATAGACCTTGACCCGGGGCAGACCTTTCTCGGCGGTAACCACGCGGCCGTCAGGCAGGACGGCCAGGGCGATGGGGTTGCAGCAGCCGCAAAACGCGGCGATGCCCATGCCCGGCTTGCCCCACGCTGAGACCCGTTCGCCGTCCGGGGAGTAGGCCTCGACCAGGTGCCGCCCGGCATTGTTGAGGCGCAACCGGCCGTCCGGGTGTGCCACCACCACCAAATGCGGGCTGGGCAGGACCAGTCCCGGGATGCCGCGCGCCGGGTCTTTCTCGCCCAGGCGGCTGACCACCCGTCCGGAGCGGTCGCAGCGCCAGACCACGCGATTGCCCGAGTCGGCCGCGTACACCGTGTCGTCCGTGACCAGCAGGCCGCTCAACCACGCCCGGGGTTGCGGGGCCTCCCACACGGCCCGGCGGTTGCCCGCGGCGTCGAACACCTCGACATGCGTGCGCAGGCTCACGTACAGCGTCCCATCCGGCGCCACGGCGGCGCAGCGCACCGGAGCGCTCAGGGCGATTTCCTGACCGGGCCGGCCATCGGCATCCAGGGCCACGAGGTAGTGGCCGGCGCACAGCCACAACCGGCCGTCAGGACCGCGCGCCAACCGGCGGGCCTCCGCGCGCGGGACCTTGAACCGGCGCAGCTCGGTGTACGCGATGAGCGCCGGGTCAGTGGTCTCGTAGGCGCTGACATCGTAGGCCCACGGATTTTTCTGGCCGGGCGCGGCGGCGCGGGCGGCGGTATTCTCGGCCAGCGCCCAACCGGCCACGGCCAGTCCGCCGCCGGTGCGCAAAAAAGCGCGGCGGCTCAAGGGGGACGGCTGGGGATGCTTCATACGGCGCCTCCGGTGAAAGGTTCACGCGCGGCGCGGGCCGCGGGCAGCCCGCAGCGGGCGAAGACGGCGCACCCGGCGCACGGCGAGGGCTGGTAACAAGCGGCCGCGCGGGCCCGAACCTTGCCGGCGCGGGCCAGCGCCGCCACGCCGCCGCCCAGCAACACCAAGGCGCTCCATCGCCCGCAGGCGCGCAGAAACTCGCGGCGGTCGGCCACGACGGTTCGCTTCGTGTTCATGGCACTCACCCGAAAATCTCGGCGTGCAGGCCCATGCTGCAAGTTCCCCGATGGGGACTGGCCTGACGCAAATCAAGTTTTCGGCAAACGGTCCCGCGTTCTACGTGACTTTTGGCCAACTCTTGCCGTTTTTTGGCGCCGGCCGGGCAAGCCGTCGGTCGGCAAAGCCGTCGGTCGCCCGCCGGGTGGGTCTAAGGGCTTCCGCGGCGACCGACCGCGCTCACAGCACCGTGACGGGGCGCTCGTCGCGGTCGAGGCTGCCGCGGGTCACGCCCAGTTGGTGCCGCAGCTTCAACTCCCGCCAGAGTTCCGCGCCGGTGAGCTCGCCCGCCAGCAGGCGGCGGTACAGCGCGATGGTGCGGGCGACCACGGCCGGCGGTTCGTCCAAGAACTCGAGCCGGAACCAGCGCGCGCCCAGCGCCCCAAAGCGGCCCGCGTACTCGGCCCCGGTCTGGGCCAGGGCGTTGTAAACCGTGTTGCGGCAGCCGGCGTCGGCCTTGAGCGGATGCAGCGCCCCGCGGCGGTCGCGCAGGTGCACGACGTGTTGCTCGCACGGCCGGCCGCAGTCACGGTAGTCCCGCCCGGTACTCAGGAAGGCGCAAAACACGCAGTGCTCCATGTGAAACATGGGCATGTGCTGGTGCAGGGTGATTTCGAGGCGGGCCGGGGGCGCCGCGGCCAGCAGGGCCTCGAGCTGGACATTGTTCAGGTCGTAGGAGGCGGTCACGCGCTCCAGGCCGTACCGGTCGAGGAAGTATGCCGCGGCGAGCGGATTGGCCACGTTGAGCGAGTAATCGCCCACGCGCCGGGCGTCCGCGAAAAAGCGCAGGTGATCGTAGTTGCGCGCCAGATAGCCGTCCGCCGCGGCGGCCCGCAACTGCCGGAGAATCCACTCCTCGCCCGGCTTGGTGATGCGCGGCGGGGCCAGCCAGATTTCCGGCGGGCGCGCGCCGGCGGGGGTGGCGTGCCGGCGCACCAGCGCCACGGCGTCGCGGTAGCGTTTGGGGTCCTCCAGCTCGCAGTAGAGGATGGACACGCCCGCGGCCAGGGCGGCCTCGAGCTGGGGCAGGTTGCGCGCCAGGACAATCAATTGCAGCGCGGCGGGCGCGGGCGGCGTCGGGGTCCCCGGTTCCGGGCTTTGGGTTTCAAGGCGGACGCGGTCGGGCTCGCGCAACTTCCAGCGCCGGGGCGCGGCGCGTTGGCGCTCGAGTTCGGCCACCACCTCGCGACGCAGGCGGTTGAGCTCGCTCAACGGGAGCAGGACCGGACCAACCAAGTGGTTGTCCAGCCGCCCCAGCTTGAAGGGCGTGCCGCCCAACCGGCCCAATTGCCCGGCCAGGCGCTCGGCGGTGAGCGGCTGGGCGGTGGCGGGCTGCAAGGGCTGGTGCGAAGTGGCCCGGGCGATGTGGCCCCACTCGTCGCGGGCAATCAACGTGAGCGGGTGGCCGGGCGCGCCGTGGACCTCGAAGTCCAGCGGGCGGCGAAAATGAATCTGCGCGCCGGTGAAGGTCCGGCGCAGGCGCCGCTCCAGCTCGGGGTCGCTGGTCTTCCACACCCGGTCGCCGGGCCGGACGCGGCGCAAATCCAGCGCGCCGTTGCCAAAGGTCAGCACCACTTCGCGCGCCCCGGGCTCGGCCCGCGCACCCCCGACCGTGGACTGTGGCCCGGGGACTTCGGACTTCGGACTTCGGACTTCGGGCACCGGACTTCGGACTTCAAACACCCGCCCGCCTTCCTCGGGCTCGTCCGGCCGGCCGGCGTCGAACACCACGCC
>CAYXPA010000151.1:0-7124 GCA_964466945.1 uncultured Verrucomicrobiota bacterium | reverse complement strand
GCGGCGGCTTCGAGGCGGGCGGGGTCAATGTCGCAAAGGCCGATGACCTTGAACCGGGGGTTGGCGTGGAAGGCGGTGGCGTGGTGCAAGCCGCGCTTGCCCAGGCCGACGACGAGGACGGTGTAGGGGCTCATAAAGCTGTCCGACTGGTGTCCGACCGGTCGGAGCGCGCGATGCGCTCGCGGATGGCGGCATCCCAAGCCCGTTCCATCTCGGCATCGGCATCCGGCTCGCCGCTGGCCAGGACGCGGCGCACCAGCGTCAACCGCTGTTCGGCGGGCAGGGCGCAAGCTTCCCGCACCAACTCTTCCAACTTGCTCACGACACCAAAGTGTCAGCAACGCCCCGACTTGTCATGCCCGTTTTTCGCGCCCCTCCGGCCGGGGCGGATCTCAGTTTATTGCAGGCTGGTATTCCTGGCGGAGCGCAGGTTTGCCAACCTGCCGAATCGCCGGCTTCCAGTCGGCGGGCCAAGGCCAGGCGTGGGGCCGGCGGGGAGTTCGCGCATTTGCGGATTGGAAATCCGCGATACCTGCCTGCGCCAATCGGAGCGCGGCAGGCAGGCGGCAGACTGGAAGTCTGCGCTACGGCATCGCCCCGGCGACCCGCTGCAAGAAAATGAGATGCGCCCTCCAGCCAGAACAGGGTGTTCGTGTCCCCGGTCTGCCCTTGCAATGGCTTTCCACGGAGCCGCGTCCGGGCACGCTCAACTGCACGAGGCGCACGTCGGGCCGCGCTGGGCGGGGCCTTTGCCGGCCGGAGCTTGCGCGGCGTGTTGCGCGTCCCATTCCCGGACCCTGGCGATGACGTAGTCCACCTCGGCCTCGGTCAGTTCGGGATACATGGGCAGGCTGAGGCAGCAGGCGGCGTTGGCCTCGGCGTTGGTCAGCGGGCCGACCAGCCGGGCGCCCTTGCCCCAGGGGAAGCCGGCCTGCTGATGGATGGCGATGGAGTAGTGCGTCTTGGCGTCAATGCCGGCCTGGACCAGGTAATCCAGGAGGGCGTCGCGCCACTCGGGTTTCTTGGTCTCGATGACGTAGAGGTGATAGACGTGCCGGTAGCCGGGCAGCTCGACCGGCAGGTCAATCGTCCGGCAATCCCGCAGCCCGGCGGTGTAACGGGCGGCCCAGTGGCGGCGCTGGTCGTTCCAGGCGTCAATGTGCTTGAGCTTGGCGCTGAGGACGCCGGCGTGCAGGTCGTCCAGCCGGCTGTTGAAGCCGAAGGAGTGGACGTTGCGCTGGGTGGAGCCGTGGTTGCGGAGCTTGCGCACCCGGGCGTCAAGGTCCGGGTTGTTGGTCACCACCGCGCCGCCGTCGCCGAAGGTGCCGAGGTTTTTCTGGATGATGAAGCTGGTGGTGGCGGCGTCGCTCAGTTCGGCGATCTTGAAGCCGCGGCCGTGGGCGCCGATGGCTTGGGCGTTGTCCTCGATGAGCTTGAGGCCGTGTTGGTCGGCGATCTTCTTGATGGCCAGCATGTCGGCGCACTGGCCGTAAAGGTGGACGGGGATGATGGCCTTGGTGCGCGGGGTGATGGCGGCCTCGATCTTGTCCGGGCAAATGCACTTGGTCTTGGGGCAGCAATCCACGAAGACGGCCGTGGCGCCGGCGATCCAGATGGCCTCGGCGGTGGCGAAGAAGGTGTTGGGGTGGGTGATGACTTCGTCGCCGGGGCCGATGCCCAGGGCCATGAGGGCCAGCCAGATGGCGTCGGTACCGTTGCCCACGCCGATGGCGTAGCGAGTGCCGGAGTAGGCGGCCAGCTCGGCCTCGAACTGCTTGAGCATCGGACCCTGCACGTAGTTGCCGCTGAGCAGGACCTTTTGCAGGTTGGCGTCAATCTCGGCCTGGATGTTCCGGTATTGGCGGACGTGCCCGTAGAATTCAACTTTCATGGTCAGTCGGTCGGTTTCGTTGAGCAAAACTGCGGGCCGGCCCGGGGTGCTGACAAGTCTTTTTCCGCGTCGGCGGGACGGTTCACCACGGCGCGCGGCCAAGGGCCCGGAAACGCTTGCCGCGCCGCGCCGTCCCGCGGATTTTCCCGCCGTGCAACGCGCGGTGTTTCTGGACCGGGACGGCACGCTCAACGTCGAGCGCGAGTACCTGAGCGATCCCGAGCAACTGACGCTTTTCCCTGGCGTGCCGGAGGCCCTGCGCCGACTGCAGGACGCCGGCTTCGCGCTGTTTCTGGTCACCAACCAGTCCGGCATCGGCCGCGGCTACTACACCGAGGCGGACATGCACCGCGTGCACGCCCGGCTCTGCGAGCGGTTGGGAGCCCACGGCGTGCGCTTCACCAAAATCTACTTTGCGCCGGAGGCTCCCGAGCAACCCGGCCGCGGTCGCAAGCCCTCGCCCCGATTCCTGTTCGACGCTCGGGACGAGTTTGGCGTGGACCTGGCGCAGAGCTACATGATCGGCGACAAGTGGAGCGACCTGGAGTGCGGCTGGAACGCCGGCGTCAAGTGCAGCATCCTCGTCCGCACCGGCTACGGGGCCGAGACCGAAGCTCGCCTCGGCACGCCGCGCGGCCCGCTGCAGGTGGTGGACCACTTGCCGGCGGCGGTGGACTGGATTCTGGGCGCTTGAAGCGCGCCGCCAGCGCGCTCCTCGGGTGCACTTCTCGCAGCCGGGCGAGAAGCTGCACGGCGGCGCGGCTTCCGCGCGGCAAACCGGGCTTTCAGACGCCGGCCGATTTTGCCAGTCTGCGCCCGTGAAAATCCTCGGCGTCATCCCCGCTCGCTACGGCTCGACCCGCTTCCCGGGCAAACCGCTCCATCCCATCGCCGGCAAACCCCTGGTCCAACACGTGGTCGAACGCTGCCGCGGCGCCCGCGCCCTGGCCGAGGTCATCGTGGCCACAGATGACGCGCGCATCGCCGACGCCGTCCGGCCCTTTTGCCGCGTGGAAATGACCCGGCCGGACCATCCCAGCGGCACTGACCGCATCGCTGAAGTGGCCGGGCGCGTGTCCTGCGATGCCGTGGTGAACATTCAGGGCGACGAACCCCTGCTCGACCCGGCGGTCATTGATGCCGTGGCCGCCGCGCTGGCCGACGCCGAAATGACCACCGCCGCCGCGCCGTTGCCGGACCCCGCCGAGCTCGACAATCCCAACGTGGTCAAAGTGGTGCTCAACGCCACCGGCCGGGCCCTGTACTTCTCGAGACATCCGATCCCGTACCTGCGCGACCTGGTCGGGCGCACGGCCGCAGAGCGGGTGCGCGCGTTCCCCTACCTCAAGCACCTGGGCCTCTACGGCTACCGGCGCGACACGCTCCTACGGCTGGTGCGCTGGCCGGTCAGCCCCCTCGAAGCGGCGGAGAAGCTCGAACAACTGCGCGCCCTCGAGCACGGCCTGGCCATCGCGGTGGTCCGCGTGGCCGCGGCCAGCCCCGGGGTGGACACCCCGGAAGACGCCGCCCGGGTCGAGCGGTTGTTGCAGGCCGGGACGGGCGGCGCGGGCGGCTGAAGGCCACGGGCGGATTGCCAAACCGGCGGCCCAGCCCGTAGGCTGGCAGCCCGTGAAGTACATCTTCGTCACGGGCGGGGTGGTCAGCTCGCTGGGCAAAGGCCTGACCGCCGCGGCGCTGGGCACCTTGCTGGAAAACCGCGGCCTCAAGGTGTGTCTCCAGAAATTCGACCCCTACCTCAACGTGGACCCGGGCACCATGAACCCCTACCAGCACGGCGAGGTGTACGTCCTGGACGACGGCACCGAGACCGACCTGGACCTGGGCCACTACGAGCGCTTCACCCGCGTCAAGCTCACCCGCCTCAACAACCTCACCAGCGGCCGCGTGTACCTCAACGTGCTCGAACGCGAGCGCCGCGGCGGCTACCTCGGCAAGACCGTCCAGGTCATCCCCCACATCACCGACGAAATCCAGGACCGCATCCGCGAGCTGGCCGAAGCCTCGAAGGCCGACGTGCTCATCACCGAAATCGGCGGCACCACCGGGGACATCGAGGGGCTGCCCTTCCTCGAGGCCATCCGCGAGTTCGCCCTGGACCAGGGCCCCAGCAACGCCATCTTCATCCACGTCACCCTGGTGCCCTTCATCAAGGCCGCCGGCGAACTCAAGACCAAACCCACCCAGCAATCCGTGGCCAAGCTGCGCGAAATCGGCATCACCCCCCACATCCTGGTCTGCCGTAGCGACCGCCCGCTCACCAAGGAGGTTCGCCAGAAAATCTCCCTCTTTTGCAACGTGCCCTTCGAGGCGGTCATCGAGGAAAAAGACGTTGAACACAGCATCTATGAGGTGCCGCTCATGCTCCAGCGCGAGCGCATGGACGAACTGGTTTGCCGCCTGCTCCAGCTCGCCACGCCCCCGGCCGACATGAGCCACTGGCAGGACATCCTCCGCCGCCTCATTGCCCCCCAACACCGCGTCCGCATCGGCGTGGTCGGCAAATACATCGGCCTCCAGGACGCTTACAAATCCGTGTACGAGGCCCTCACTCACGGCGGCGTGGCCAACGACTGCGGCGTGGAAATCGAGCGCATCGAAGCCGAGCAGATCGAAAAAGAGGGCGCGGAAAAATTCCTCAAAAACCTGGGCGGCATCCTCGTGCCCGGCGGCTTCGGCGACCGCGGCATCGAGGGCAAAATCGCCGCCGTGCGCTACGCCCGCGAACAGCGCGTGCCCTTCCTGGGCCTGTGCCTGGGCATGCAGATGGCCACGATCGAATTCGGCCGCCACGTGCTGGGCCTGGCCGGCGCGCACTCGACCGAATTCCACAAAACCACGCCCCACCCGGTCATCGCCCTCATGGAAGAACAAAAGGGCATCACCGACCTGGGCGGCACCATGCGCCTGGGCGCCCAGGAAGTGCAGCTCAAGGTGGGCTCGCGTGCCGCCCGGCTCTACGGCGCCTTCGTGGTGCACGAGCGCCACCGCCACCGCTACGAGTTCAACAACGCCTACCGCGAGCGCTACGAGGCTGCCGGCTTCCTCATCACCGGCACCTCGCACCACGGCGAGCTGGTCGAACTGATCGAACTGGCCGACCACCCCTTCTTCCTCGCCTGCCAGTTCCACCCCGAATTCCTGAGCAAGCCCGACGCCGCCCATCCGCTCTTCAAGGGCTTCATCGCCGCCGCCCGCCAGCGGCAACACGCCTGAGCCCGGCCTTACCTCGTCAAGCCCGTCAGAGAATGCCGGATGTCGGATGCCAGACACCGGATGCCGGATGCCAGATACCGGAGGTCAGCAGGGGAAACGGACCCGGAGCTGGCAGGTGGGTCGAGCGCCAGATTCGTCGCGGAGCGTGTGGAGTGCGCCGGCTTGCCGGCGCTGTGGGGCGGGTTCGGATTCCAGATCCCGGATCCCGGATGCCAGATACCAGAGGCCGGATGCCGGATTCCAGAGGCCGGATGCGGGAGTCGGGAGCGGCAGGCGGCTCGCCCGGCCGCGTAGCGCAGACCTCTGGTCTGCCGTATCGCGGGTTTCCAACCCGCAGATGCGGGCGTGTTCGGTGGCGCTGCGGTATTCCGGCGGTCTGCCGGCTGGAAGTCGGCGATACAGCAGGTTGGAAACCTGCGCTACCGGGCCGACGGCGCGGCGCCGTCGGCGGCACGCGGGCGCGTGCGCTCCCCGAACCGGGTCGGCGGCAGGGCCCCGGGGCGGCGCAGCACGATCCGGTAGGGCCGGGCTGTGTCCCGGCCGAGAAGCGGCGCCGGCGCAGCGGCGCCCTACCTCGCGGAGCGTGTGGAGTGCGCCGGCTTGCCGGCGCTCTACTTCCGAAGGCGCGCCGCGCCCGGGCTCGACGCTGCCCGGGCCGGGCGCTACGTTGGCGCGCATGACTGCGCTTGCTGCTGCCCCCACGCTGCCGGACGCCGGTGGCCATTTCGGCCCGTACGGCGGCCGGTACGTGCCCGAGACGCTGGTGCATCCGCTCCAGGAGTTGGAGGCGGAGTATTTTCGCGCGCAACAGGACCCGGCTTTTCAGGCCGAGCTGGATTACTACCTGCGCGAGTTCTGCGGCCGCCCCACGCCGCTGTACTTCGCCGAGCGGCTCACGCGCGAGCTGGGCGGGGCGAAGATTTATCTCAAGCGCGAGGACCTGTTGCACACCGGGGCGCACAAGATCAACAACGCCCTGGGCCAGGTGTTGCTGGCCCGGCGCATGGGCAAGACGCGCATCATCGCCGAGACCGGCGCCGGCCAGCACGGCGTGGCCACGGCCACGGTGGCGGCCATGTTCGGGTTCCAGTGCGTCATTTACATGGGGGCGGTGGATTGCGAGCGCCAGGCGCTGAACGTCTATCGCATGAAGATGCTCGGCGCGGAGGTGGTGCCGGTGCGCGCCGGCCAGCAGACGCTCAAGGAGGCGGTGAACGAGGCCATGCGCGACTGGGTGACGAACGTTCGCACCACGCATTACATCCTGGGCACGGCCTACGGGGCGCACCCGTATCCGGTGATGGTCCGCAACTTCCAGCGCATCATCGGCGACGAGACCCGGCGGCAGATTCTCGAAAAGGAAGGGCGGTTGCCGGACCTGCTCATTGCCTGCGTGGGCGGTGGGTCGAATGCCATCGGCCTGTTTTACCCGTTCCTCGAGGACGCCGCGGTGCAAATGGTGGGCGTGGAGGCCGGCGGCGAGGGTATCCTGCCCGAGCGGCACGCGGCGCGGTTTCACGGCGGCTCGCTGGGAGTTTTGCAGGGCACGCGCAGTTACATCCTGCAGGACGAGTACGGTCAGATTCAACTCACCCACAGCGTGAGCGCGGGGCTGGACTACGCGGCAGTGGGCCCCGAGCACGCCTGGCTGCACGACCAGGGGCGGGTCGAGTACACCTACGCCACGGACGACGCGGCGCTGGAGGCGTTCACCCGGCTGGCGCGCTTGGAGGGAATCATTCCCGCGCTCGAGTCGGCTCACGCCGTGGCCGAGTGTCTCCGCCGCGCGCCGCAGATGCCCCGCGAGCACCTGATCGTGGTGAATTTGTCCGGCCGGGGCGACAAGGACGTGGCGCAGGCGGCGGCCAAGCTGGGTTTGCAGATGCCGGTGTAATCCGCCAAACTGGGCTCATGCTGGTTGAGGTCACGCATCGCTTCACGGTTCGGGATTACCACCGCATGGCGGAGACGGGCGTGCTGCGCCCGGACGCGCGCGTGG
>CAYXPA010000150.1:0-7205 GCA_964466945.1 uncultured Verrucomicrobiota bacterium | reverse complement strand
GCTGTGCCGCATCGTCCACGAGCACGGCGGCCAGGTGTACATGGACGGCGCGAACCTGAACGCCCAAGTGGGCCTGACCAGCCCCGGCGACATCGGCGCAGACGTCTGCCACCTGAACTTGCACAAGACCTTTTGCATCCCGCACGGCGGCGGTGGCCCGGGCGTGGGACCCATCGCCGTGGCGGCCCACCTGGCGCGGTTTTTGCCGGGCCGCGCGGAAGCGCCCGCCGGCCCGGTCGGCCCCATCGGCCCGGTGGCGGCCGCGCCCTACGGCAGCGCCAGTCTCCTGCCCATCCCCTGGATGTACATCGCCTGCATGGGCGCCGCGGGCCTGACCGAAGCCACGCAGGTGGCGATTTTGAACGCGAATTACATCGCCCGCCGGCTCGGCCCGTACTTCCCCGTGCTCTACCAGGGCGAACACGGCCTGGTGGCGCACGAGTGCATCCTCGACCTGCGGCCCTTCAAGAGCGTCACCGCCGAGGACGTGGCCAAGCGGCTCATGGATTTCGGCATCCACGCTCCGACGCTGAGCTGGCCGGTGCCGGGGACGCTGATGGTCGAGCCGACCGAGAGCGAATCGAAGGCCGAGCTGGACCGCTTTTGCGAGGCGATGATCGCCATTCACGCCGAAATCCAGGCCGTCGAGTCCGGCCGCCTGGACCCGGTGAACAACCCGCTCAAACAGGCCCCGCACCCGGCGGAGGTGGTCGCCGCCGACGACTGGAACCGGCCCTACCCGCGCGAGCAAGCGGCCTTTCCGGTGCCGGGGTTGCGCGAATTCAAGTTCTGGCCCACCTGCGCCCGCGTGGACAATGTCTTTGGCGACCGCCACCTGGTGTGCACCTGTGCTGGCGTCGAGGCGTACGCCGGTTGAAGGGCGGGACGCGCCTCAGATTTTGAGGAAGATTTTCCGCCGGTACATCCAGAACAGGATCAGCCACAGCACCAGCAACACCGCGGCGCCCCGCACCAAGGGCTCGTACGGCGCGCCCAGCAGGCGGAAAAATTCCGGCCCCAGATGCGTGTTGAGGCTGTCCCGGATGAACCCCACCGCCAGCCATTCGCTGCAATAAGCCGCAATCGAGTTCATCCCCACCACGACCAGCGGAAAGACCGCAACCTTCCAGCCGCAGCCCTCGACCACCGCGCAGAAGCCCGCCAGGATCAGGAAGCACCAACCCCCGCTGTACAGCACCCAGGCCGGCGTCCAGATGCGTTTGACCACCGGGCAAATCCCCAGCCAGCCCAGCGCCGCGCCCGCCAGCAGCCCGGCCAGCCCCACCAGCGCGAAGAGCCGCACCCGGTCGCCCGTGGCCGGGAAACGCCGCAACCAGCCCCCGGCCAGCAGGCCCAGCAGCATCGTGCCCAGCGTGGGGATGAAGCTCAGCGTGGCGTAGCCGCCGCCGTTGTGGGTGAAGGGCGTCGGCCGGGGGAACAGGTTCAAAAACCACGTGTCAAACGCCCAAGCCAGGTTGGTGTTCTTGTTCCAGTGCGCCAGGAAACCGCGCAGGTGATGCGGCCAGTCGGGCGCCACGCCGGCTTTGGCCCAGTCGAAGTCCGGTCCCGGCAGCGGATAAAGCGCAAACGCCAGCCAGTACCCGAACAAAATGATCCCCAGCGCGGTCCATTGCACCCGCGGCGGAGTCCAGGCCAGCGCGAACAGAAATACGTAGCCCAGCCCGATCTGCGTGAGCGTGTCCTCGAAGGTGAAATGCGTCCGGGCGTGGCCGATCGAGCGCAGGAAAATCCCCAGCAGCACCAGCACCAGCGCCCGCCAGACCGCGTGCCCCCACAGGCTCGCCACCGAAACGCCGCGGGCCAGGCGGTTGGCGATCGAAAACGGCACCGCCACACCCACCAGAAACGAAAACGACGGCTGGATCAGGTCGTGCAACGAACAACCCACCCACTCGACGTGGCTCTGGTGATGCGCCAGAAACGCCCAAAACCGGCTCTCCGGCAGCGCCTCCGCCACGCGCCGCAACGCCAGCACCTCCCCCAGCATCAACAGCATCACCAGCCCGCGGTAGGCGTCCACCGACACCACCCGGCCGGGGGCCGTGGCGGGATTTTCCGTTCGGGTAGCGGCAGGGGAGAGCGTCATGCGCAACTACTGGTTGTCGGTTCGAGTTCCAGCCCGGCCCACCGGCACACCAACTGCCGGGTCTTCTCGTTGCTCGCTTCGGCGGCCGCCGGCGACGCCGCCTCCGTGTACACCCGGAACTCCGGCGCGTTGCCCGAGGGCCGCACGTGCACGATGTCCCCGCTGGCGAAGGTCACCCGCGCGCCATCGGTGAAATCCACCGACCGCACCTCGCCGAAGACCTCGCCAAAGAGCGCCGCCGCCGCGGCCGTGCCCCCGGCCTCCAGGCGCGCCACCAGCGCGCGGCCCTGCTCGGTCGGAAACGGCCGCAGCCGTCCGCTGGCGGTGAAACGCGGCGGCAGTTCGCGCACCAGTTGCGAGACCCGCAACGCGCGACGGCCGGCGGCCTGCAACACCACCAGCAGCGGCAACACCGCGTCCCGCGTGGGCAACGCCGCCAGGCGCCGGCCCGGTCCTTCGCCCGCCAGGTCGCTGGCCAGGAAAAAACCGCCGTTGGCCTCGAACCCCATCGCCCGGCGCGCCCCGGCCCGCACCGCGTCCTCGAGCGCCGCCACCACGTACGGCGAGCCGATGCGGGTGCGCACCACGCGGCGGAAGGCGCCGCACAATTCGAGGGCGGTGGTGCAACTGACCGGCGCCACTACCACGTCCGCGCGCAGCGCCACCGCGGTCAACAACCCCAGCACATCGCCGTGCACTAGCGCGCCCTGCTCGTCCACCAGCAGCGGGCGGTCGCCGTCGCCGTCGGTCGAGACCAGCGCCTCGGCATTTTCGGCGCGCACCCAGGCGGCGAGTTGGCCGGGGTTTTCCACCGCCTCGGTGTCCACCGGGATGAACCGTTCGGCGCGTCCCACCCGACGCACCTGCGCGCCCAGTTTTTCGAGGAGTTGGCCCAAAAGGTCGCGCGCCACCGAGGAATGTTCGTAAAGGACCAGGTGCCGCCCCGCCAGACCGCCGGGAGGCAGAAAGTCCAGGTAACGCCGCAGGTAGGCCTCGGCGGCCCGCGGCTCGGGCGGCGGCAACTCCGGCGGGGCCTCGAGCCAGAACGCGCCCTGCGCGTCAAACGCCCCGGCCATCACCGCGTCCGCGTCGCCCGCGGCGACCAGTTCGGCCCGGCGCGCGGCGATGGCCGCTTCGTCCGCCTTCAGGATTTCGCCGCGCGGCAGGTAGAACTTGAGCCCGTTGCGGTCCTCGGGGATGTGGCTGCCGGTCACCATGACCGCTGCCCGGCCCTGTTGCCGGGCGTGGTGGGCCAGCGCCGGAGTGGGCAAGTACCCGCAGAACTCGACCGCGCCGCCCTCGCTCGCCACCGCCCAGGTTACCGCGCGCAGCAGGCGCGGCGTGCTGCTCCGCAAATCCCCGGCCAGCGCCACCACCGGCGGCACGCCCTGGGCGCGGGCGTGCTGATAAAAGGCCCGCGTGTACAGCGCGCACTCGCGGTCGGTCAACTCCGTGACCAGACCGCGCACCCCGCTGGTGCCAAAACCGACGGCCATGCCGCATCGTTCGGGCCGGCCGGCCGCTTTGTCAATCCCAAGGCCCGCGCCCGCGAATGGTTCATGCGGATTCTGGCCGACCAAGGCGCCCTCATGCGGGTATGGAACAGGTGGCCCGAGGCATCGCGGCGTGGCGGTAGTTCGCGCCCGGCCGGTCTGCGGCCGCGATTGAGTAAAGGCTTGGCTCCGGGTAGGCACAGGGGGAAGCGGCATCCAGAGGCGTTAGTCGGCAACCGGAAATTGACGCCAACAAACGGCCAGCCTACCCTCGCCCCGTTCAGAAAAACACGAATGAGCTGACAACCACCAACCACTGATTTCGCGTAGCTTCGGCTGCTGTCCAACTCGAAACAGGCAATTTCGACTCCAAGGACGGCGCTTCGAGGCACGCCCCACTCGGGCGTGCCCGAAAGCGTTCCTTGGAGGGCATGCCTGTGCCTGAGTTGGGGCGTGAGTAGGACACGCCCCTTTGGTTTTTCGGGCACGGCTGCCCTCCGGGAACGGAAGCCATCCGCCGACAGGGCTGAACGCGCACGCGAGCGATTCAGCCCATGGCGAGAAAACGACCAGCCAAACCGGGCGGCCGCGAGCTGCCGCTGGAAACCGAGTTCAAGCTCAGGCGGGAACGGGCCTGCGAGCCGAAGAAAGGCGCGGTCGGCGGATCACCGCCCGCGGACACCGCTCGTAGCGCAGATTTCCAATCTGCCGTATCGCAGAATTCCATTCTGCAGACGCCCCAAGCCGGGCAACCGGACACCCCGCCGATTGGGAAATCGGCGGTACCGCAGGGGAAGCCTGCGCCACCGGCCAGACGACCCGAAATCTCCTTCATCGAGCCGCCCGGGCCGGACGAGGCCGAACTTCCGGAGCAGAAACAGCACTTCGAGCTGCCGGTGCGCTTCGGCGCTGTGCCGGTGGACAAAGCACCGCTGGGCTGGGAAGTCGAGACCCGCCGCGCCGAATACAAGGTCACCAAGTTCCAGCACGCCTACCCGACGATTCGGCTGCCGTTCCAGGAGGTCCAGCGCGTCACCTTCGGCCACAACGCGGAGTTCCTGGCGGCCAACGAGAAAGACCCCAAGCTGCGCGAGCTGTTCCCCACCGGCGCGAACCGGCTGTTCTTCGGCGACTGCCTGCACGTGATGCGGATGCTGCCGAGCAACAGCATTGACCTCATCTACATTGACCCGCCGTTCTTCTCCGGTCGCAACTACAACGTCATCTTCGGCGACAAGAACGAGGTGCGCTCCTTCTCGGACATCTGGGAAGGCGGCATGCCCGGCTACCTCGTCTGGCTGAACGCGCGGCTGTACGAAATGAAGCGGCTGCTCAAGCCCACGGGCTCGATCTACGTGCACCTTGACTGGCACGCCTCCCACTACGTGAAGGTCGAGATGGACAAGATCTTTGGTTATGAGAATTTCGTTAACGAGATCATTTGGTGCTATTCAGGCGCTTCAAGTCCGGGAATGTATGGGTTCGCGCGAAAGCACGACACGATTCTATGGTTCAAGAAGTCAGAGCGTTACCTGTGGAACTGGGAAAATTCGGTGGTGGGTGGCAGCTACGCAGCGACGTCAATTTCCGCGTTCCGGTCGGCTTCGAAGTTCGGAGGTGAACGGTCTGAATACGCAGCCAGATTCAAATACCCTGAAGACTGGTTCATTGATATCCCGTCGCTGAAGCACACCTCGGAGCGCATTGGCTATCCGACTCAAAAACCAGAACGGCTGCTTGAGCGTTTGATTGTTGCGGTCACGAAGGAAGGCGACATCGTCGCCGACTTTTTCTGCGGCGGCGGCACGACGCCGGCGGTCGCGCAACGCCTGAACCGCCGCTGGATTGCCTGCGACCAGTCCCGCATCGCCGTGGCCATCACCGCCGACCGGATTGCCAAGGTGGTTGAGGAGAAAGTGGGCAAACTGTTTCCTGTTCCGGACTTCACCGTCGAGCACTGGGGTGTGTATGAAGCGCCCAAGCTGGAGCGGCTCAAGCCGGCCGCGTTCCGCGAGTTCGTGGTCCGGGCCTTCGGCGGCCGGCCGGAGAGCGTCTCGCCCGCCATTCACGGCGTGCGCCACGGTGTGCCGCTGTTCGTCGGAGAACCTTCCCGGAGTTCGCGCGTTGGCAAGGAGGACGTGGTCCGGTTCGCGAAAGCCGTCTATGAGGAGCGCCGGGCCAATCACGGCGTCATGCTGGCCTGGAACTTCGGCCCGGACGCCCGCAAGACCGCCGAGATTCTGGCCGCGCGCGAGAACAAGCGGATTGATTTCGTGCGGCTGAGCCTGGTGCGCCTGGAGTCCGACGAGTTCCGCGAGCACGTCATCAGCAAGCACAAGGATTACGGCCCGTTGCTGAGCTTCATCCAGCCGCCGGAGGTGCGCGTGGCCGTGCGGGGCGTCGGGCCGTTGAAGTATCAGTTCGACGTCTCGGAGTCGGTGAGCCTGAACAAGGACGGGGTGATTGCCAACGTGCAGTGGGATTTCGATTACCGGGACACGGCCGGTTCACGTCCACGCCGGGCTACGCTTTCCTGCGGGACAAAAGCACGGGCCGGCCCACGCTGGTGGTGGAATACGAATTTCCAAAGGCGGGCAAACGGACCATTGCCTGCTCGGTCCAAGACGACCAGGGCGGAGAGCGCACGGTGGTTCAGACGCTGGAGGTGGAGTGATGTATTACGCCTTCGCACCCTACGAACAGGATTTCCGGGCGTGGTGGCAATCGGGCGCGTTCCCGGACGTAAACCCGCTGACGCGGGATTTCCTGCTGCACCTGACGCGCCCGGACGCGCCCCGCAAGCTCTGGCGGCATCAGGAGGAGGCGGTCCTGCGGACGGTGTATGCCTACGAGCTGCTCCAATGGCGGGAGTTGCTGTTGAACATCGTCACCGGCGGCGGCAAGACGGCGGTCATCGCCGCGGTCATCGCCTGGCTCAAGACCTGCCACGACCTGCACAAGTTCCTGCTGCTCTGCCCGAACACGATCGTCCGCGACCGGCTGGAGGACGATTTCAAGGACGCCAAGGTGTTCCGCGATTTCGGTTTCTTGCCGCCGGGCACGGAGCATTTCACCAACGAGTTGGGGCTGCACGTCATGCAGCCGGGCGCGCCGCCGCAGGGCATCCGGGATTGCGGCATCGTGCTGGGCAACATCCAGCAGCTTTACCAGTCGAACAGCAGCGGGCAGCGGAATCTGGCGGTGTTGATGAACGAAGCGCGGGAGATTGCGGTGTTCAACGACGAGGCGCACAACACGCCGGCGGCGGAATACGACAACACCCTGTTCACGCTGAAGCCGATCTCCAAGTTCCGCCTGGACACCACGGCCACGCCCGACCGCGCCGACGGCAAGTCGCCGGACACGAGGATGATCTTCGAGTACGGCATCGCCGACGCGCAAGCCGAAGTGCCGCCCATCATCAAGAGCGTGGTGGTTTACCAGCCCAAGCTGGCCAGCGTGCAACTGACCTACACCAACACCGAGACCGGGGAGCGGCGCACGGTGGATGAAATGGACGAGGAGTTCGAGCGCATCGAGAAGGGCCTGACCTCGACGCAATGGGTGACCGACCCCGACCCGATGCGCAAGCAGATGCAGATTGC
>CAYXPA010000149.1:0-7274 GCA_964466945.1 uncultured Verrucomicrobiota bacterium | reverse complement strand
CTGATGATCTCCATGCGGACCCCCACTTCGACGCCGCCTTCCAGGCCCGCCTAGGAGAACCCGCGCGCCTGCATCAGCGCCGCAAAGGCCAGCAGCAGGTTCATCGCCGGCCCGGCCAGGGCGACCAGCGTGTCATCGGTCCGGCGGCGGCGCAGCTTGTACGGATTCACCGGCACCGGCTTGCCCCAGCCGATGATGAAGTTGGCCAGTTGCGAGTCGGCCGCGCTCAGGAACACCACCAGCAGCGGCAGCACCACCGTGCCGACCACCTCCATGTGCACCAACGGATTCAACGACACCCGCCCCAGCAACCGCGCCGTGTCGTCGCCGCACTTGGAAGCCGTCCACGCGTGGGCGAACTCGTGGAACGTGAGCAGGATGATCAGGCACACGTAGCTCAGCAGCCCGTCGAAGATCGCGGACGGCGCGATGGCGGCGAACAGATTCATTGGCCCGCCAAACTAGCACAGGCGCGCCGCGCGCAAAGGCAAAAGCCGGTCACCCGTTAACGCCGCCGCGACCGCGGCGCGGCGCGCCACAAGAGCCCCAACAGCCAAACGGTCGCGACGAAAAACAACGCCGCTACGCCCCAGGCCAGCAGCTTCCAAAGTGCCGCCCGCCGGCGCACGCGCTCGGCCTGCTCCTGGCGATGCTCGAGCAGCGCCGCGAACTCCTTTTCCCAGGCCCGCGCGGCGACTTCCTCGTCCACCAGGGCCAGCGTGTGCCAGGCCGCGCGCGGCGAGCCGAACGCAGGCGGCAGGCGCTTGAGTTGCGCCGGGGTGGCGGGGCCAAAGGCCGCGCCGGGCCAGCGAGCGGTCGCGCCCTCCGCCCAGAGCCGCGCCACGCCCTGGGCCCGGGCCAGGGCCAGGAGATGTTCCCAAAGCGGTGCCCGGCCCTCGGCCGCCTGGGCCGGCGAGGCGAAAGCCAGACTGTGCACCAACGCCTGTGAGCCCTGCGCCCGAAAGCCGGCCGCGCCAATCACCCACCCGTCCGGGCGGACCACGACGTGGAACTCGGTGAGCCGTTTTTCCAAGTCGTGGCCCGGCAGGCACTCAAGCTGCCACAAGCCCCGCAAGGCCGGGAGGTCCTCCACGGTGGCGCGGCGCACGGCGAGTCGCGGCGGGTTCACGGCCCGGGATTTTGCCGGTCCCGCGCGCGCCGGCCAAGCGCGCTCGCGCCCCAACGCGCCCCGGCCGGAACGCGGCGACTTGCCTCCGCCCCGCTCTGCGGCACCTTCGGGCCGCGGCACCCGCGCCGATGCCGGCTTCGGGCCAGCCGCGACAGAACCATTCCCACACATGGCCAAAGCACAGGAGTTGAAATTGAAGGTGGGCGACCCGGCGCCCGATTTTGCCGCGCCCTCGCAAACCGGCGAAACCGTCTCGCTGGCGCAATTCCGGGGCAAACAGGCGGTGGTGCTGTACTTCTACCCGAAGGACGACACGCCGGGCTGCACCCGCGAGGCGTGCGCCTTCCGGGACGAATGGTCCGCCCTGCAACAGGCCGGCGTGGCTGTGCTGGGCGTGAGCACCGACCCGGTCAAGTCGCACGCGAAATTCGCCGAGAAGTACAAGCTGCCCTTCCCGCTGCTGGCGGACGAGGACCGAAAGATCGTCACGGCCTACGGTGTCTGGGGCGAAAAGACCTTCATGGGTCGCAAGTACCAGGGCACGCACCGGGTCACCTTCCTCATCGGCAAGGACGGGCGCATCCGGCACATCTGGGACAAGGTCAAGCCCGAGACGCACGCGGCGGAAGTGCTCGCGGCGGCGCGCACGGCGGCGTAACCTGCCCGCCCATGCCCGCCCTGCTCACCGCCGTTTACGACGCGCGTCCCTACGACCGCGAGGCCCTGCTGGCGGCGCCGGGGGCGCCGGCGCTGGCGTGGCGCTTTCACGAGTTCCGGCTGACGGCGGAGACCGCCGCCTCCGCCAGCGGCGCGGGGGCGGTGTGCGCGTTTGTCAACGACGCGCTGGACCGGCCCTGCCTCGAGGGGCTGGCCCGGGCCGGCGTGCGGCTCGTAGCGCTGCGGTGCACCGGCTTCAACAACGTGGACCTGGCCGCCGCCCGCGCGCTGGGCCTGGTGGTCACGCGCGTGCCACTGTACTCGCCCCATGCCGTGGCCGAGCACGCCGTGGCGCTGTTGCTGGCGCTTAACCGCAAAATCCACCGGGCCTACCAGCGCGTGCGCGAGCTCAATTTCTCGCTCCACGGCCTGGTGGGCTTCGACCTGCACGGCAAAACCGCCGGCATCGTGGGCACGGGCAAGATCGGCCGGGTGGCGGCGCAAATCCTGCGCGGCTTCGGCATGCACGTGCTGGCCCACGACCCGGCGCCGCAACCCGAATGGGCCAGCGCCCACGGCGTCACTTACGTGCCGCTGCCCGAGTTGTTCCGCCGCAGCGACGTCGTCTCCCTGCATGTGCCCCTGACCCCGGAAACCCGCCACCTGATCCGGCACGAAACGCTCTCCGAACTCAAACCCGGTGTGATCCTGCTCAACGTCAGCCGCGGCGCGCTGGTGGATACCACGGCGCTGATTGACGGGCTCAAATCCGGTCGGCTTGGCGGGGTGGGCCTGGATGTTTACGAAGAGGAAGAAGGCATCTTTTTCGAGGACCTCTCCGGGCAGGTCCTGCAAGACGACGAACTGGCGCGCCTGCTGACCTTTCCCAATGTGCTCATCACCGCGCACCAGGCCTTCCTGACCCGCGAAGCCCTGGCCGACATCGCCCGCACCACCGTCGCCAACCTCACCGCCCTGGCCGCCGGACAACCTTTCGTAGAAGGCTCCGTGCTGACCTGAAACCGGCCCTCACCTGCCGGCCCATGAACCTGCTGCCCCCGCACCGCACCAAAATCATCGCCACCATCGGCCCCGCCTCCGCCTCCCCGGAAATCCTCGAGCGGATGATCCGCGCCGGCATGAGTATTGCCCGGCTGAACTTCTCCCACGGCGATTTTGCCGACCACGCCCGGCACATCCGTCAAATCCGCGCCGCCGCACAGGCCGCCGGGCGGCGCGTGGCCATCCTGGCCGACCTGCCCGGCCCCAAACTGCGGCTGGGCCGGCTCGAACCCGAGCGCATCGAGCTGCGCGCGGGCGACCGCTTCACGCTCACCGCGGAAGACCTCGTGGGCGATCAACACCGCGCCTCGACGACCTGCCCGCAACTGCCCCGCGTGGTCCGGCCCGGCGACTCGATTTACCTCAACGACGGCCTGGTCCAACTCGAGGTCGAAGTGGTTACCGGCCCGGACGTCGTGTGCCGCGTGGTGGTGGGGGGCGAATTGCGCTCGCGCAAAGGGCTCAACCTGCCCGGGGTGAACCTGGGCATCCCGGCCTTCACCGAGCGCGACCGCGCGTGCCTGGACTTCGCGCTCGCGCACAGGGTCGAGGCGGTCAGCCAGTCCTTTGTGAGCGACGCCGCCGACCTCGAAGCCCTGCGCGCCGCCGCGCGTGCCGACGGTCACGAGCCGTTCGTCGTCGCCAAGATCGAGCGCGCCCGGGCCCTGCAAAACTTCGACGCCATCTTGAGCGGCGCCGACGGCATCATGATCGCCCGGGGCGACCTGGGCGTGGAAGTGCCCCTCGAGCAAATGACCCTCGTCCAGAAGGACCTCATCGTCCGCGCCAGCCGGGCCGGCAAGCCGGCCATCGTCGCCACCCAGATGCTCGAATCCATGACCGTCCAGCGGCTGCCCACCCGCGCCGAGGCCAGCGACGTGGCCAACGCCATCCTGGATGGCACGGACGCCGTGATGCTGTCCGCCGAATCGGCCATCGGCCGCCACCCGGTCGAAGCGGTCGCGATGCTGGCGCGCATCGCCGCGTACACCGAACAACATCGCCCGCGGGCGGGTGCGCCGCCCGAACCACGGGAGGCCGCGGAATTGACAAGCGAGCTGTCCGGCCTGGTCACCGAGGTGGTCACCCGCGCCCTGGACACCCTGCCCTGCGCCGCGGTCTTCGTGCCCACCCGCACCGGCGCCACGGCGCAGCGCCTATCGCGGTGGAACCCGCCGGTCTGGATCATCGCGCTCTGTTCGGAGGCCCGGGTTTGCTCGCGTCTGCTGTTTTGCTACGGCGTGCACCCGGTCGAGTGCGCCGCCGAGCCGGAAGATTGGCGCGCGTTTGCCCGCGACTGGCTGCGCGCGCACGGCCTGAGCGGGAGCGTGGCGCTCCTGGTGGCCGGGCCGTCACCGCGCAACCCCGGCGCCAACCACCGCATCGAGTTTCTGGAGCTGGACCCCGAACTTGGCGTTCGCGCCTTCCCCCGGTCGCACCCGTCAGACCGTCCCGCTGCGTGAACCGGGCCGGCTCAAGCCGTGGCTTCCGGATAGCCCGCCATCAGGGCCAACATCTCCCGCACCGCCCGGTCCAAGCCCGTGAACACGGCGCGGCTGATGATGCTGTGGCCGATGTTCAGCTCCACCAGGTGCGGCACCGCCCAGAGCGCGGGCAGATTCACGTAGTTGAGGCCGTGCCCGGCGTTGACCCGCAGTCCCAGCGCGTGCGCCTGGCGGGCCGCGGCGACCAGCCGTTCCAACTCACGCTGCCGGGCCGCGGGCTCCGCGTAGTGCTCGGCGAAACTGCCGGTGTGCAGTTCGACAAACTGACTGCCCACGCGCGCCGCCGCCTCTACTTGCGCGGGGTCCGGCGCGATGAACAGGCTGACCGCGATGCCCGCGTCGTTGAGCCGGCGGCGGGTCTCGGTGAGGGCCGCCACCTGGGCCGCCACCTCGAGCCCGCCCTCGGTGGTGATCTCCTGGCGACGCTCGGGCACCAGGCACACGATGTCCGGCCGCACCCGCAGGGCGATGTCCACGATCTCGGGCGTGTTGGCCATCTCGAGGTTCAGCCGGGTGCGCACGACCTCGCGCAAGCGCCAGACGTCCCGGTCCACGATGTGGCGGCGGTCCTCGCGCAGGTGGCAGGTGATGCCCTGCGCGCCGGCAGCCTCGCAGACGCGGGCGGCCTCGACCGGGTCGGGTTCACCGGCGGGCCGGCCGCGGTAGCGGGCCTCGCGCAGCGTGGCGACGTGGTCAATGTTGACGCCCAGTTTGAGCATGGGGGGAAGCGGCGGCGGGCGGCGCGTTGGTGCGGCCGGCCGTGGCGGGTTTGGGCGCGCCCAGCAAACGCACCGGCGGACTCAAGAGCGGGAAACGGCGCCCGTTCAGCCAGCGGGTCACCCAGTGGATTTCGAAGGCCGTCAACCCGATGGCGGAGCGGCGCACCAGGGTCAGCTCACGCGGGCCGGTGCGGGTGATTTCGGTCACGGCATTTCCCAGGTGCCGGGTCACGTTGGTGTCTTGGAGCCAGCGCACGGCCGGTGTGTTGGTGGGCGGCGGCGCGTGCCCGGCCACCATGTCGTAGAGCAGCCGCAGCTCCTGCCAGTCCGCCAGCCGCGGCTGGGTGATTTCCCAGTGGTACAGGACCAGATTGGTGCGCCCGTGCAACTGGGCAAACAACTCGGCGGGCGCCGGTTTCTCGCCACCGCTGACCGGGAAGATGCCCGCGGTGACGAACCCCGGGTCGGGCGCCGGGCCGAGGAACGGCACCAGCATGGGAAAGCCGGTCCAGACCAGGCGCGTGAGCGACGGCACCATCTTCACCTCGCCGAAGTCCAGCCAGGGCAGGCGGGTGCGCAAGGCCGCGGGCAGTTTGGTTTGCAAGGCCGGCAGACGCGCCGCCACGTCCGGCAGTTCCCAGGCAAACTGGGTCAGATACGGCGCCAGCGCGCGAGCCCAGCCGTAAATCTGGTTGGGCGCCGGCAGGTCCAGCTCCCGCACCAGCGCGTGCTCCGCCAACCAGGGCCGCACGCCCTGCAGGGCGGTGAAACTGATGAGCGGGTCCTGAATCGTGTTGGTGGGAATCCGCCACGGCTCCAGGGGCAACTCGAGCGGTCGCGGGTAGGTGAACCGTCCCACGGTGCGCAGGCTCTCGCCCTGCCCGGCCAGGGCCAGGTGAGCGCGCGGCCAGGTCACGTTGGTGGGCAGACCCCAACCGGGCGCCAGCCGGGCCAGGTCGGCCTCGACCTCGAGCCACGCGCCCGGCTCCTGATGCGCCCCGGGGCGACCGGTCTTGAGCAGGCGCTGCCGCACCGCCTCGAAGCCGGTCAGCGGCTCGTCGCCCACTCCGGCCACGACCCATTCGCCGGCCTGCGCGACGCGCGCGCGCAGTCGCTCCCAGGCACGGGCCGTGTTGGTCCAGGCGCCCAGCCACGCGGCGGCCCGCTCGGGCGGCAGCCGCACGGCCAGGGTCCATTCGGGGTGACCGGGCTCGCCGCGCGCCTGAACCAAGGACTCCGCGCGGAGCAGGTCGTTGAACAGCGGGGCCAGGGGCTTGGTGACGGGCGCTTCGCCCAGTCGTTCGAGGGCGTGGGCAACCAACGCCCGCGTGGCCGGTTCGGCCAGCACGGCCCGCAGCACCGCGCCGTTGGTCTCCCCTGCCAGGCGTTCGGTGCCGGCGAAGTGCCAGCGCACCAACAGGTCCGCCGCCTCGGGTTCGGCGGCGGAGTTCGAGCGGGGTTGGCAAGCCACCACCAAGGCGGCCAACAGGGTCGTCAACGCAAGGCGCATCATCCGCGCCGGTCCATGCCAGAGAAACCGCCGCGAAGCAAACCGATTTGCGCGCGGCGGCCGCGCGGCGGCGCATTTCAGTTTTTGAACGCCGCCGCCAGGAAGCCCAAGACGCATCGCGACCGCCCGGCGGCCGGAACTGGGCGCCCGCATTTGGACTGCGCCAGTCCTCTGGCGCTGTCGCTCCGGCGCCCCCTTCCGAACGACCAAGCCAAACCGCTCCTCGATGCCATCTTGCCCCTCCGAAAGCGGCCGGGGACTGGCTGGACTCGAAAGCGGCAGGGGACTGCCGCACTCCAAGACGCTTCGCGACTCCCCGGCGGCGGGAAGCGGGCGCCAGCTTTTGGACTGCGCCAGTCCTCTGGCGCTGTCGCTCCAGCGCGCCCTTCCGAACGACCAGGCCAACCGCTCCTCGAGGCCGCCTTGCCCGTCCGAAAGCGGCCGGGGACTGGCTGGACTCGAAAGCGGCAGGGGACTGCCGCACTCCAAGACGCTTCGCGACTCCCCGGCGGCGGGAAGCGGGCGCCAGCTTTTGGACTGCGCCAGTCCTCTGGCGCTGTCGCTCCAGCGCGCCCTTCCGAACGACCAGGCCAACCGCTCCTCGAGGCCACCTTGCCCGTCCGAAAGCGGCCGGGGGCTGGCTGGACTCGAAAGCGGCAGGGGACTGCCGCACCCCAAGACGCTTCGCGTTT
>CAYXPA010000148.1:0-7448 GCA_964466945.1 uncultured Verrucomicrobiota bacterium | reverse complement strand
CGGGCGCGCTCCAGGCCAGCTACCGGTACGACCCGTACGGGCGGTACCTGGCCGGGGGCGGGCCGCTGGCGGGCGCGAACGTGCTGCGCTTTTCGAGCAAGCCGTGGGTGAGCTTTGCCGGCTCGGCCACCAGCGGGCTGTACTACTACGGGTACCGGTTTTATGACCCGTATTTTGCAGAAGTGGGTAAAAAGGGACCCAATTGGAGAGCTTGGGGGCTGGAATCTCTACTGCTTTGCCGATAACGCACCTTACGACCAAAAGGATCCCCAAGGTCTCGCCACTTTGCCCTGGATGCTTAGAAAGTGTAAACCTACGTTGACGGCGAGCGGTCCCTACATTCCAATCACCTGCAAATTAGTTGAGAATCGGAAACATGTGACCGAGGAAGGGCGGTGTGCTTTCCGAATCTGCGTTTACATCTGCATTGGCGGTGGTTACGGCGACGAGGCTGATGCTACGATACCGCAGGAGTGGGTGCGAATGCAAGACTGCAAGCAGAGCTGTCCACCGGGGGATGAGTATAAACCACAACTGCCGCGCCCATCTCCGGAAGACTAGTGCATTTGCCAGATATGGCTCTCCATGTGTCACGGTTCACACTCGGTCTGATACTGGGTGGCTTGGCCATCGCGGTTCTGATCGTCAGCCTGATCGTGTTGTACGGTCTGCGGGTGATCGAGATGAGCAGTCCGACGATGGAACCGCTCGTTTTTGGCCGGTCGCAGCCTGATCGGTTCGACGGTGACCGCCTGTTGATCACAAGGCGAATCAAGGCAGAAAGGATCCACCGTGGTGACTTGGTCGTCGTGGAGTTCCCGTTTTGGACAAATGCCGGAGTAATCGGGACGGTTCGACGAATCGCCGGAGTGCCTGGCGACACCATAACGAATCGAACCGGTTCTGTACACCTTCTAGCGCCGGGCTACTTTTGGGTGGAGGCCCAACGGACGAACGGACTGGATTCCCACGCCTTTGGCCCGCTTCACCAGGACAATCTTTACGGCCGCGTGATCCGCGTCTTTCACGTACGGAGAGTTACTCCCGCAAGTCTCGGCAAAAAAGTGGGGGAATCAAGGTCATCGGACCGCGATGAGTGGATTCAGCCTGCGCGCCAACGACGGTGAGTCATTGACCCACCATCACGGCGGGCGCAGCGGCCGGCGGCTCGCCCAGCCCAGCGGCGCCTTCGCGGTTACCTACGCCTGGACGCCGCCAGCCGCTGGTCCGTCGTGGGGCGGTACGGCGGGCACCTTCACCTACGGCTCGCGCGTGCTGCCGACGGCGCCTCCGCCGTCGGTCCTGACTCGTTACGCAGGCGGCCAGCTTGTTGCCGTATCGCCGACTACCAGTACGGCGGTACAGCCGATGGACAATCGGCGCTACGCCTCCAAGCGAGCGCGCTGCCGCACCCAACTTCCGCTTCTGGCATCTGGCATCCGGTATCCGAACCCGCCCGACAGCGCCGGCAAGCCGGCGCACTCCACACGGTTCGCGACGGACCGGACGCCCGACTCGCGCGTCAGCGTTTGGAGTGAGGCAGTTTGCTGCCGCTTTCTGTCTTGGGTGGAACGGCCTGCCAAGCCTCGGCGGCCTGCCTGCCGGCAGGCCGGCGGCCACCTGCCGCCGACCCCGTTCGGGGAGCGCACGCGGCCCCGTAGCGCAGGTTTCCAACCTGCCGTATCGCCGACTGCCAGTCGGCTGTACCGCCGATGGCCAATCGGGGCTACGCCGCCCGACAGCGCCGGCAAGCCGGCGCACTCCACACGCTTCGCGACGGACCGGGCGTTCGACTCGCGCGCCCGCGTTTGGAGTGCGGCCGCTTGCTGCCGCTTTTTCTCTACAAGTGGCAAGGCCAACTTGGCCTGCCTCCCGGTGCCCTCGAATCGGTCCGACTTGGGCACCGCAGGTCGCGCCGCCCGCGGGTTCCTGGTAGAGCGCGCAGCGGTTCGGCCGGGTGACCGGCGCCGACGCAGCGGCGCCCTACCAATCAGAGCGCGGATTTCAGTCCGCTCAATAACCGTTAAATCAGCCCGGCGGATTCAGTTCCGCGGTCCCGGCGCCGGGGTAGTAACGCCCTATCCATCGGGGTGCGAGCCTCAGTCCGCTGCCGCCCGGTCACTGCCGGCGAGCGGAACTTTGACGCCGAGCACCGCCACGAGGAAGGCCAGGCGGTCGGTTGCTTCTTCGATGAGCTTGGCGGTGGGCTTGCCGGCGCCGTGGCCGGCACGGGTTTCGATGCGGATGAGCACGGGCGGGCCGCCGGCGTGGCATTCCTGGAGGCGCGCGGCGAACTTGAAGCTGTGCGCGGGCACCACCCGGTCGTCGTGGTCGGCGGTGGTGAGGAGCGTGGCGGGGTAGCGCACGCCGGGGCGGAGGTTGTGGAGGGGGGAGTAGGCCAGCAGGGCGCGGAATTCTTCCGGGTTTTCGGGCGAGCCGTAGTCGCTGGTCCAGGCCCAGCCGATGGTGAATTTGTGGAAGCGAAGCATGTCCAGCACGCCCACGGCGGGCAGGGCGGCGGCGAAGAGATCGGGTCGCTGGGTCAGGCAGGCGCCCACCAAGAGGCCGCCGTTGCTGCCGCCGGCAATGGCCAGGTGGCGGGGCGAGGTGTAGCGGTGGGCGATGAGCCATTCGGCCGCGGCGATGAAGTCGTCGAACACGTTTTGCTTGCGCAGCCGGGTGCCGGCCTGGTGCCAGGCCTCGCCGTATTCGCCGCCGCCGCGCAGGTTGGGCTGGGCGTAGATGCCGCCCATTTCCATCCAGACCAGGTTGGCGACCGAGAAGGCCGGGGTGAGGCTGATGTTGAAGCCGCCGTAGCCGTAGAGGAGCGTCGGGTTGCGGCCGGTGAGGCGCAGGCCCTTTTTGTGGCTGATGAACATGGGCACGCGCGTCCCGTCCCGGCTGGTGTAGAAGACCTGGCGGGTCTCGTACTGCGCGGGGTCGAAGGCTACTCGGGGTTGCCGGAAGACCGTGCTGGCGCCGGTGGCGGCGTCATAGCGATAGATCACCGTCGGGGTGGTGAAGCTGGTGAAGGAGTAAAAGGTCTCGGTGTCCGCGCGTTTGCCGCCGAATCCGGCGGCCGTGCCCAGGCCGGGCAGCTCGACTTCGCGCACCGGGCGGCCGGCCAGGTCGAAGACCTTCACCTGCGTGCGGGCGTCCTTGAGGTAGTTCACGAAGAACTGCTGGTGGACCGTGCTGACGGCCTGGATGGTCTCGGCGGCCTCGGGGATGAGCTCGCGCCAGTGCGCCCGCTCGGGCCGGCGCGTGTCCACGGCGATGACCCGGCCGCGAGGGGCGTCGAGGTCGGTGTGGAACCAGAAGACCGGGCCGTTGTTGTCCACGAAGTTGTAGGAGGCGTCGAAGTCGTTGAGCAGCTCGACCACGGGCGCGTCCGGCGCGGCGAGGTCCTTGTAAAAGACCCGGTTCTTGGGGTCGGTGCCGTGGGTCACGGTGATCACCAGGTAGCGGCCGTCTTCGGTGACGTGCCCCTGGAAGCCCCACTCCTTTTGGTCGGGGCGGTGATAGACCAGTACGTCCTCGCTTTGCGGCGTGCCCAGCCGGTGGAAGTAGAGTTTGTGGTAGTAGTTGACCCGGGTGAGCTTCTGCGCCTCGGTGGGTTCGTCGTAGCGGCTGTAGTAAAACCCGGAGCCGTCCCGGGCCCAGGACGCGACGGAGAACTTCACCCAGCGCACCACGTCGGGCAGGTCCGCGCCGGTGTCCACCTCGCGCACGCGCCACTCCTGCCAGTCCGAGCCGGCCACGGCCACGCCGTAGGCCAGCCGGCGGCCGTCCCGGCTCACGGCCAGGCCGGTCAACGCCACCGTGCCGTCGGGCGAGAGCGTGTTGGGGTCCAGCAACACACGCGGCGGGGCCTCGAGCGCCTCGGCCACGTAGAGCACGCTCTGGTTTTGCAGGCCGTCGTTGCGGGTGAAGAAATACCGGCCGCCCTCGCGGAAGGGCAGGCCGTAGCGCTCGAAGTTCCAGAGCTGCGTCAGCCGTTGCCGGAGGGCGGGTCGTTCCGGGATGCGTTCGAGGAAGCCAAAGGTGAGGCGGTTTTGGGCCTCGACCCAGGCCCGGGTCTCGGGCGCGTTGTCGTCCTCCAGCCAGCGGTACGGGTCCTCGACGCGCACGCCGTGCAGGGTTTCGACGACGTTGGATTTCGCGGTGACGGGGTAGGCGGACTTGGGCAGGGAGTACGCGGCGCGCGACGGGCGCGTGGCGCAACTGATCAGGCTCATCGCGGTCAATCCCCCGGCGGCCAGGGCCAGCAGGGCCAGCCGCGCGGGGCGGTTCGGAGACGAAGGCAGGTTCATGCCGGGCAATTTTTCCCGCGCAGGATGCGGTTCGGGCCGCGACGCGGCAAACGCTTTTCCTGCTCCGGCTCGATGGCGCGGCGTGGCCGAACCAGCCCGGGTGCGTCCGGCTCCGCCCGGTCCCGGTCCTGGCGGCTGGCGTTCGTTTCCCGGCGCACTACACTGGGCGCGCCATGTTGACGCCCGACGCGATTCGCGCCGCCCTCAAAGCGGTGAAATACCCCGGCTTTTCCCGGGACGTGGTTTCCTTCGGCCTGGTCCGGGACATCGCCGCCCAGGCCGGCGCGGTGAGTGTGACCTTCCAACTGACCTCGCCCAACCCCGACGTGGCCGCGACCATCAAGGCCGAGGCCGAACGGGTGCTGCGCAGCCTGCCCGGCGTGGAAAAGGTGCACGTGCAGGTGCACCAACCGGCGGCCGCGCCCGGCCCTGCCGCCACGCCCGCCGCGGCCAACCCCTGGGCCCACCAGACGCGCGTGCCGGGGGTCGAGCGCGTCATCGCCGTGGCCAGCGGCAAGGGCGGGGTGGGCAAGTCCACCGTCTCGGTGAACCTGGCCTGCGGCCTGGCACGCCTGGGCGCTCGGGTGGGCTTGCTGGATTGCGACATCTACGGCCCGAGCATCCCGCTGATGATGGGCTGTCACGAGCGCCCCACCGTGAGCGAGCAGGAGAAACTGGTGCCGCCGGTCCGCCACGGCGTGAAACTCATGAGCATCGGGTTTCTGGTGGACGGCGACCAGCCGGTCATCTGGCGCGGCCCGATGATCACCAAGACCATTCAGCAATTCCTCTTCGCGGTCGAGTGGGGCGAGCTCGATTATCTCCTGGTGGACCTGCCGCCGGGCACGGGCGACGCCCAGCTTTCCCTCTGCCAAACGGTGCCGCTGGACGGCGGGGTGGTGGTCACCACGCCCCAGGAGGCCTCGGTGGGCGTGGTGCGCAAGGGCATGGCCATGTTCGAGAAGGTCAACGTGCCCATCCTCGGCATCGTCGAGAACATGAGTTACTTCACCGCCCCGGACGGCTCGCGCGTCGAAATCTTCGGCCACGGCGGCGGCCGGGCCGAGGCCGCCCGCAAGGGGGTGAACTTCCTGGGCGAAATCCCCCTCTTCACCGAAATCCGCGAGGGCGGCGACCGCGGCGAACCGGTGGTGGTGGGCCGGCCGGACTCGGCGCCGGCGCGGGCGTTTCTGGAAATCGCCGAGAACCTCCGCCGGGCGCTCGCGCCGTCGGCGATGGCAGCCACCCCGGCCTGACCCCCCCGCTTCGCGCCGGCTCAAAGCCGCCAGCCCGGCCGGTAGGTGTGTTGGAGGAACGGCTCGGCGGCGGCCTGATCGCGCGCCCGCCCGGCCGCGGCGTCCCACTCGACGCGGCGGCCGGTGCGGTAGGCCACGTTGCCCAGCAGCACCGTTTCGGTGAGGGCGCCCGAGAAATCGAAATGGCACGTGGTGGCGCCGCCTTGGCGGATGGCTTCGACCCATTCCTTGTGGTGGCCGATCGAGTCCGGAATCGAGGGCGCGGGCGGGGCAAAGTCCTTGAAACGTTCCTCCGGCAAAAGTTGACGGCGGCCGTAGTCGGCCAAGAGGTTGCCCTTTTCCCCCACGAAGAGCACGCCGCTCTTGAAATACTCGCGCTGCTCGTCATCGAGCAACGGCGCGGGCGGTTGCTTGCCGCCGTGGTACCAGGTGAGCGTGACCGAGGGCAGCGTCTGCCCGGCGGTGGTGCGGGCGGGGTAGCGGTAGCGCACGATCAACCAGGGCGGCACGGCCTCGGGGTGCACCGGCGGGCCGTCCACCGGCTCGACCCATTCCGGCAGGCGCAGCTCCAAAGCCCAGTGGGGCAGGTCCATGAAATGGCATCCGAAGTCCGCCAGCACTCCGCCCCCGAAGGCCCACCAGTGCCGCCAGTTGAACGGCGCGTAGTCGGGGCTGTACTCGCGGTACGGCACGGGCCCCAGCCACAGGTCCCAATGCAACTCCGGCGGGACCGGTTGACCGCGGGTGGGCTCTTGTTTTTCTCCGTAGCGCGCCCCGCACCATACGTGCACCTCGCGCACCGCGCCGAGGACGCCGGCCCGGAGCAGCTCGACCACCCGCCGGTAGTTTGACCCCGCGTGAATCTGGGTGCCCAGTTGGGTGACGCGTTTGCTTTCCGCGGCCAGGGCCCGCACGGCCCGGCACTCGGATACGGTGCGGGTGAGCGGTTTCTCGCAGTACACGTGCCGGCCGGAGCGCAGGGCCGCGGTGACCGCCACGGCGTGCGTGTGGTCCGGCGTGCTGACCACCACGGCGTCCAGGTCGGCCTGGTCCAGGAGGCGGCGAAAATCGTGGTAGGTGCGGGCGGCGGGATGTTTGGCCCGGGCCTCGGCAAGGAATTTGTCGTCCACGTCGCACAGGGCGGCCACGTTCACCGCGTCGGTGAGCCGGGCGATTTCGGCCAGGTTTTCGGCGGCGCGGTGCGCCACGCCGATAAAGCCGACGTTGAGCTTGCCATTGGCCGAGGCCCGCCCGCGCAGCAGACCCGGCGCCGCCGCCAGCCCACAAGACCAGACCAGCGAACGGCGGAGAAAAAGGCGACGATTCATTGTGGCGTGCATGGAACCAGACTCAAAAGCCGGCCGCCGGAACTGTCCAGACCAAAGGCCGGCCGTGCGCGGCGGCGTGTTGGAAGGTCGGGAGGCAGGAGGCAGAGCGATGGCGTGCGTCTCCGGGATAGGTCCGAGTTCCGCATCGGCAGTTTCCTGTGTTCCTGAGTTCCAAAACCAACATCTGAGTTTCAGTCGGCCGGTTCCGGTCGCTCGGCCAGCAGCCGCTCCTCCCGCGGCTGGACTGCATCGTTCCGGCCGGGTTGAAACGTGGTGATTTAGGCGAGGCTCGCGCCGGCCGGCGGTGGCGCGACGTGGTCTTCAAGGTTTCCCCGCGCGCGCCCTGCTCGACGCCTCGAGGGCCAGCGCCAGCTTGGTCAGGTGATACAGGTCGGCGCGGGCAAAGGGGCGGTCCACGCGCCGAGCCAGTTGGTCCGCGTCGGCGCCGCGCAACCAGGCCCGCGCCTGGAAGGCGCCCAGCGCGAGGTCCGGCGGATCGAACAGATTTTCGCCATAGTGCACCTGGCGCTCTTCGCCCACGAGCCACCACG
>CAYXPA010000147.1:0-7460 GCA_964466945.1 uncultured Verrucomicrobiota bacterium | reverse complement strand
TGAAGACCCAGGGACGATAGTAGGCGACGCCGCTTTGCCGGTACTTCGCCTTGCGCGCCTGAATGAGGTCGAGCGCCTTGTGGATGGCGCTCCCCATGAAGATCTGGCCCTGGGCCGCGAGCTCGGGCGGTTGAAACTGGTCCACGGTGACAAAGTCCTACACGGCCTTGACCTCGTTGTCGAAGGTGACGACGGCGATCTCGACGCGGCGCGCGGCGAGGGCATCAACCTGCAGAAGGCCTGCCACATCATGGTCAATTACGACCTGCCGTGGAACCCAATGCGCCTGCAGCAGCGCATCGGTCGGCTGGACCGCTACGGGCAATCGCAGCGGGTGCAGGTGTTCAACCTGCGCGTGCCCGAGTCGTGGGACGCGCGCATTTCTCAACGGATTCTGGAACGGCTGGCGGCGATCCAGTGCACGATGAACCTCGCGGGGCTGAATGAGGATTACCGCGAAATGCTCCTGGGCGAAGTGGCCGAGCGGATGGACCCGACGAGCCTGTTCGCCCGGGCCATGCGGGGTGAGGAGGTTTCCGACGCCGTGGTGGATGGTTGGATTGAAGCCGCTGCACGCTCAGTGGACCGCTTGCGGCAGTGGCTGGGCGACGCGGGCGGTTTCAGCGGCGATCCGTCGGCAATGCGGCCGACCTTGACCGCGGAGGACTTCAAGCTGGCCTTTGCGCTGGCGCTGGCGCGGCACGGACTGCGGCTGCAGGAGACCCGCAACAGCGCGAACCGATTCGTGCCGGGGGTGTATCACTTCCCGCTGCCCGAAGCCTTCCGCGATCCGGTGTTCCGCCCCAGCCGCACCTGCCACGTGGTGTTTGACCGCGAGGTGTTCCAGCAGGTGCGGGACGAGGACCTGGGCACGGTGCGCGGACAGCCGATCCGCCCGGTGCTGGCGGGGTTTGGGGAACCGGTCACGGACTGGCTCTTTCAAAGCGCGCTGGAGGCGCGGCCCGGCGAAAGCGCCTTTTGCCTGCGCGCAGGCGGGGATTGGCCGCATGGGGAGGGTTGGTTGTGTGTGTTTGCTCTGCGGTGGCTGGGAGTGGCGCGGCGGTTGTACGCGCCGGATGCGTTGGTCGGGGTGTGGGTGGGCCGGGACGGTGACGCGATTCCGTTCGCGCCCGGCGAGCTGATGCACTTGGCGCACCACGGAGAATCGGCGGTTGCGGATACTCCGCCCGCCGGGAGCTTGCCCGATATCGCGGCACGGGCGCGCCTAGTGGCTCGCGCTGCTCTGCGCAAACAGGTCGAACGTTCCCAGAGTTTCTCTACCGGCGTTCCCGGCTGCTCAATGTTATTGCTGTGCTGGCTCGTGCCCTGAGAGCGGGGCGACGCCGACTCCCCGAGGGGGTAACGGGACCTTGACGCATTGCAGTGGGGAAACCAGGAGGGCGCCACCGTGTCAGCGCTGCCATTGGCCGTGGTGCAACCCGGCCCCACCCAATCGCAGTTCCGGCACGCCTTTTGGTGCGGCGGCTGGAGAACCCGGTGTTGGCAGCCGGTTGTCACCCACCCTCTGGCCGGCAGGCCGCCCGCAGTAAGGCACGCCGCGCACGCGGCCAAGTTGGCCGCTCCATCCCGAGCCCGGCCAACCGGCCCGTTCAGGCGCCGTAAAGGACGCGTTCCATCTGCGCGCGCACCGTGGCAAGGCGTTTGACGTCGCCGCCGCCCACCTCGGCCGTGGCCCAGCCGGTGAAGCCGATCTCCGCCAGCGCGGCGCGGACTTCCGCCCAGGGCAGGTCGTCGTCTTCGCCGCCAATTTCCACAAACTTGTTCTTGGCGCGGCTGAACCCTTTGATGTCGAGCTTCACGCAGCGACGGCCCAGAGCGCGAATCCAGGCCGGCGGCCGGCCGTACTTCCAGTGGTTGCCCACGTCGTAGTAGAGCCCCACCCAGGGGTTGTTGAAGCTGTCCACGAAGCGGATGAACCGCTCGGGGCCCTGTTCCGGACCGCGGTCGTGGTCGTACATCATCTGGTTCCAGACGTTTTCGATCAGGATCATCTGGCCCAGGGCCGCGGCCAGGGGCAGGCACTGCCGGATTTCGGCGCGGCAACGCTCCTCGATTTCCGCCTCCGGACCGTCCTGGGCCTTGCCGACGACGATGAGCACACCGCTGCCGCCGGCCGCGTGCGACACGCGCAGGCAATGCTCGAGGTTGGCGCGGGCGCGGGCGCGGGTCTGGGGGCTGGGGTCGGTGAGGCGAACTTCCCAGTGGGCGTGGTTGATGGCGTTGTGCACAAAGACGCCGGACTCCCGGACGGCGGCGCGGACCTGTTCGGGCGTGTAGCCACCCGCCTCGTCGAAGTCCACGCCATCGAAGCCCGCCTCCGCCGCCATGCGGAGGCGTTCGACCAATCCGAGTTTTCGGCCGCCCGCCTCGGCGGCGATCATGCCGAGTTTGCAGGCCAGCAAGATCGGTCGCCCCGGACGGGGAAAGGCCGGCGGCGTTCCGGCCAAGCTTTCCGCCGCAAGACCGTGGGGCGCCAAGCGGGTGGCGGTCAAAGCCGCGGCTCCGGCCAAGAAGCTGCGTCGCGTAAGGGAATGGTCGTTCATGGGGTCAACGCTTGTTCGGTCGCAGTAGAACCGCGAGTCCCGGGTCTGGAAAGCCCGAAATGCGTAGCCCCCACAGACGCGTCTTCCGGGGGTGCCCAACTGTGCAAACGGGGGCGGGCGATGGGCTCCTTTCGTCCCGGCATCACGGCCCCAAAAAGAAAATTGGGCTATGCACCAGTTTCCCCTGCCCCCAACCCCTTGGGCAAGGTGTCACCGACCAACTCTTCGCAGAGGACCGGACCGACGGCCACCGCCTGGCTCAGCAAGCGGTAGAACAACAAGCCTCGGGAGCGAGAACTCCTCCGGTTGAATCGAAACGTAAACTCGTCGAGGGAGTAATCCAGATGCGAAGGCGCCACTGCTCCCTGATGGGTGCCCAAGAGCCAGCGCTGCAACAACGACGCCACCCGATGCGCCCGGGGCAGCAGATTCTCGCCCACGATGGCCGTTGCCCGGACCACCGCGTGACGATAGTCTTTGGCTTCCAGGCCTCCATAGCCGCCCCAGCCATCGGTCAAGACTTGGCTGCCTGGCTCGACACATGCACTGACCGCCGACACCAGCACGGTGCCAGAAGCGTTGGCGATGCGGGCCAAACGGATACGTCCGATCTTCGATCCATCCGCTTGGGCTGCAATAAGAACCAGGGCCTTGTCTTCGGCTCCACGGCCTCGCTTGCCCGACCGCTGACCGCCCCAATAGACCTCGTCAACTTCCACGCTGCCGGACAACCGATCTCGGCCGGGCCGCACCATGGCCCGTCGGAGTTTGTGCAGCCAGCGCCAAGCGGTGCGGTAGCTCCCCAAACCCAGCACTCGCTGCACCCCCAGGGCACTCACCCCATTCTTCTGATTGACGACATACCACATGGCCTCGAACCACAACCGCAGCGGCAACTTGGTATTGTCGAACAAGGTGGCGGCCGTCACGGTGAAATCGTAACCACAGCCAGCGCAACGGTAGAACGGGGGCGTCATCCTCCACACCTTGGCTCCGGGGCAGCGGGGACAGCGCGCACCTTCTGGCCAACGAATCCGCTCCAAATACGCTCGGCAAGCAGCTTCATCGGAAAACCAGTCGTGCAGTTCGGTCACCGTTTCTGGATAGTCGGCCATGCCCGATACTACAACAGGCTGGGCTGAGGGGAAAGTAGTGCATAGCCCTGAAAGAAAATTTGCCGTGAACTCGAAAAAGGGGCTTGACGGGTGAGGGTGTCCGCCGTAAATACAATGTAACGACATTGCATTCGCTTTGACCATACGCCAACCGACTCACTCGTTGCATGGAATTTGACTGGAACAATCCGCCCTTCGACCTGAGCGGGGGCTTGACCACCCGAGACATCGAGGAGTCTTTCGAGGACCCGTTCTCCGTGCGGTTGCTCCCGGACTCACCCCGGTTTTCGGTGCAGGCGCGGTATTTCAACCTGGGCCGAACGGCCTCGGGCACCGGGTTGTTCAGCCTTTACAAGACCAACGGGCGGGTGGTGCGGGTGATTTTGTCCCGACCGTTCACGCCCCAGGAAGAGTTCTTTTACCAACGCAAGGTGAACCAGATGTTGGCCCAGTAAATGCGGCAAACGGCGTTGATCGCAGCGTCCGAGCGCGGCGGCTCCCGGCCATGAACGTGATCACGAGCTGGGAAGAGGTGCCGTTGTTCGACAGCGAAGAGGCCGAGGCGGCCTTTTGGGCGGAGACGCAGGTGGATTTGCGCCTGATGGAAGCGGCGGTCGCGGCGGCCGGGGACTCTGGCGAGTCGGTGACCATCACCTTGCGGATGGACCCGCGAATGCTGGCCCGGATCAAGCGCCTGGCCCGGTCGCGGTACCTGAATTACCAGAGCATGATCAAGCAATGGCTCAGTGAACGAATGGAGCGGGAACTGCGGGAGCGTTGACCCCCCGCGGCTCCCCGAACAGACTGGCGCGCATGGACCCTTCACGACACATACGGCCGTTGTCCCCCGGGCTGGCCTTGGGCGCCCGGGTTGGGCGGGCGGCGTTTACTTTGATCGAGCTGCTGACGGTTGTCTCGATCATTGCCCTGCTGGCGACGCTGGGGGCCGGCCTGGCCGGCGTGGCCAGCCGCAAGGCCAAGGAATCCGCCATCAAGGGCGAGTTGGCGGCGCTGGTGACCGCGATCGAGAACTACAAATCCGACCTGGGCCAGTACCCGCCAGACAACGCCCGCAACGGCCGCAACGCGAACCCGGCCGTGCACCCGCTTTACTACGAGTTGGTGGGCACCTACAGCACCAACAACGGCAACCTTTATCTCACCACCGACCGGGCCGAACGCCTGACCCCGAGCGAGATTCAAAGTGCCTTCGGCCTGGGCGGCTTCATCAACTCGGCCGTTTACCCCCAAAAACCCAAATCCTACCTGCGCGACCTCAAGCCGCGGCAGCGCCGGGAAATCCGCCTGGCCGGAGCCAACGACATCGAGCTGCTGGCCGTGCCGGTGGACTGGCCCCGCAAACTCCTCGAGCAATCTCCGCTGCACACGGTGACCACCGACCCGCGCCTGCGCGAGATCAACCCCTGGCACTACGTCTCCACTCGCCCCACCAACAACACCACCAGCTTTGATCTGTGGGCCATTTGGGCCACCGGCCGGGTGGTGGACGGCACCAACGAGCTGCGCTTTTTCGGCAACTGGTAACCCTCAGCCCCCGCCTGCCATGCGAACTTTTGCTCCGCACCAGCCCTCGCCCCGCCGCCTGCCCGAGCGCCTGCACGGGGCCGGGCGGCTTGACTTTGCCTGCCAACTCGGGCACAGCCCGGCCCTTCGTTCACCGATGCCCATGAAACCCGTTGCTTCTCCCGGGCGGCGCCGCCGCGCCGGCTTCACCCTCATCGAACTGCTCACCGTCATCGCCATCATCGGCGTGCTGGCCGGGATGATTCTCCCCGCCATCGCCGCCAGCAAGACCAAGGCCCGCATCGCCATGACCCGGGCGGACATGAAGACCATCGTCGGCGCGGTCAACGCCTACCAGGCCACGTACTCGCGCATGCCGGCCTTCAATCGCTCGCGCGATTCGATCACCGACACCTGTCCCGACTTCACCTACGGCACCGCGGCGCGCGCGGGCAACAGCGTCACTCCCACCCTGCTCAATGGCCGCGGCCAACCGCTGGTACCCATCGGCAACACCGGCAACACCGGCGGCTGGCAGAACAACAATTCCGAACTGGTGGCCATTCTGCGGGACATGGAACGCTTCGCCGACGGCACCGCCACCGTCAATGCCGACCATCGCCTCAATCCGCAGAAACAAAACTTCCTCGACGGCTTCCAGGACCGGAACTACCAGCGCCCGCCGGGTCCCGGCCGGCCGCCCTTGTACGCCCCGCGCGGCGTCGGGCCGGACGGCGTGCTGCGCGACCCTTGGGCCAACCCGTACATCATCACCCTGGACCTGAACTTCGACGGCCGCTGCCGCGACGCCTTTTACCGGATGCAGTCCGTGTCTCAGCAACAGGGGGAAATCGGCTTTTACGGGCTGCGGTTGGGGCCGCCGGTGGGTTCCGGGGACACCGGGCCCAACCGCTTCGAGGTCCGGGCCAACGTGGTCGTCTGGTCGCTCGGTCCGGACGGCATGGCCGACGCCAGCGTCAAGGCCAATGCCGGCGTGAACAAGGACAACATCCTGAGCTGGCAATAACCGGCTCGACGCTAGCCATGACCCGCCGTCCCAGCCTCCCGCCACCGGCGTCGCCATGGCCCGGACTCAGCCGGGTCGGCGGTCCGGCGTCGCGCTCCGGGCGCGCCTTCACGCTGCTGGAGATGCTGGTGGTGGTGGCCATCATCGGCATGTTGGCCGCCGTGAGCGTGCCCGCCATCCGGGCATTGACCCAGACCAACACCCTGGCCGCCGGCCACCGTCAGTTGCTCGACGACCTGGCCTACGCCCGCCAACTGGCGCTCAGCGGCCGGCGCGTGGTGTACCTGGTGCTGGCGCCGCCCACGCTGCGCGCGCACGCGGACACCATCCGCAGCGCCGATGCCCGGTTCTATCCGCCAGCGGTCAAGGACCGCGCGCTGCGCCAGCTCACCAACCTCTTCGAGGGCCAGTACACGGCCTATGCCCTGTTCACCCGCCGCAGCGTGGGGGACCAGCCCGGGCGGGAGAACCCGGTGTATCTGACCGACTGGAAGCGGCTTCCCGACGGCCTGCTCTTCGAGACCAACGTGTTTGTGGACCTGGGCGCGCAGTGGCTCAACGCGGCCAACCGCACCAACGCCGCCCAACGCCCGCTGCCCCATGCGTGGTTTCCGTTCCCCACCGCGGACAGCCCGGAAATGCGCCTGCCCTACGTCGCCTTCAACGCCCAGGGCCGGCTCTACTACGAGGGCGGGGTCGAACCGGTCCTGGCCGGCGAGGTTCTCCCGTTGGTCCGCGGCAGCGTCTTCTACCCGAAAGACAGCCAGGACCGACCCGACTGGCGGGCCGCGCCGGACATCGCCCTGGCCCAGCGGGGCGACACCAACCGCACCGACGTGCGCGTGGACTGGGTGACCGGCCGTGCGCGGGTGTACCGGCCCTGGGAACAAACCGCCGCTTGGAGATGAAAGCCCCCCGGCCCCAACGCGGGTTCGCCCGCTCCGCCGCCGCGTTCACGATGGTCGAAATCGCCATCAGCATCGCGGTGGTGGCGTTTGCCCTGGTGGCGATCCTCGGCGTACTGCCGACCGGGTTCGACGTCCAGAAGCGCAACCGCGAAAGCACCATCATCCACCAGGACGCCTCGGTTTGGCTGGAGGCGTTGCGCAGCGGCGCCTGGGGCCTGGACTACCTGACCAACCACGTGGACGCAATCGCCGTCAGCGGCACCGCGCGCACCCCGCCGCGGGCGTTTGACGCGACCAACGGCTTTCGCACCGGCCGGGAGAT
>CAYXPA010000146.1:3207-7504 GCA_964466945.1 uncultured Verrucomicrobiota bacterium | reverse complement strand
CGGGCCGGATGGCGACCGTGATCTCCTCGCTCCAGGTCGCGTTGCCGCCGGTGTCGAAGGCCCGCGCGCGCATGGTGAAGTTGGTTTTCGACGGCGTGAGTTGCGGCGCGCGGAACCGGTGCTCGAAGGGGTGGTTGCCGTCGGTGTGGACGCGCGCGCCGTCGAGATAAAACTCGACCTCGCGCACGAGCACATCGTCGCGAGTTTGGGCCAGCACGGCCACGAAAGCGCCGCTCTCGGCCTCGGCAGGGTCCAGTGGGAACGTGGCTTCGAGGCGCACGGTAGGGGGCGTGCTGCCCAGGTCGGCGGCGAGGAAATTGAGCGTCTGGAGGCCGGCGGGGCCGTCGGCCACGAAGGCCAGGCCGCGGTGCAGGGCCAGGGCGAGGGCGAGGCCCGGGGTTTCAAACTGGGTGGTGAAGGCCGTGCGCACGGCGGGGTCACGCAGGTCGTAGAGCCACACGCCGTGGACGCTGTTGACGCGCGGATTGATGCCCACGGCAGCCACGCCGAAGTCCGCGCCGGTGGGCGCGAGCTGCTTGAAGGAGTTCGGGCCGTGTTCGACCGCGTTGCCGATCAGCGCCGGGGCGCTGGGCCGGGTCAGGTCCACCACGGAATAGCCCGGGTAGCTGGTGACATAGGCGTACCGGTCCTCCACGCTCACGCGCCGCCGGCTGGTCAGGCCTTCCGGGAAGAGACTCACCGGCTGCCGCGCCAGGGGCGCGAATTCCTCGCCCGCCAGTTGCACCACGTGCAGCGCGACGCTGGTTTGAACCAGGAGGAGTTCCCGGTAGAACACCACGTCGTGAACCGGCGAGCCCAGGGAGATTCTCGCGCCGATGGTGCCGGTGGCCAGGTGGACCGCCATGACCTCGCCGGCCTCGGTGCCCACGTAAGCCGAGCCGTCGGCAGCCACGACGCAGTTGACGGCGCCGATACCCGGCAACTGATGGGCGATGAAGGCGGCTGGCGGGTCGCTGAGGTCCACGATGGCGAGGCCGGCGGTGCCGTCGGCCACGGCGACGAAGGTGCGGTCGCAAGCCACGCTGCGGGCGTCGCCCGGCGTGTCCACGCTCGCGATAATGGTGGGCGTGTCCACCCGGCTCACGTCCACCACGGCCAGGCCGGCCGGGCCGAGGGCCACGAGGGCGCGGTTGCCGTCGAGGCAGACGTCCTTGGCGGTGCCGGGAAGTGGCAGCGTGCCGATGACTCCGGTGATGGCCGGCAGGTTGTCCAGCGGGTTGGTGTCCGCCTGCACTTCGGCGCCGTCGGAGAGGCCGTCGCCGTCGGTGTCAGCGCGATCGGTCCGGGTGCCGACAATTCCCTCGGCCAAATCACTCAGGCCGTCGCCGTCGGAATCGGGCGATTGGTCCACCGGGCGGGTGAGGACGGGGGCGAGATCGTAGCGGGTGCCGGCTGGCGAGCTGACAAAATGGCGGGCAGCCACGCGGAAACCTGCAGGGTTCAGGATGTCCAGACGATAGGGCATGTCGGGACGCGTGATGAGCTTGAGCGGTTCTCCCGGCTTCACACGGCCTTGCGCGGTGCCGCTGGGGCCGATCAGGCGGTACCAGATGGGCTGGGTCATCGGGTTGCGGCGGGCATACTCGGCCAGCAGCACCTGGATCGGGTCGCCGAAGCCACTGGCGCGCTCCACGGCCATGAGCACGGCGTTCAGATCGAACAGGTATTGGAAACGTCCCAAGGCGCGCACCGTGTCCACGTACAAATCCCACAAAGGCGGGCGAGAAACGACCGCGGCACGACTGTCGCGCCATTGACCGGCCAGGGCCGCGAAGTCCTCCCTTTCGGGGAGTGTCCAAGACCCGGGATCCCGCGCCAGCAACGTGCGGGAAAGCTCGGCAAGTTGGTCGCTGCGCTCGGCGAATTCGACATAGAGCGGCATCTGAAGGTCCGCCTCCTCTTTGAACAACGCGAGTTTGGTACGCAGGGCCTCCACCGCCGCGGTCTGCTCCGGCCCTTGGTAATAGCGCGAGGCGATGTAGGTCGGGGGTGGCGCCACCACAACGCCGGCCCGGTTTGCGGGGCGGATATTCGCGCGGGCCGATCCCCGCTGCAGCAGTTGTTGCGGCGGGCCCGGATTGGAGAGGTTGTTGGCCTGCTGAATGGAGCTGCCCAGTTGACCGGTGGCATCCACGGCGCTGTACAGGCTCCAGGCACCGGAGGCGATCTGCGCTCCCTTGATGATCGTGGTACCCCCGGGAGCGAGGGCGATGATGCTCAAGCCCGCTTTGGCAATGTTGGCCGGGCTCGGATCCACGATGGCGCCACCGATGTCGAGGACCGCGTTGATGCCCGAGTAGAATTTCCCGATCGGGCTTTCCGCCGCGACGATGGCCGCCACGTCGAACAACAATCCGGTCCAACCGAAACCGGCGTTCATCGCGTTCCAGATGATCTTGTCCGTGTTGGGGGGCAGGCTGCGGTAATCGGCCAAATCCCCCTCGCCGCGGCTGGCGGGGTCCTGCCCATGCCAGCCCGGTTGCAGGACGCCCACGCCGGGGTCGGTTTCCACGAACAAGCCGTCGGCGGTGACGGTCATGGGGCCGACGATCTCCCATTCGCCGGTGCCGTGGTTGAAGCTCCAGAGGGCGCTCTTGGCGCCCGGCGGCAGCGGCTGGCCGGTGCGCGGGTTGGGCGTGTTGGGGAACCGCACCGGCACCGGGCGGTCGAAGTTCATCGGGCCGTCGGTCTGGATGGTGATGACCAGCGGCAGATTCAGTCCGGGCGGCAGGGGTTCGGGCAGGCGGTCCGGCGGCACCGGCGCCAGCCCCACGCGCCCGCCGCGAGTGCCGTTGTCGTCGAACAGGGCGTTCGGGGGAACCCGGATTTCCACGCCTTGAAGCTCGGGGTGCTTCTCCAAGGTCTCGGCGGCGAAGGTAATGCGGGTTTCTTCGGTGGCGCTGACCGTCTGGAGGGCGGCCGCGGGGACAAGCGGCAGGAAGATTTCGCCGGTGCCGTTGGCTAGATTCGTCTCCACGCCGGCTACCGCCTCCCACGCCTTGCCGACGAACGGGTAGTACGCGCCGTTGGGCCACTGGCTGCCGATCGCGGTCCGGCCGTCCACGTGGACGAAGAACCGGCCGGCGGGCGCGGGCTGGAGCTTGAAGAAACCGTCGGCGTCCGTCGTGGTGCGCAGCGTTTCCTCCGCGCCGTCCACGGTGATCGTCACGCCCGCCAGCGGACGGTTCGTTGATAGCACCGGACCGGTCAACGGTTCGCTGGCAAAGACCCGACCGAACACGGCGGTGTTCGGCAACGCGGCGATGCCCAGGGTGTCGAAGTCCAGCACGGCCACGCCGCCGGGCTCGCCGTCACCGTCGGCGTCCACCTCGAGGCCGTTCTCGTCCCGGACCCCGGTCGCGTCCAACGTGACCCGCACCCGCGCGCTGGCGGGGAGGTTTTCCTGGTAGAACAACGTGGCTTTGCGGCGGTCGCTGGCGAGCTCGATGCGGCTGAGCAGGCGGCGGCCGCCGAAGCTGGCAAAGAAGTTCGTGCGGTCCAGGCCGGCATCCGCCGCCAGTGGGCGGTCGAAGTAAAGGATGGTCTCGCGCGTGACGGCCACACCGGCTTCGCCCGGCTCGGGTGAGGTGCGCACGATGCGCGTGACGCGGCGGCCGTCGCGCTGGTACTGCTGGAGGTAGGTCAGGCCGCTGCCGTCCGGGACCGGGCGGCCGGCGTCCGTGGCATCCAGCGGGTTTAACTCACCCGGGCGCGCCAGTTCGTACACGTCGTCAATGCCGTCCCCGTCCGTGTCCCGCGGAGCGCTGCGGGGCAGTTCGAGCACCCGATAGAACGCGGCGGCCGCGGTGGCGGCGGGGTCGCGGAGGGTCAGGCTTTCGGCCGCGCCGAGCCGGGCGGCCACGGGCACGTTGATGTCCGGCAGTGCCAGCCCGCGTTGGAGCAGGTAATAGGCGTCCGCCCGGCCCCGGAGTTCCACGGTCACCGCCCCGCTGGCCTCGCGGCGGATGTCGGTCACGCGCAGCGCCTGCGCCGCGGCCGCCCAGGCGACCAGGACAGGCACGGCCCGCAGGCTCCATCGGGTCCACCGCGTCAGGGGGGTGCTCATGCGCGTCATCACGTTCCACAGCGTACAGCGCAAAAGCCCCGCCGGGCTTACACGCTTTTTGGGGGTGGACGCCGCGGCGCAGCCGCCCGAACTCCCGGGCTCACGGAAAAGGCGGACTGCCGGGCGCTTCCGGGACGACTTGCCACCACACCCCGGGGAACCTGCCACCACACCCCGGGGAACCTGCCACCACACCCCGGGGAACCTGCC
>CAYXPA010000146.1:0-3107 GCA_964466945.1 uncultured Verrucomicrobiota bacterium | reverse complement strand
CCACACCCCGGGGAACCTGCCGCCACACCCCGGGGAACCTGCCGCCACGTCCGGCGCGCCGGGTCAGGGCTCCGGCGCGCGCAGGTTCTCGCGCAGCCGGCGGTAGCGCTCGAGGAAACGACGGGTGGCGGGGGTGTCCTGGTCCGCCATCGCGGCGGCTTCGAGGGTGGGAAAGCAGGTCTCGAGGAGTTGCCGCGCCTCCGCGCGGTCGCTCCGGGCCGCCAGGGCCTCGGCCAGGTAACCCTCGTTCCCCGCCACGGCCATGTGGCTGGCGGGGAAATGCCGGCGGGCGATAGCGACTGCGCGGCGGAGGGTCTCGACCGCTTCGTCCACCCGGCCGGAGTGCAACAACGCCAGCCCGTGCTGCCGGTAATGAAACTGGAAGTCGTGATGGTCCGTCGCGAGCGTGGCGCCCGCGATGTCCAGCGCGCGTCGGCTGTGTTCGAGCGCGGCGGTGACGTTCGAGGCACCGAGATGAATTTGTGCCAGGCGCGCGTGAGCGAAAGCCAGGGGTGAGGCGTTGGTGCCGAAGAGTTCTTCGCGAATGGCCAGAGACTCGGCGGCGGCGGCCAGGGCGCGGTCGAACTGATCGAGGCGCAGGTACCAGTCGGCCTGGTTGCTCAACGCGGTGGCGAGGTTCATCCGGCCGTCGGGCAGGCGACGGTTCAGGGCGATGGCCGCTTCGTTGTAGGCCATGCTTTGCTCGCGATGGCCCAACATCCCGTGCGCGGTGGACAGGTCGCCCAACACGCTGGCGAGGGTTGGGTCCGCCGCAGGTCCGATCTGCCGGCACAACGCGGCGGCCTCCTCGAGTTCGCGGATCGAGCGCTCGGACTCGCCCAGCACGCCGCGGGCGCTGCCCAGTTCGGCCAGGGCGTCGGCCAGTTCGGCGCGCACGCGCGGCCCGTGGCGGCGCAGAATGGCCACGGCGCGCTCCTGCTCGGCCACGCCTTCGCGGGAGCGACCGTCCCAAACCAGCAACGAGCCCAGGCGCGTGTGGGCCGTGGCAGTGCGCGGGTGGTTCGGACCGAGCTCCCGCGTAAAGAGCGCCAGCGCGCTGCGCAACAGCGGCTCGGCCTCCGCGTAAAGGCTCAACTGGTAGTACGTGAAGCCGAGGGTGGAATGGACCTCGGCCTGGACCAGCGGTTGGTTGGTCAGCTCGGTGGCGGCGCGGCGGGCGGCGCGGGCCAGCAGGTCGGCCACCCGCACTTCGCGGCCGTCGCGGGTGGGATCGGGCGCGGCGAGCAGATCGCTGAGAAAGCGTTTGACCTCCTCGGCCTGCCGCCGCTGGCGGTCGAGGTGCAGGTTGGCGCGGACGGTGATGCCCGCCACGGTCACGAGCAACAGCGCAATGACCGCGCTCAGGGCGGCCGGGACCGGATGCCGCCGGGCCCAACGCGCCGCGCGCTCGGCCGGGCTGGCAGGACGGGCGCGGATGGGTTCGCCGCGCAGGTGGCGGCGCAGGTCCTCGGCCAGTTCGCGCGCGGTGGCGTAGCGGGCGGCGGGTTCCTTGGCCAGCGCCTTGAGCGTGATGGTGTCCAGGTCGCGCGGCACGGCGGGGTTGAGCAGCCGCGGCGGCAAGGGCTCGGCCTCGAGGGTTTGTTGAAGAATACCCGCCGTCGAATCGCCCACAAACGGCGGCCGGTCGGTGAGCAGGTGGTAAAGCAGCGCGCCCAGGCCGTACACATCGCATGCCACGGTCAGGTCGCGACGCCCGGCGGCCTGTTCCGGGGAGAGGTAACCCGGCGTGCCGAGCACCTGGCCGCTGAGCGTGAACCCGGCGGTGCCGTCCAGACGCTGCGCGAAGCCGAAGTCGGTGACCTGCGGCTCCCCCGCGGCGTCGAGCAGTACGTTCGAGGGCTTGAGGTCGCGGTGGAGCAGACCGCGGTCGTGGGCGTGCTGGACAGCGTCGGCGACGGCGGCCACCAGTTCGGCGGCGCGGCGCGCGGGCAACGGGCCGGACCGGGTGAGCGTGGCCAGGTCCGGGCCTTCGACCAGGCGCATCGAGAAGTACTGCTGGCCCTCGTGCTCGCCGATTTCGTAGATGGGCACAATGCGCGGATGGTCCAGCGCCGCCGCGGCGGCGGCTTCGGCCCGGAAGCGGCGCACCTCCTCCGCGCCGGCCAGGGCGCCCGCGCGGAGGAGTTTCACCGCCACGTCCCGGCCCAGGCTCAACTGCCGGGCGCGGTACACCACGCCCATGCCGCCGCGGGCCAGTTCGGCCACCAGTTCGTAATCGCCCACGTACCGCAGCGTGACGGGCGGCGTGGCGGCGCCAGCCGCCAACTCCGGCTCCGCGGCAAAAGCCAACTGCGCCAGGCAGCGCGGGCAAAGGCCTTCGAGCGCGCCGTTGTCCAACGGCTGCTGGCAGCGCGGACAACGGTCGGGGGTGGCATCGCGGGTGTTCATGCAGTCCAAGGTACCAGCGCAGGCGCGGGCCGTTTCTTACCGGCTCAATCGCCCCACACGGTGAGCAGATGGCGCATTTCCCCCTCGAGATCGGCGGCCGAGCCGACCGTTTGGAGAACCTCGTATCGGACCAGCTCACGCAGCCGGCGGCGCAGGCGATGCAGGGCCACGGCCACGGCGCCAGGGCTCATGCCAAGACGCGCCGCGAGGCTGGCGTGACCGGCGGCCTCGTTACCGGCCAGGGCCGGGGCCAGGGCTTCGTATAGCGCCTGCTTGCCCTGCGCCGCGTGTTCTTGGCGCAGCCGGGCGAGGGCGCGTTCGAGAATCAGGCGCGCCCACTGGCGGTCGTAGGCCGTCTCGGGGCTCACGCCGGGTGCGGGCAGGGTGGCAAGGTGCGCGACGGCCTCGTCCTGCTCGAGCGAGACCAGCGCGCCGGCGCCGCGCTTGGCCGCCCTGGCGCGGCGGGTTTCGCTGACGAGGTGGTGGCGCAGCCCGGCCAGGAGGTAGGAGCGGAAGCGGCCGTTTTCGGGGGCCACGCGTTCGAGGTCGTTGCGTTCGAGCAGGCGGGCCAGGAAACCTTGGACCAGGTCGCGAGCGTCGTCGGGCGTCTGGCCGTCGGCGATCAAGAAGGCCAGCAACGGCGGCCAGTAGGCGCGCAGCAGGGTCTCGAGGGCCTCCCGCGAGCCGGCCGTGTCGCG
>CAYXPA010000145.1:0-7578 GCA_964466945.1 uncultured Verrucomicrobiota bacterium | reverse complement strand
CCGCCGCCGCCGAGGACGCCGACAAGGTCACCAGCGAGGTCTTCTCGACCGCCACAGCCGGAGTGTCCTTCGGGTACAACCCCGACACGGGCCTGTTCGGCGACCTGAGTGTCGAGGGGCTTTTCGGCGCGTTCGCGGCCGCGGAACTGGGGGACATCGGCTCCCCGGGCTACATCCGCAACCCGCCGGCCACCCCGCGCTTTGTCTCGGTGACGAAAGTCGCCGCCGGCATCGAGTTGACGTGGCAGACCGTGCCCGGCGGCCGCTACACGCTGGCTTTCAAGCCTGACCTGGACGCGCCCGCCTGGCAGCCGCTCGACACCCAGACCGCCACTGGTGAAACACTGACCTTCGTGGACGCCGTTACCGAAGCGCGGCGCTTCTACCAGGTGCGGGTCGAGCCATGAGGCCGGGAACTCCCATTCCCTGCGACGCAGCCCCCGCCGCCGCACGTCGCGCGCCCGGCGGCTTCACGTTGATCGAGCTGCTGGTGGTGATCGCGATCATTGCGATTCTCGCGGGCATGTTGTTGCCCGCCCTCAGCCGCGCCAAGGGCAGCGCCCAGCGCATCTCGTGCGTGAACCGGCTCAAGCAGTGGGGCCTGGCCCTCGCGCTCTACGCCGAGGACAACCACGACCGCCTGCCGCGCGAAAGCTTCGGCGGCAGCGCCATGCTCAACAACTGGGCCCAGGTGCGCGACCCCAACAACCACGACGTCTGGTACAACGCCCTGCCACGCGCCATCGGCCTCCGGCCGGCGGCGGATTTCTTCACCAACCGGGCGGCCTTCCACGCCCGCGACTCCTTCGGCCAATGCCCCGTCGCCAGGTTCCCGAAGGACGCCCTGACCCCGACCGCCAACTTCCCGCTGTTCTCCATCGCAATGAACTCGAAATTGATCAACGGCGGCGAACCCACCGTGAAGGTCAGCGCCATCCAACGCCCCAGCCAGACCGTGGTCTTTCTCGAAAACCGCCTGCCCGACGAACCCAAGGTGGACCCCGCCCAAGCCGACAACAACCTTGGCCAGCCCAGCAGTTTCGCGAACCGCTTCGTCGCGCGGCACGGCGGCACCGGCAACCTGGTCTTCGCCGACGGCCACGTGGAAACGCTCAAGGGCCCCCTGGTGGTCGAAACCCGCGCTGGCAACGCCAATCGCGGCCGAGCCATCCTGCCGCAGGACCGCATCGTGTGGACGCTCGACCCGGCGACCAATCCCAATTGAAGCCCCGCCCCGCCCCGCCGCCCCGGGTGACTACTCCATGCGCCGCCACGCGGCGATGAACATGCCGTTGGCCCCGCGCGCCTCCGGCCGCAGCCACAGCCGCCCGGGTGCCGCCGCCGGTTCGCCCCACGGAGACGACAGCGGCAGCGGCTCCCACCCGGGGTGCTCGCGCTCGAAGGCCGCCGCCACCTCGACCGTCTCCGCCCGCGTGAGCGTGCACACCGCGTAGAAGAGCCGGCCACCCGGTTTCACCGCCGGGGCGGCGTGGCGCAGCAACCGCAGTTGCAACGCCGCCAGCTCGCTCACATCCCCCGGCGTGGTGGTCCAACGGGCGTGCGGGTTGCGCTGCCAGGTGCCGAAGTTTGTGCAGGGCGCATCCACCAGCACGCCGTCAAAGCGCGTACGCGTGGGCAGGCGGGCGCTGCCGTCCCACGGCGCGGTGCGGTAGTTGAACACCCCGGCCCGGCGGGCGCGCTGCCGGAGCTTTTCCAGGCGCCAGACCGCGCGGTCGCTCGCCCAGATCAGCCCGCGGTTTTGCATGAGGTCGGAGAAATGCAGTGTCTTGCCACCCTCCCCGGCGCAGGCGTCCCACCAGGTTTCCCCCGGCTGCGGCGCGCAAAGCCAGCCCACGGCTTGAGAATGCAAGTCCTGTATCTCGAACTCGCCCGCGCGAAACTCCGGTCGCCGAAACAGGTCCTCCTCGCCCCGGTAAACCAGCGCCTCCGCCAACGGCCCGGGGCCGGCCGGGGTGCACGCGCCCAGTTTCGCCGCCAGTTCGGGTCCGCGACCGGGCCGCGCGCGCAGCCAGAGGGCGGGCTCGGTTTGCAGCCACCGGGCCAGCGCCGGGGGCCAATCGGCGTGCGCGCGGGCCCAGTCCGGCACGGCGCGAGCGAGCAGTTCTTCGTCGGGAAAACTCTCCGGCGCCTCACGGAAACGCCGGGCCAGTTGGTCCGCCGCGCGCACCTGCTCCGGGGTCGCAGGCTCGCCCTCCAGCCAGCCGCGCCAGCGGAACCAGCCAAAGACCAGTCGGCAGAGCGCCGCGGCAGCGCCGGGTCCCAGCCGCAGTTCGCGGCGCAACACCTCGCGCAGCACGGCGTCGGCCGGGTGGGCGCGGTCGCATCGAGCAATCACGCCGGCGGCCAGGTGCGGCAGGCCCAGGCGCTCTGCGTCGGCGGCGCCGCGCGCCGGGCGGTTCGCCCGCGGGGCGGGCCTGCGGACGGGGTTCACGGCGTCGCGGACTCCGAAGTCGCGGGCGCTGGCCCGGGCGCGCGGTAACTGGCCACGACCCATTCGCTCAGGACCCGGTCTGGCGCCTCGACCAGCGGCACGTCAATCTCGAACTCCCGGCGGCCGGTGTTCTGGGCAATCAGTTTGAGGCCGAACTGGAGGTCCTTGAACCGCTCGGCGCAAACCTCGCGCACGTGGCGGCCCTGCGCGCCGGCCAGGGCCACGACCCGCTCGGCCGCCGCCTCGGTGAACCGGATGGCGATGCCGTGCTCGCGGGTAAAGCGCTCGGCAAACTCGTGCACCAACTGCCGCATCACCGCGCGCTCCTCGACCGCGCTCTCGGCCAGCAGGCGCTCCAGCGCCGCGGCCGGCCGCTCGACCACCTCGCGATCCACCACAAACCGCCGCACGCGCGTCGAGGGCAGCTCGAACTTGAAGTCGCGGAACACCCGCTCGCACACCGTCATGAGCCCGCGCGCGCCGGTCTGTTCCTCGGCCGCCAGTTCGGCGATGCGCCGCAGGCCGTCGTCCCGGAACAGGACCTCGATGCCGTAGGCGGCGAAGGTTTCCTCGTACTGGCGGATGATGCTGCCCTCGGAGGTGCGCAGGATGTTGAACAGGTCGTCCACGTCCAGCGGGTGGCAGTACACGCGCACCGGCAGCCGGCCGATAAACTCCGGCTCGAAGCCGTATTCGATGAAGTCCCGCGTCTGCGCGTGGGTGATCACTTCGAAGTCGGACTCGACCCGCGGCGTTTTGGCCGCGAAGCCGATGGTCGCCTCGCGCAGCCGGCGGCTGACGATCTTGTCCAGGCCGGTAAACGCGCCGCTGACGATGAACAGGATGTGCTTGGTGTTGATGACCTCCGGGCCCTTGCGGCCGCGCTGGGTGGCGTCGAGCAACGCCTGCAACTGGCCGGCGATGTCGTTGGGCGAGCGGGCCGGCACCTCGGTCTCTTCCATGAGCTTGAGCAGGTTCGTCTGCACGCCCCGCCCGCTCACGTCGCGGCCCACGAGATTGGGCGCGGCGGCGATCTTGTCAATCTCGTCAATGTAGATGATGCCGTACTGCGCGCGGCGCAGGTCGTTGTTGGCCCGCCGATACAGCTCGCGCACGAGGTCCTCGACGTCGCCGCCCACGTAGCCGGTCTCGGAAAACTTGGTGGCGTCGGCCTTCACAAAGGGCACGCCGATGAGGTCGGCCAGGCTGCGGATGAGGTAGGTCTTGCCCACGCCGGTGGGGCCCACCAGGAGGATGTTTTGTTTGGCGTAATTGGGCTGTTCCTTGCCCTCGAGCGCCAGGCGCACGTGGTGGTAGTGATCGCACAAAGCCACGCTCAGCACCTTCTTGGCCTCGTCCTGCCGGATCACAAACCGGTCCAGGTACGCCTTCACGTCCTTGGGCTTCTTGTCGAACTTGAAGATGGGATCGTCTTCCAGGCGCGCCTCCTCACCGCCACCACCCGGCTCGGGCTGGGCGCGGAACGGGGCGGCGCGCAGTCCCGCCAAGTGCTGGCGCATCAGCTCGGAAAACTGGCGTTGCAATTCTTCGGGCGACGGCGGGCCGCCCAGGGTGTTGTGCATCATGTCCGGGAAAACGCGCGGGGATGGTCTGCCGCGCGACGGGGGAATGTCCGCCCCTGGCGCATGGTGTCAAGCCGCCGCCGGGCGCCCGGCGGAGGACATCCCGCTGGCCCGCTCGCCGCGCCTGGGCACGACGGGAACACGGCGCGCCTGACGGGCCCGAGACGCCTTGCGCGGAAACAGAACGGTCTTGCGTCCCTCGAGGGGTCGTTCTTCCATCGGCTCGAATTGAACGCCGTCAGCAGCACAGTCAGGTCCGGGAACCGGCATTGAATTGCCAGGTGTTGGGTCATGAGTCCGCGTCAACCCAATTCCAAGGACCCCGTCCGGGCTTCGCCTGCTTCGAGCTCTGGGTTTGCCTGGTCACGCTCACCCTGCAGGCCGGAGTTCCGCCAACCGACAGAACTCTATGAGCACAAGACTCCTCACGCTGGGACTGGCTGGTGTGCTCACCGGCCGGCTTGCCCTGACCCAAACCAACGAGGCGGTGGTCGAGGATTTCCAGCCCTCCTCGCTGAACCAGCCCGGCAAGCAGTATCCCCAGGTCAACTCCGAGCGCCGCGTCCGCGCCCGCGTCGTGGCGCCCCAGGCGCAAAGCGTCGTCTTCGACTTCTTGGGCGGCGCCAAGTACCCCATGACCAAGGGGGACGACGGTGCTTGGACGGTCACCACCCGCCCGCAGGATGAAGGTTTCCACTACTACCAGCTCGTGATTGACGGCGCCGGCGTGCCGGACCCCGGCACGCTGTATTTCTACGGCGGCGGCCGGTGGGGCAGTGGCGTCGAGGTGCCGGCCAAGGACCAGGACTTCTACGCGTTGAGAAACGTGCCGCATGGTCAACTGCGGCAGGTGCTCTATCCTTCCACGAACGCCAACGCGGTGCTCCGGTGCTTCGTCTATACCCCGCCCGATTACGACAAGGACCTCAACCGGCGCTATCCGGTGTTGTATCTGCAACACGGCGGCGGTGAGGATGAGACCGGCTGGGGCAACCAGGGACACGCCGGCTTGATCCTGGACAACCTGCTGGCCGCGGGCAAAGCCCGGCCGTTTATCATCGTCATGGCCAACAGCTATGTGCCCGGCGCTTTCGGCCCCGGGCGCGGACCGGCCGCGGCCGCAAGCACCAACGCTGCTCCGGCCGGCGCCACGAACGCGCCTTCCGGACCCCGGGGCCCGGGCGGGCGCCTGTTCGACTTCAGCGCCTTCGCGAAGGTGCTGCTGGGCGACCTGATTCCCTTCATTGATGCCAATTTCCGCACCCTGGCGGATCAGCCCAATCGCGCCATGGCCGGCCTTTCGATGGGCGGCATGCAAACCCGCACGATCACGCTGACCAACCTCGACAAGTTCTCCCACATCGGCGTGTTCAGCGGCGGTAGCCTCGCGCCGGCGGACATCGCTGACATGGAAGCCTTCAAGCGGCAGGTCAAGGTGGTGTTCGTCAGCTACGGCAGCCGCGAACTGGGCGGCGACCGCGGCGCCGGCCGCTTCGGCGGCGACCCGAAGGCCAACACCGAGGCCCTGAAGGCGGCGGGCGTGAATAGTTTCTTCTACGTGTCGCCGGACACGGGCCACGAGTGGCAATCCTGGCGGCGCAGCCTCCATGCCTTTGCCCAGCTCTTGTTCCAGGACCACCCGGTGGGTTTTACCTCCTCTCACGAGATGACCCGGACGAGCGCGGCGCCCGCGCCGACGGTTTCTGGCCCCGCGACGCCTGCCGCGAAGACTGTCGAGACCGCCGCCGCTGATGTCACCGGCAATTGGAAAGCCAACTTCGACTCCCCAATCGGCCATCAATACTACACCTTCACGTTCCAGCAGGACGGAGAACAGTTGAGCGGCAAGGCCAGTTCGGAGATCGGTGACCGCAAGCGCGAGGCGGACCTGCAGGAGGGCCGGGTGGCGGGCGGCACCTTGAGTTTCGTGGAGACGCTGACTTGGCAGGGCAACGACATTCGAATTCGGTACACGGGCAAGGTCTCGGCCGACGGCACCGCCATCCACTTCACCCGCGAAGTGGGCGAATTCGCCCGCGAGGAGATCGTGGCCAGGCGCGAGTCGGCGGCGCCCGCGACGGCCGCGCCGGCGGCGGCGGCCGCGACCGGGCCGACGGCCCCCGGGCGGGGCGGACGCGGTGGTTTCGGCGGGCCGATCACCCTCGGCCCGGACGACAAACCGGCCTTCGCCGACCCGCCGCCCGACATCGCGACGCGACGGGACGGCATCCCGCGCGGCAAGCTGGAGATGATCGAGTACGACTCCAAGACCGTCGGCACCCGGCGCAAAATGCAGGTCTATACGCCGCCCGGTTACTCGACCGACCAGAAGTATCCCGTGCTCTACCTGTTGCACGGCATTGGCGGCGACGAGACGGAGTGGCAGCGCTTTGCGACGGTGGACGTGCTGCTGGACAACCTGATCGCCGAAGGCAAGGCCGTGCCCATGATCGTCGTCATGCCCAATGGCCGCGCCCAAAAAGACGATCGCCCGGGCCCCAACCCGATGGCCACGGCCTCCGCCTTCGCCGTCTTCGAGCGCGATTTGTTGGACGACGTGATCCCCGCCATCGAATCCCGCTATGCGGTGCGGGCCGACCGCGAGCACCGTGCCCTGGCCGGCCTCTCGATGGGCGGCGGACAGTCGCTGAATTTTGGTCTGGGCCACCTGGACACCTTTGCCTGGGTCGGCGGCTTCTCTTCCGCGCCGAATACCAAGCGCCCGGAGGAATTAGTCCCCGACCCCGCCGCCGCCGCTCGGCAACTCAAGCTCTTGTGGCTTTCTTGCGGCAACAAAGACGGCCTCATCCGCATCAGCCAGGGCGTCCATGCCTACCTTAAGGAACACAACGTGCCGCATGTGTGGCACGTGGACGGCAACGGCCACGACCCGACGCACTGGCGGAACAACCTCTGGCTGTTCGTACAGCGCCTTTTCCGATGATTGTTGCGGTTGCAAGTAACTAAAAGCCAAATGGTTTTGAGTAGAAACGAAATTCTGCTGGTTCACCGGCAGTTTTTTTGACAACCTGTGCCGGTCCGGCGGCACCTCATGTTGATTCCGCGGCAAATCCAGCCGCAGATCGAAGCGGCTTTGTTCAAAGGCAAAACCTTGGTCCTCTTCGGCCCGAGGCAAGTCGGGAAGACCACGCTGGTCCAAGCCCTCCTTGCGGCCCACCCCGAAAAGTCTGCCTACGTCTCCTGTGACTTGCCGGAAGTCCAGAAACTCCTGCGCGAACCCAGGCTGGAAGAGTTGCGCCGCTTCGTGGCGGACCACCGCTTGCTGGTGCTCGACGAAGCACAGCGCGTGGAGGGCATCGGGCTCGCGCTGAAGATTCTTCACGAGCATTTCCCCAAGACCCAGTTCCTCGTCACCGGTTCTTCCAGCTTCGAGCTGGGGAAGTCCGTCAAGGAGCCGCTGACGGGTCGCAAGCGCGAGTTCCTCCTTTACCCGATCTCGCTCGCCGAACTGGCCGCGCAGCACGACTTCACCGCGCTGCGCGAATTGCTTCCCCGGCTGCTGCGTTTTGGCAGCTACCCCGA
>CAYXPA010000144.1:0-7598 GCA_964466945.1 uncultured Verrucomicrobiota bacterium | reverse complement strand
GGTCCCTCACGGGCGGCCAGAACCCGCCGGCCGTTGTCGGCCTGCCCGCCGCCAGTGGCGAACTTAACCAGGTGGGTACACTCACGATTGTGAGCGTGGACGGTGTCAACGTGGTCCAACCCCCCACCGGCAACCTTCTCACGCCAGACGTGGTCTTCAGCGACGCCGGCCCGGTGAACGTAGTAGTGAGCGGCACGGGCATCCCCAACGGCACCCCGGTGACCCTGCGCGTGACCACGGCCAATTCGATCATCACGGCCGGCCCGGTGAACCTCCAGGGCGGCACCGCCACCATTCCCGTGACCGTGCCCGCCGGCGTGGGCACCTTGCAGGCCTCGGCCCAGTTCACGCAGTAACCGCGGGCCGGCAACCCTCGAACCTCCAGCCGCGGCGGGGTGAACGCTTCACCCCGCCGTTTGGCTTTTGGGGGTGTATCCGGCGGTTACAACCCGAAAACCTCGATCGCCCGCCAGGGGAACACCCGTGCTTGCCTGCCGTTTGGCGGCCCGGGCCTGGCGGGTCAGCGGGGCGGCTGAGCGCGCAAGGTCACTTCATGGGAGGCAAGGGCATCCCGTAAAACCGCTCGAACAGGCGGCGTTTGCGCTCCGCTTCGGACAGTCCCGGCGGAAGGGAAGCCAGCACCAGGGCCCGGGCGACCTCGAACATGGCCACCCCCATGCGGAAGCGTTCGACGCCGGAGCGCGCCATCAGGCGTTCGCGCACGAGCCGGGCAATTTCGGGCGGGGTATCGTTCATGGGCGGCACTCCTGCCAAAGCGCATGCAGGCCCAACTCGCGAGTCCACGGCTCAAGGTAAGCCGTGTCGCACCCGGTCTCCGCCAGACTCCGCACGTCGCGCAGTTGCAATTCCGAGTGGGAATCTTTGGCCCACCACAACTTGGAAATAATCAGGTCCTCCTTGCTGACCATCCACACACTGAAATCGCCGAGGGCGACGCGTTGACGGCGCTCAAATTCCCTGCGGCGATAGGGTGTGTCCTTGCGGACGATGCAATCCACTTTGATGACGCTTTCTTGGTGGATCAGGTTGAAGAGCGACCGGTGGGCGATCGAGGTTTGGACGGCCTCGCGCGAGACGTAGTAATCCGGGGTGAACAAGCGCACGACCTTGTCAGTGTCGGCGGGACCTAGCTCAACCACCAGATCAATGTCCCGGGTCATCCGAGGCGTGGCGTAGTAGTTCATTGCCATCGAGCCGGTGAGCATGTACGCAATACCGGCACGCTCCAGGCGGTCCGTTACATCGCGCATGATGTCCAACTCGTTCTGCACCTGACCGGGGCATCCTAGGCGCCGGTCATTGGGCGTAAAGCCGCGTTTCTCTTCCCCGAACCGTCCCCGCCCGTGCCCGTGCCGGCTTTCCACTTGCCCGGGCCGCGCGCGGCCGCGTTTCATCGGCGCGTGAGCGGCCTCCGGCTTTTGCACGGCTTCACCCATTTCCGCGGCCTGGGCGGGGTCCAGTCCATGCTCCGCCTGCATCACGCGGGCGACGCCGCGCATGGCCTCGAGTCCACGTTCTGCGCGTACTTCGAGCCGCTCGAGCCCGGCGTGGAACGGGTGCGCGGCCTGGGGCTTTCCGGCTTGAGTTCGATTGCCACCGCGCGGCGGCGCTTTCGCCAATCATCTTCCCCGCCGCCCGAGGTGATGGCCTGGCACAACCTCTGGGGCCTGGCGTTCCTCGCCGACCTGGACCGCGCCGGGCGGCGGCTGGGCGTGTTGCACTCGGATTTCCCCGGGCTGGCCGGCTGGCTGCCGGGGCTGCGCGGGTTGCTGGACGGCGCGTTGTGCGTGAGCCGGCCCTTGCTGGAAATGGTCCGGGCCGCCCTGCCCGAGCTGACCGGCGAACGCGCCGCCTGGCTCCCGTATCCCGTGGCGTGGGAACGTCTCGAAGCGCCGCAACCGCCCCCGGGCGGGCGGCCGTGGGTGATCGGCTATGCCGGGCGTCTGGCGCGCGCGCAGAAGCGCGTGGACCGCTTCCCGTACCTGGTGCGGGCGTTGCGCGAGGCCGGGGTGGACTACCGCTTCGAGTTTCTCGGTGACGGCCCGGAAGCGGCGTGGCTGCGGCGGCAACTCGCGGACGCGGCGCGCGTGCGGTTTCACGGCCGCCTGGACGGGGAGGCTTACTGGAGCGTGCTCCGCAGTTGGGACGCTTTGGTGTTTGTGAGCGATTACGAGGGACTGCCCATCGCGCTGCTCGAGGCACTGGCTGTGGGCGTGCTCCCGGTTTTCCCTGCCATCGGCTCCGGGGGCGACGCCTACGCCGCCGGCGTGCGGCCGGACCTGTTGTATCCGGCGGGCGATGTGACGGAGGCGGCAAAGGTGCTCGGGCGACTCGCCGCGGCGCCGCCGGAGGAGTTGGCCGCGTTGCGTCGGCGGGCCAACGAACTGGCCGCGCCGCACTTGGGAGATTGCTACCTCGGCACCTTCGCCCGGCACGCGCGCGCGCTGGCGGCGCTGCCCCGAATTTCCCAAGCCGCTCCGGCCCGTCGCGGGTGCGCCCCGCACGTGTGGTTGCCGTTCGGGCTGCTGCGGCGGTTGTGGCCGGACGGGTTGTGGCGCAGGGTGGGCTGCTGAGCGGTTACGTAGCCCGGTCAAGCGGGGCCGCCTGATTTTGGTGGGCTTGCGCCGGGATGAGACCGGCCCCTATGCTGGCGGGCAATGGTTGACTCGACGTCCCCGAACGCGGAATCAGAAACACTCGCCCGGCTGCGTCGGAGTTTTCTGGAACCCTCCAAAAGCCAGCCGGCTTACCTTGAGCGCCAGTCGTTGGTTCACGCCCTGCGCGAACTGGCGGACCTGTTGGAGCACGGGGTCATCCTGGACCTGGGTTGCGGCGTGAAGCCGTACGAATCACTCTTGGCCCGCCCGGGGGACCGCTGGGTAGGGGTGGACAATCCGCCGACCATGCAGGGTTCCTACGGCCATCTCACGCAGGCCGACACGTACGCGGACTGCCATCAGTTGCCTTTTGCCGACGGCTATTTTGACAGCGTGATTTGCACTCAAGTGCTGGAACACGTACCCGACCCCGAACGGGTGCTGCGCGAAGCGGCACGGGTACTCCGACCGGGAGGGATGCTGATACTCACCGCGCCGATGGTCTGGCCACTGCACGAGGAGCCGTACGATTTCTTCCGCTACACCCAGTACGGGTTGCGGCATCTGCTGGAAGGCGCGGGACTTGAGGTAGTCCGCGAGGTGCAACGTGGACGTGGCGCCTCGGCTTTGGGGCAGATGTTGCTGGATTTGCACTTTACGCGCCGGTCCGAGTCGCTGCCGGGCAAGGTGTACCGGCAACTGTGCTGCCGGGTGGTGAACCAGGTTTGCCTCTGGCTGGACCGGCTTGCTCCGGCGCGGCGTCTGGCCTTGGGCTGGGCAGTAGCCGCTCGGAAGAGGCCTTCGGGTAAAACAGACAGTGAAACGGAGAGGCACGCTCTGCCGGCACCGAAGTAAAACCGGGCTTCGGCCCGAACTGGCGGGCGCCCGTGCCGGGCTCAACGCCTGCCGGCCAATTCGGCCTTGGTGCGCGCCAGGAGGGCGTCGAGCTGGGGCTGGAGCTCGCGGCGGGCGGCCGCGCTCATCCGGTCAATGAACAGGATGCCCTGGAGGTGGTCCTGCTCGTGTTGGATGGCCTTGGCCAGGAGCCCGCCGCAGCGGAAATGCACCGGCCGGCCGTGTTCATCAAGGGCGCGCACTTCGACCGCCTCGGGCCGGGTGATCTCGCCGTAAATCTCCGGGAAGCTCAGGCATCCCTCGGGGCCGGTGACCGGGGCGTTGAGCGGGGTGACCTGCGGATTGATGAGCACCATCGGCATGGCGCTCTTCGGGTCCACGGACCGGCCCTCGAGTTCGAGGGTGGACGGGCGGTCGGTCACGGCGCTGACGTCCACCACGAACATCTGAAGGGCGCGGCCCACTTGTTGCGCCGCCAGGCCCACGCCTTCGGCGGCGCGCATGGTCTCGAGCAGGTCGGCGGCGAAGCGGCGGATTTCCTCGGTCACCTCGGTGACGGGCGCGCCGGGTTGGCGCAGCACCGGGTGGCCGTATTTGACGATTTCCAACACCATGCTCAGTACCGGATGGCGGGGTCGCGCAACGTGGCAGCCAGTTCGGGCACGCCCGGGCTTTCCGCGGTGCGCACGTAGTAGCCGCTGGTGGTCACGCCCACGAGCAGGGCGTCCAGGTCGTCCAGACCCAGCAGCTTGCCCAGGCAGAAGCCGGAGTTGAAGTGGTCGCCGGCGCCGGTGGTGATCTTGGGCGTGGGCGTGACCGGCCCCGGGGTGAGGGCGAGGCCTTGGGCGGAGACGGCCAGGGCGTAGGCGACCGGGTGGACCACCAGCGTGTGCACACCTACCCGCTGGTAAATCGCGCGCGCCAGTTCGCTCAGGGCCTCGGGCGTGGGCGCGGGGCGGTCAATGCCCAGGGCTTTGCGGGCCACTTCGTGGGCCTCTTTTTCGTTAAGCCCCAGGATCACGTCGAACCAGCGGCCGAAGCCGCGGATTAACTCGAGCGCGGCGCGCAGGTCGGCGTCCTCGCGCTTTTCCGGGTCGGCCAGGTCCACGAAGAGTCGGCGGCGCGGGCCGTTGAGCTTGGGGCAGAGTTCGGCCTGGAGCCGGGCCCAGACCTCGCTCATGTAGGGGAGCATGGTCCAGTTGACGAAGCCCACCAGGTCGGCGGTGGCGAGCTGGTGCTGGAGCCGGTCCAAGCCGTAGCGGTCGCGGAGGTTGGCCCAGTTCATTTCCTTGAGCGATTGGTGCTTGCCGAGCATGACCTTGCCGTCCTCGAACTCGACGGCGTAGGTGTAGCCGGGCTCGGCGATCGAGTGGACCTCCGCGCGGCGGGTGAACTCCTTGAAGACCTCGTGAATGGTCGGGTAGCCCAGCACGCCCAGGTAGGTCACCCGCAGGCCGAAGCGGGCCAGGGCGTTGGCCATGATGGGGCCGTTGCCGCCCAGCTTCATCATTTGGCTGACCAGTTCGATGTTGGTGCTGTGCCCGGCGGCGCGGCGGATGCGTTCGGCCCACTGCTCCATGCGGGGCAGGCGGGTCCACTCCTCGGCGTTTTTGCGCGTGTCCACCACGTGCAGGATGTCGTCCACAAAGCCGTCCAGGCCGATGAAGGCGCGCAATTCGGGCACGCGGGCGGCGGCGGCTTCGAGGCGTTGAGCGCAGGCGTTGCGTTGGGCTTGGGTTATGGTCATGGGCATTTCCAAAAAGCGGGCGGGCGCGGGCGGTCAGTCGCCGCCGGCGCCGAGCAGTTCGAGCAAGCGTTCGAGCTCCTCGTCGCTGAAAAAGCGAATTTCCACGGCGCCGCGTCCCTGGCGGTAGCGCAGCGTGACCTTGGCCCCGAGACGGGCCTGGAGGCGGTTCTCGAGGTCGGCCAGGTGCACGTCGCGGGTCACGGCCTTGCCGCGGCGCGGCCGGGCGGTGGCGTCGGTGACGGTGGCCCCGGCGAGCAGGCGGTTCACCAGCTCCTCGGTTTGCCGCACGTTCAGACCGTCCCGCAGCACCAAGCTGGCGGCGAGCTTTTGCTGCTCGGGCGCCTCGAGCGCCAAAATGGCCTTGGCGTGGCCGGCGGAGAGCTGGCCCTTGCGGACCAGGGCCTGGACCTCCTCGGGCAGTTTGAGCAGGCGCAGGGTGTTGGCCACGGCCACGCGGCTTTTGCCGACCTTGGCGGCGGCGTCTTCCTGGCGGAGGTGAAACTGCTCGATCAACTGCCGGAACCCGAGTGCTTCTTCAATGGGGTTTAGGTTCTCGCGCTGGAGATTTTCGATGAGGGCCAGCTCGAGCGCCTCGGTGTCGGTGACCTCGCGTTCGATCACCGGCACGGTGGCCAGGCCGGCCCGCTGGGCGGCGCGCCAGCGGCGTTCCCCGGCGATGAGCTCCCAGCCCTCGCCCCGGCGGCGCACGACCAGCGGTTGCAAGACGCCCTGCGCCCGGATGGACTCGGTCAACTCCGCCAGCGCCTCGTCCGTGAAGTCCTTGCGCGGTTGGAAGGGGTTGGGGGCAATGCGGTCCACGGCCACCTGTTGCACGCGCTCGCGCGGATCGGCGGGAGCCGGTCCACCGGGCGAGGTGGCCGGCGCAGCGGCGGGGGCGGCGGGCGCAGCGGCGGGAGACGCCCCGCCCAACAATGCCCCCAAGCCACGACCGAGGGCCGGTTTGGACATGAGGCGGCGCAGTTTCCCGAAGCGTACCCCCCTTGTCAATTCCGCGACCGGTGGCCCGGGGCCCGTGCCGGACCGCATTGCCGCGCCGGGTCAAGTGGCCGCCGAACCCGGCTTCGCGGGGGATACGCCGTCCGGGAGCCGCTCAGTGCCGTCTTCACCGCGGACGCACCCCGGCGGCACACGTGGACCTGTCTCCGCCCCGACGGACCAGGCGTCCCAGGCGCCGAACTCCGGACAACACGAGCCGGCCACGGCCAGGCAGTCGGGACAAAGCCGGCGGTCGCCCACTTGGAGCGCGTCCGGCCGACCGCAGACTTCGCAGGCCGGCGGGTTTGGTGCGGCGCTCGGCAAGCGTTCACCGGTTGAGGCCGAAGACGTCATAAAAGCTGCCTTGTTTATGGCCCGTTGCCCTTGCGTATGCGGGCGAAGCGTCTGGCAATGACAGCAGTTGGCACGGACACTAGATAACGAAAGGCTCGGCCGGTGGCGAGCACCACCGTCCTGTCCCCCAAGCGCACCAAGAAACCACGAGTGTGACTGGACTGCGGCCGACGACATGCAGGGCTGTCGTAAAGCCGCTGGCCATACTTGGCGTTAGAGCGGACTTGTAGCCGGTGCAAAGCCCTTGCGCATATCAGCACCTCGGATTGCCAGCCAACATTTCGTCACGCTTGCTCGAAACGCAATCGCTCGTGCATGCTGCCGCAAGTGCATGAAGCCGATTTCCGTCTTCGAGCATGAGCCAATCCCTGGGCCGTTGTCGGAGCGCGAAAAGGCCGTGCTCGACCGGCTGCGCGGGCCGCACGGCGAAAAGATGTTCGAGATCGGCTGGCGACAGCGAGCACTTGCGGTAGCCTGTAGCACTACTGCGGGGACCGCGAACGCGCTGGGCAGCAGGCGTGGAATCCTATACTGATGGCTGACGTTCTTGACAGAAGGAAGCGGTCTGCGGTGATGGCGGCAATCCGCTCTCGGGGAAACAAGAGCACCGAGCTGAAGATGGCGGCGATCTTTCGGCAGTGCGGGATAAGGGGCTGGAGGCGTCACATGCGCCTGCCTGGAAATCCAGACTTCGCTTTTCCGCAGGCAAAGCTGGCCGTGTTTGTTGACGGCTGCTTTTGGCACGGCTGCGGTAGGCACTGCCGGATGCCCAAGTCCCGCGTCGGGTTTTGGCGTGAGAAAATCATGCGGAACAAAAAGCGCGATCGTGCCGTCGCCCGGTTGTTGCGTAAGCGAGGCTGGCGCACTTTGCGACTTTGGGAGCACAGCCTCGCCAGCCCAGAGCGGGCTGCGGAAAGGGTGCTGAAAGCTCTTGCGTCCCCGTCCGTCCCTGTCTAAAAAACTTCCCATGCGATCAACCTAGATTCCGCAGTTGAGGTTCAGCCGGAGGCGGGTTGAAAGAAGGGTTC
>CAYXPA010000143.1:0-7749 GCA_964466945.1 uncultured Verrucomicrobiota bacterium | reverse complement strand
AGTTCAGCCGCACCGCCCGCACCGGCTTCGCCCGGCCCGACGTGTGGCACGTGGACATCCCCTTTGCGGACACTCCCGCCCAGCACGCCACGCTCACGCAGAACTTCGTGGACGCCATCCTTGACGGCGCGCCGTTGATCGCCCCCGGGGCGGAGGGGGTGCACTCGGTCGAGCTGGCCAACGCCACGCTCTACAGCTCGCTCACCGAGCAAACCATCACTCTGCCGCTGGACGGTGCCGCCTACGAGGCGAAGCTGCAGGAACTCATCGCCCGGTCGCGCTTCGAGAAAAAGGTCGTGGCGGTCGAGGCCGAGGACTTCACCAAGTCCTTTGTGCGCTGAAAGCCGGAAGGTGCAATAACCGGGGCCCGCCGGCCTGCGTAGATGAAATGCCCGTTCCACTCGAAAAAACGGCTTCCTCACGCACCGGGCCGTGCGGCCCTGTGAACCGGAAATGGCTCCGCGTGGCCGGTTGGGTCATGCTGCTCCTGCTGCTGGCCGGCGTCTGGTTTTGGCGCGAGCCGCTGCGCCACCGCCTCGCTTGGTGGGGCGTGCTGGGCAACGACGCCCCGCCACCCGACCTGGTCGAAACGCTGATCGCCCGGGCCCCGCACCCGTCCGCCGCCGTGCTCGCCGCGTGGCAAACGGGCAAAATCGTCCACCGCCAGGCCGCCGTGCGCCTGGCGCGCCGGGTGGTCCCACCCCCGGCGCCGCTGCCGGCCGCGCTCGAAGACCTGATGCTGGCGGCCGCGCTGGACCCGGACCTGGCCGTGCGGGAAGCGGCGCTGCGGGATTTGCGCGACCGCCGCCATGCCGCTCTGCCCGCCCTGGTGGCCGCGCAGTTGCGCGACACTGACCCGCAGGTCCGCCTGCCGGCGCTGCAACTGCTCAAGGCGCTGCCTCCGCAAACCGGCCTGCCGCTGCTCCGGCCGCTGTTGGACGACCCCGAGCCTCTCGTGGCGGCCACGGCCTTGAAACTCCTCGAGTTCCAGACCGGCACCGGATTCGGCGTGAAGTTGGCCGACCTCACAGCCCTCGCGGGCGAAGGTTCCGCGCCGGACCCTGAAACCTTGAAACGGCTGCGCGCTGCCACCGCCCGCGCGCGCGTCTGGTTCGAGAGCCAACCGACCAACACCGCGTCGCCCGCGGCCGCCCCCGATCTCGCTGGCCGGTCCATTTCTCCTGCGCTGCTGCCCGCGCCGGACTTCGAGCTGCCGGACCTCGACGGCCGCCGCGTGCGCCTCAGCGCGCTGCGCGGTCGCGTGGTCCTGCTCAACTTCTGGGCCACTTGGTGCACCGCCTGCCTGGGCGAAATCCCCACCCTGGTCGCCCTGCAGGAGAGACACGGCGAGGACCTGGTCATCCTGGGCATCGCCTTGGACGGCGTGCCCGACGCCCACGGGCACGGCCATGACGAATCCGTGGACCACGCCCCGGCGGACGGGTCGCCGCCGCGCGTGCGCGAGAAAGTGGCCCGGGTCGCGCAGGCGCGCGGCATCAACTACCCCGTGCTGCTGGACCCGAAAAACGAAGCGGGCGGCCGTTACCAGGGCGGCGAGCTGCCCACTACGGTGATCGTGGACGCCGCCGGCCACGTGCGCCGCCGCTTCATCGGCCCGCGCTCGCTGGCCGTCTTCGAAGCGCTGCTGGCCGAGGCGGCCCGGCCCGTGCCGCAGCCCGCCGCGGCGGCCACCCCGCGTAGCCCGTGAAACCGCGCGCGGGCTCAGGCGCGCGGGCTCAGCCACGCACGCGTTCCCGCAGCCGCGCGCTTGGTTCGATGCGCACGCCGCGTTGGCGCAGCTCGGCGGCGATCCGGGCGAAACCTTCCGCCGAAATGGGCCGCGTGGCGTCCTCGACAATTGCCGCGCGGAAACCCAGCTCCGCCGCGTCGCGCGCGGTGCAGGCCACGCAATAATCCGCCGCCAGTCCGGCCACGTGCACCTCGTCCACGCCCAGGCCGCGCAGCCAATCGCCCAGGCCGGTCTTGCGGCGGCGGCCGTTGTCGAAGAAGCCCGAGTAGCTGTCCACGCGCGCATCCATGCCCTTGCGAAAAATCGCCGCCGCCCGGCCGGTGTCGAGTCCCTCGGCCAGGGCCGCGCCGGGGCTGTTCCACACGCAATGCACCGGCCAGAGCACTTGCGGGAGGCCGTCCAGTTCGATGACCTCCAACGGCCGGCGGCCCGGGTGATTCGCGGCGAAGCTCAGGTGCTCGGGCGGATGCCAGTCCTGCGTGAGCGCCACCAGCGGATAATGCGGCTGCAGGCGGTTGAGCAGCGGGAGGATCGCATCGCCCGCCGGCACGGGCAGTGCGCCGCCGGGCAGAAAGTCGCGTTGCACGTCCACGAGGATCAGGGCGGTCATGAGGCCTCCGTTTCCAGCCAGGGCCGGAGCAGCTCCGCGCGCAGGGCCGCCAGGCGCGGGCTGATGCCGACCTCGTAAATCTGCGGATTCTCGAAGCGCCGATGTTCGGGCGGCAACTGCGCCAGGCGCGCGCGGGCGTGCGCGGCCGCGGCGGTCACCTCCGGCAACGGTTCAACCAGCCGCCCGCCCGCGAGCACCGGGCGCAACAGCGGCTCGGGCTGCCACGCCGCCAGGGGCAGCCGGCGCGTCGGGTCGCGCGGGTCGAACATCCGCTGCGGGGGCGGCTCGTCGGCCAGGTGAATCGCGTCGGCGCGCAGGCGGCCCTCGGCGTCGCGGTAGCGGCTGACGGTCTTGCGGCCCGGCAGGGTTTGCTTGGCCAGGCCGTCGGCGCGTTTCATCCGCGGCCGGCCGGCGCAGGCCGCCAGCTTGTACACGCCGTCCAACGCGCCGTCCGGCAGGCCCGCGGCCAGGGCCGTGCCCACGCCGAACAGGTCAATCGGCGCGCCCTGCTCGAGCAGGCTGCGGATCAGAAACTCGTCGAGCTGATTCGAGGCGACGATCTTGACCTCGGGAAAACCGGCGGCGTCGAGCGCCTCCCGCACGGCGCGCGCCAGCCGCGCCAGGTCGCCGCTGTCCAGCCGCACGCCCGCCAGGCGCTGCCCGCGCGCGGCCAGCTCGCGCGCCACGACCAGCGCGTGCGGCAGGCCCGAACCCAGCGTGTCGTACGTGTCCAGCAACAACACCGTGCGCGCGCCGTGCACCGCGGCGAAGGCGCGAAAGGCCGTCAGCTCGTCCGGGTAACTCTGCACGAACGAATGCGCCATCGTGCCCGCGCTCGCCAGCCCGTAGCGCTCCGCGGCGTCGAGATTCGAGGTGCTGGCGCAGCCGCCGATGACCGCGGCGCGGCTGGCCCAGCGTCCGGCCAGGCCCTGCGCGCGGCGCAACCCGAACTCGCTCACCGGCCGTCCCCGCGCCGCCGCGACGCAGCGCGCGGCCTTGGTGGCGACGAGCGTCTGGAAGTTCAGCACGTTCAGCAGCAGCGTTTCGATCAATTGCGCCTCGAGCAGGCCGCCCTCGACGCGCGCGACCGGTTCGAGCGGGAACACCGGCTCGCCCTCCGGCGGCAGCCAGAGCGAGCCGCGAAATTCAAACCGGCGCAAAGACTCGAGGAAGTCCGGCGCGAACCCCTCACGGGCGAGGTAGGTCAGTTCCGCCTCGCCGAACCGGAAGGCGGCGAGCGCCTCCACCAGCGTGGCCGCCCCGGCGAACACCGCGTAGCCGCCGCCGAAGGGCAGCGTGCGGAAAAAATAGTCGAACACCGCCGGCTCGTCGGCCCGGCCCTCCCGCCAGTACACCCAGGCCATGCTCAGCTCGTAGCGGTCGGTGTAGAGCCCGCGCAGCGCGCTGGGCGACTCGGCGTTGGGCGTGTGCACCGGCCCAAATTTAAACGTCGCGCCCGCGCCAGCAATGCCGGCCCGAGCTCCAGACGCCGGCGCGCGCGCGGGCGCCCGGCCATTTTTTCCGCATTGCCTCGGCGCGGGGCGGGCGCCAAGCTCGCGCCGATCTTTGACAGAGACCGGTCGTGTGACCGGTAGGACCATGTGCCGGCGCTCGGGAACCCCGTGAGAATCGGGGACGGTTGCGCCACTGTAACGGGTGACAAACCCCCACTAGCCACTGCGCATTGCGGGAAGGCGGGGGCAAGGCTCGAAGCCCGGAGTCAGGAGACCGGCCGGCACAGGCTCGTCAGATGTCGCCCCGGGTGGGGCGGCATCGCTTCTCCGCAAAGAGAAGGATGAGGCCAGTTCGCCGCGCCGGCCCCGTGCCGGCCCGGTGGAATTTCACGGGAACGCCTTCCTTCGTGATTTGCCGGAGGAAGGCGTTGGTGTTTCCGGGCCGCGCGGCCCGGCCGGCACTTTCCCCGGTCTGGTCTCGCCGTGAACCGGGTCCGGCGCCCCTCCACCGGGGCGCCGGACCGCCACACCGCAAAACCAGACATGACACACCTCGCAAACCTCGTTCGTTCCCTGACCGCCACGGGGGTGGCGGTCGTTGGCTCCGTGAAACTCGCCGCCGCGTCCCTGGACGACATCCAGTTCTGGGCTGGCGCCGGCGCCCACCGCGCCGCGCTGGTGATTGACTGGCAGGACGCGCAGGCCCCGCAATCCCTGCTCTGGGGCTTCCGTTGGGACGGCACCGCCACGGGCCTGGACATGCTCCAGGCGGTGGTCAGCGCCGACCCGCGGCTCTACGCGCACCTGGGCCAGTTTGGCTGGGGTACCGCGGTCTTCGGTCTGGGCTACGACCTCAACGGCAACGGCGCGTTTGCCGTGAACCCGCCCGTGGCCTTCGACAGCGGCGGGCTGGCCTTGGACACCAACCCCGATGATGCCCGCGCGGCGGTGGACGCCGGTGACCACTGGCGCGAGGGCTGGAACACCGGGTTCTGGGCCTACTATCTGAAAGGCTCGAGCGGCGACGCCTGGGAATCGGCCATGACCGGCGCCGCGGACCGCGTCCTGAGCGACGGCGCGTGGGACGGCTACAGCTTCGCCGCCGGCTTCGTCAGCGCCGCGCCGGGCGAACCGGTGCCGGCAGCCGTGCCCGAGCCGGGCACGCTGGTCCTGCTGGTGCTGGGCGCGCTGGCGCTGGCGCGGCAATGGACTGCGCCAACCCGCCGCAGGGCTTCGCACACTTCATGATCCGGCGAACTTCCAACCGGTCTTTCCGCATCGTCTTCCGCGCCCGCTCGCGGCCGGTCCGGTGCTGGTTCGCCAAGCCCGGCCCGGTCGCGGGCGGCGCGCTTTTGTTGGGCGCGCTGGCCGTCGGGCGCGCGGCGGCCCAGATAACGCCGCCGGCCGGCGCGGCGTTTGCCGCGGAAATCGTCGCCGCCCAGGGCCCGTTCGGGCCGGCGCCTTACGACGCGCCCGAAGCGGTCCTGGGCCCGCCCGCCACGGAGTTTTTCGATCCGCTGGGCGCGTGGTCCGGCGGCTCGCCGGTGCGGCGCGTGAAGCTGGTCGAGCCGGCCTACCACCTGGACCCCACGCAAACCCGCAAGCTGCTGCTCACCCTGGGTGAAGGCGCGGCGGTGGTGATCCGGTTCGCGGAACCCATCCGCGACAACCCCGCGCACCCGTACGGCGTGGACCTGCTGGTGTTCGGCAACGCCGCCTTCACCGCCGCGGGCATGGTCCATGACGGCACCGACCTGAACACACTGCGCCTGAGCGGCGGCGGTTTTTACGAGCCGCTCCTGGTCTCGGTCAGCCCCGGCTACACCGGCCGGCCGGGCGAAGACCCGGACCGCTGGGAAACCTGGGCCTGGTACCGCTACGAAAACGGACCGTATGCGGACACCGCGTTCCCCACCCAGGCCCACCACTGGGACCGCGCCCGCGCGGCCTGGACGGAGGCGCTGATGGATTTCACCAAGCCGGTCAACCCCGCGCTGGCCGGGTGGTTCGCGCCGGGCGCGGCGCGGACACTGACCGCAGCCGAGGCGATCGCGCTTTACGAAGGCGCCGGCGGCGGCACGGGCTTCGACCTGCGCGAGTCGGGTTTTGACGCCGTCCGGTACGTGAAGCTCGAGGGCCGTCCCGGCTTCAGCGGCGGCGAGGTGGACGCGCTGGCCGCGGTCCGTCCGCAGCGCGTGGGCGACAGTCTCACGCTCGTGCCGGAGAACGTGCAGGCCGGGCCGTTCGAGCAGGTGATTTGGGGCGCCGAACCGGCCGCGGCACCGGCCTTGAAGGTGACGTTCCACGCGTTGGACGGGGCGTTGCGCCTGAACACCGGACCGCTGCCCGCACACGAATTTCCGACCGGCCTGCCCGGCACGGTGCGCCAAGCCGTGGCCCTGGACACTCAACCGTTTTTCGCCGAAGCGCCGGTTGCTTTCGTGGCCGACCTGACGTTGTTCCTGGACGCGAGCGACGCCGAGGACGGCCGGGCGTTGGGCGTGTGGCAGCGGACCGGCGGGGGCTGGGCGCCCGCGCTGTTTGCCTACGAACCGGACCAACGTGCCGTGGTGCTGCGCGGCCTCACCGCGCTGACGGACCTGGTGCTGACGCGGTCACAACCGCCGGCGCTGGAGCCGGCCCTCGCGGCGGATGGCCCGGGCGTGCGGTTCACGCCCTGGCCGGGCTGGCGGCATGTGTTGGAGCGCAGCGCGGACCTGCACGCCTGGGAGGCCGTGGCCGAAATCACGCCTTCGGATGCCGCGCCGGTCCGCTTGAACGACCCGAAGCCGCCGGCAGCGCGGGCCTTTTACCGGTTGCGACTCGAGCGGCCATGAACGCGAAGACGCGCGCGCGCCGGGCTTTCGGTTGGCGGCAAAGCCGGGGCTTCACCCTGGTGGAACTGCTGGTGGTCCTGGCCGTGATCGCGCTTTTGGCCGGGCTGCTCCTGCCCGCGCTGGCCCGCTCGAAGACCGGCACCCGCCGCATCGCTTGCCTGAGCCAGCTCCGCCAAATGGCCCTGGCCGCGCAGGTGTACACCGACGCCAACCGCCAGTTCTACCCCATCGCCTACACCAACGCGGTCGAGGCCGGCGTCCCGATCGCCTACGCCTGGGACCTGACCACGCGCCTGACGCAGCCGCCGCAGGTCGTGCCCGGGCTGCTCTGGGAGGAGCACGACCCGGCGCAAATCCAGCAATGCCCCGCCTACCGCGGCCCGGCCAACTGGCTGGCCGACCCGCACACCGGCTACAACTACAACACCAGCTACCTCGGCCACGGCGAGCTCGAGACCGTCCCGACGCCGGCGCGCGTGCCGGACGTGAAACAGCCCGCCGCCACCGCGTTGTTTGGCGACGGCGAGTACGCCGGGGGCGCGAACAAGTTCATGCGCGCGCCCTGGCCGAACCCGGGCGACGCCGGCTTTCGCGGGCGCTGGGCGGGCACGCAGGGCTTCCGTCACGGCGGGCGCAGCAACACCGCGTTTTGCGACGGCCACGCCGAGGCGCTGCGGGCGCGGTTTGCCGAGAATCAGGACGGCGCCGAGCGCGTGGCGCCCGGCACGGGGTTTCTCTCCGCGGACAACTCCTTGTACGACCTGGACTGACCGGGCCCGCGCGCCGCGCCGGTCCGGCCTCACCGCAGCTTCAAGTAGTAGCGGTAAAACCGGGTCCGGCCTTCGGGGCGCGGCAGCTCGACTTCGAATTCGTCGTTGCCCAGGTAGGTGGGGCCAAGGCCCACGTTGGCAAAGCCGCCGTCCAGCGTGTCCGCCGCCTGTACCACGAAGAGGAACTGGCCGGCGTAGGCCGACGGGAACTTCCACTTCAGGCCCAGCTTGGCGCCGGGTTTGAGCACCAGGTCGAGCTTGGGCGGCAAGAGCACCACCGGCGGGCCGGCGCCCTTGATGGCCTTGTCGTTGGGATCGGTGCCGTCGA
>CAYXPA010000142.1:0-7862 GCA_964466945.1 uncultured Verrucomicrobiota bacterium | reverse complement strand
CGCCCTACCTTCCCGGCTCTTCGGTGAAAGGGCTGGTCCGGGCCTGGCTCGAAGGGGATTGGTGCGATCAACCGGTCGAGCCGGCCACCTTCCACCGCATCTTTGGCTCCGACTTCCGCAAAGACTCCGACCGGCCCCACCGCGCGCCCCACCTCCAGAACCAGGCCGGCTCCGTCCTTTTCTTCGACGCCCTGCCCGCTGCTCCGGTCCAGCTCAAGCCCGACGTCATGACCCCTCACTACGGCGACTACTATGCGGGCAAACGGGACGCCGCAGGGAATCCGACTCCGCCCGCCGACTGGCTCAGCCCCAATCCCATCCCTTTTCTCACCGTTGCCCCCGGCCAGGTCTTCCAGTTTGCCCTCGCCCCGCGCACCTGCTCGGCTCAAGACCGCGCCGACTGCGAGAAGGCGATGGAGTGGTTGGAGGCCGCGCTCCAGTGGCTTGGTGCCGGCGCCAAGACCGCCGTCGGCTACGGCCGGTTCGCGCGCGACCCCGAGGCCGAGGCCAAACTTGAAGCCGACCGCGAAGCTGCCCGACAACGGGCCGAGGCAGAACGCATCGCCTCGGAGCAAAAGGCCGCCCTCGAGGCTCGGCTTGCCACCCTCAGCCCCCTGGCGCGCGAGTTGGAACAAGCCGCCCTCGCCGGTAATTGGGAGACCAACAAAGATGCCTTCGCGGCTTCGGGCGTGATCGAAGGCTGGCTGGAACGTCTCGAGGCTGCCCCGCAGTCCGATGCGATTGAACGTCTGCGGCAGCTCGTGGAACGGCACTTCCCCGGACTTCTCGCCAATCCCGACGTGACTCAGGGCAAGAAGAACAAGCCCACCTTCAAAGAACGCCAGCGCAACCTGGCCAAGCGCCTGATCGCCCTGATGAAGCCATGACCCCCCGCCTCCTCCTCCTCACCGTCGGTGGCGCGCCCGAACCCGTGGCCGCCAGCCTCCTCCATTGGCGTCCCGCCCGCGCCCTGTTCATCGTCACCCCGCAGACGCGCGAGTCAGTCGCCTCCGCCATCCTCCCCAGGATCCAGAGCGAAGGCTGGCCCGAATTCGATGCCGGCCGCGCCGACTTCCACCAAATCCCCGACGCGCAGGATTTCACCGGCATCGTCAACCATCTGCGCGGCCTCGACGACCGAGTCGCCGCCTGGCTTCACGATCATCCAGGGGCGGAGGTCATCGCCGACTTCACCGGGGGCACCAAAGCCATGAGCGCTGCTCTCGCAGTGGTCGCCTTGCACTGGCCCTGCGCCGTTTCCTATGTCGGAGGCACCGAGCGAACCAAGGAGGGAGTCGGCGTCGTCGTGTCAGGCAAAGAGCAGATCCTGCACAACCAGAACCCCGCTGATGCCCTGGGACTGCTGGCGTTAGATGCCGCGCTCGAACTCCTCCGCCACCACGCATTCGCGGCTGCGGCCGCCCTGCTCCAAAACGCCCTCCGCCGGGTGACCGACCCGGCCCGCAAGAGCGAGCTTGCCGCCGTCTTCCGGCTGGCGGACGCGCTGGCCGACTGGGACCGCTTCCAACATCGCGACGCCCTGAACAAGCTGGGCGACCTCCCCAGGCAAGGTCACAATCTGGAAGTCGCCCTCGGCCGACACCCGGCTCAAACCATCCTCCGCGAAACGGCCCGGCTGCAGTCCCACTTGCAAAACTTGCTCCCAGCAGACGGCAGCCCGGCCGCGAGCCGGCCGTCCAGGGCCTTGATCCTCGACCTGCTGGCCAACGCCCGCCGGCGCATGGACGAGCAGCGCTGGGACGACGCCACCGCCCGCCTCTACCGCGCCATCGAAGCCACCGCCCAGCTCCGGCTGGCGGAACGCGGCATCCCGGACACCGGCTCCGTGCCCCTGGAGCAGATTCCTGAACCCCTCCGCTCCGAGCTCGCGTCCCAAGCCCGGTCCGGCCAGGTGAAGCTTGGTCTTCAAGAAGCCTGGCATGTCCTCAAACGCCTCGACGAGCCAGCCGCTGCCCCGTTCTTTGACGCCAGCCTGGCTGATCCGGAAAAATCTCCACTGGCCGCACGCAACCAGAGCATTCTCGCCCACGGCTTCGCGCCGGCCAGTGAGGAAAATACCCGGCGCTTGCTGGACGCTGCGCTCGCCACGCTTGGCGCTGCTGAGGCCGAACTGCCGGCCTCGCCCCTGGCCGGTTTGGAAACGCCGGCCGCAACCCCTCTCGGAAACCGATGAGAATCACCTGCCCGTCTGGCAGATGTCTCCGGACCCAAGCGGCTCTTGGCCCGCTGCCTGGCCGCCGAAATCCCGCGTTACCACGCTTTCCTCAGCCCATGAGCCTTGCCCTTGGCTCAGAAACTCGCACTTTCAGAACGCCCGGCGTGCCCGTCAGCGATGGGAATCGGCCCGCGAGCGGCGCGGTGCCCCCGCGGCTGCGCAGAACCGCTCGCAGCCCGCAACCGGCTGGTCGGCCGGCGGTTTGGAGCGGCCGAGCGACTGGTGGTCGCCAAGATAATGCGGGTCAACCACCAGCCGCTCGCAATCCTTTCAGTGGCTCTTTGACAGTCAAATTTTTCCGGGGATAGACTTTCCGCGCCTGCGCAGGCGCGGCCCCGTTGAAGCAAGGCTTTCCGGGAGGCATCAACAGCGGCTTCCTTCTTTCCGCGCCTGCGCAGGCGCGGCCCCGTTGAAGCGAGGAGCGAGAAGTGATCTGCAAGGATTTTGTTTCCCAAGCCTGCGGGGACAGACTCGGCGAGGCGGCGTCGCGCCATCTGGCGCTTGCCGGCGGCCGGCCCGGTATCCAGACTGGCGCGGTTGTCCTTCGTTCCACCATGAAGACTGGTTTGCTTCCGCGTCGCCGGTTTCTGGGCGCCACGGCGGCGTTTTCGGCCGCCGTGAGCGTGGTGCCCGCCGCCGTGCTGGGTCGGGCGGGCCAGACCGCGCCCAATAGCCGGGTCCACCTCGCGTTCATCGGCGTCGGCTCGCAGGGCCTGCGGGTGATGCTGAATTTTTTGAAGGAGCCGGACGTGCAGGCGGTGGCGGTGTGCGACGCGGTCGGGTCCGCGGCCAATTACCACCAGTGGGGTCCGAGCGAATTTGCCGACGCCGTGCACCGGCTGCTGGGGGTGAGCAGTGGTTGGGAATGGCTCAGCCCGAACACGCCCATGCTGGAGTTGACGCCGACGCTGCGCGTGCCGGCCGGGGTGTGCGGGCGCGAGCCGGCCCGGCGCATCGTGGAGGCGTGGAACGCCAAGCGCGCGGGCACCGGCGCGTCCCGCGGTTGCGCCAGTTACGCCGATTTCCGCGAGTTGCTGGCCCGGGAGAAGGATTGCGACGCCGTGGTGGTGGGCACGCCGGATCATTTGCACGCGGTGGTCTCGGCGGCGGCGATGCGAGCGGGCAGACATGTGTTTTGCCAGAAGCCAATGACCCGCACGATGCACGAGGCCCGGCGGTTGGCCGCGCTGGCGCGGGAGACGGGCGTGGTGACGCAGGTGGCGGTGGGTCCGCAGGCTTCGGAGGACACGCGGCGGCTGCAGGAATGGGTGGCCGCGGGCGCCATTGGCCGCGTGCGCGAGGTGTACAACTGGTCGTCGCGGCCGTTCTGGCCCCAGGGCATGCCCGCGCCCAAGGACACGCCGCCGGTGTTGCCCGGCCTGGATTGGAATCTCTGGCTGGGTCCGGCGGCCGAGCGGCCTTACCACCCGGCGTATCTGCCGTTTGTCTGGCGGGGCTGGGTGGATTTCGGCTGCGGGGCGCTGGGCGACATGGGGTGTTACAGCTTCGACACGATTTACCGCGTGCTGCAACTGGCCCCGCCGGTCCGCGCCGAGACCAGTTCGACTTACCGCTACCCGGAGAGCTATCCGCTGGCCTCGCTGGTGCGGCTGGACTTTGCCGCGCGCGGCGACCAGCCGCCGGTGGTGTTGCGCTGGTATGACGGCGGCCTGCGGCCCGAGCGCCCGGCCGACCTGGATGCGGGGGAAAGGCTCGAGGCCGAAGGGCTCCTGTTCGTGGGCGAAACCGGCTCGATCCTGGCCGACTTCGTGGGCGGCCGACTCCGGCTCCTCCCGGCGGCGAAGCGGCAGGTCTTCCGAGAACCGCCCAAGACGTTGCCGCGCTCGCCGGGCAACGAGCGCGAGTGGCTCGACGCCATCCACGACCGGCGCAAGCGCACCGGGGCGAACTTCGAGTTCTCGGCCCGGGTGACCGAGGCGCTGTGCTTGGCCAACCTGGCCCTGCGCACTGGCGAAATTCTCGGCTGGGACGGCGCGACGGGGCAGTTGAGCGGCCCGGAGTCCGCGCGCGCTTTGCTTAACCCGCCGGCCCGCCCGGGCTGGGAGGTCTGAGGCGGAGAGCAAGAAGCTCAGAGGCAGGGCTCGACGGAGTCTCGCCCCACCGGGTAGGTCGAGGGGCGAGGACCGAAAGTCGAGGGGTCGGGGGGCGTGGATTTCCGGCTGCCGGTTTCGCAGCGCCGACTTACGGGGACTTGCCGCGACCGGTGTGAATTCGCAGAGTCCGCCGATGCGACGACGAATGGCGTGGAGCACGGCGTCGCGGCGGCTCTGGGCCGGACTGGCCCTGGCTGGCGCTGCCGCGGCGTGGGCGGGCGAGGCCGACACTTTCCTGCGCGATTACGCCGAGACCCGCGGCTGGTCGCTGGGCCGGCCGGTGCTGACCCGGCCAACGCCCGACGGCGCGCACGTGCTCTTCCTGCGCGCCGCACCGCGGCAGCCCCGGCAAAGCCTCTTCGAGTTCGAGGTCGCCACCGGCCACACTCGCGAGCTGCTCTCGACCGAACGGCTCCCGGCCGCAGGCGACGCCGAATTGTCCGCCGCCGAAAAGGCGCGCCGCGAACGGATGCGGGTCAGCGCCGGCGGGTTCCCGGATTATCAGTTGACTCGCGACGGCACGCGCGTGCTGCTGAATCCGGGCGGACGGGTGCTGGTGTTGGACCGCCGCACGGGCGCGGTCACGGAACTCGCCACCGGTCCGGGGACGTTGGTGGACCCGAAGTTTTCGCCCGACGGGCGTTTTGTGGGGTACGTGCTCGGGCACGACGTGTACGTGTACGACCTGGCGCGCGGGCGTGAGCGGGCGGTGACGCGCGGGGGCACGGAGGAGGTCGCGCACGGCGTGGCGGAGTTCGTGGCCCAGGAGGAGATGGGACGGTTCAGCGGCTGGTGGTGGTCGCCGGACGCGAAGTTCATCGCCTACACCGAGGCCGACGCCCGCGAGGTCGAGCGCTGGCACATTCCTGATCCGTTTCAACCCGGGCGCACCGCGGCCGCGCAATTCTACCCCCGCCCGGGCAAGCCCAACGTCCGGGTGCGCCTCGGGGTGGTGTCCGCCCGCGGCGGACGAACCCGCTGGGTGGCGTGGGACGCCGCGCGTTATCCGTATCTGGCGCGGGTGGACTGGACCGAGTCCGGCGGGCTCACGTTGGTGGTGCAAAGCCGCGATCAACGCGAGCTGGCGCTGCTGCGGGCCGACCCGAAGACCGGCGCCACGCGGCCGCTGCTGTTCGAGCACGACCCGGCGTGGGTGAATCTGGACCCGGACATGCCGCGCTGGTTGGCTGAGGGTCGTGGCTTCCTCTGGACCAGCGAACGCGCCGGCGCCTGGCAACTGGAATGGCGCGCGCCGGACGGCGCGTTGCGCCGCGTGCTGGTCCCGCCCGGCGAAGGCTACCAAGGCCTGGTCGCGGCCGATACCCGGACCGGGCGCGTGTGGTATCGCGCCAGTCGGGACCCGCGCGAAAGTCACCTCTGGCAGGTGCCGCTGGTGGGCGGCGAGCCGGTGTGCCTGACCAGCGGCCGGCCCGGGTTGCACGAGGCCGTGGTGACGGAAAACTCGCCCGTGTACGTGCACACCGAAATCCCGCCCGTTGGTTTGCCGCGCACGCAGGTGCGCCGCGTGGCGGACCACGCGCCGGTGGGCGAACTGCCCTCGGTCGCCGAGTCGCCGCCGTTTCTGCCTCGCGTCGAACTGACCGTGGCGGGCCAGACCGGCTTTTATGCGCGGCTCCTTCGACCCCGCGACTTCACGGCCGGCCGCCGGTATCCGGTGCTGCTGCACGTGTATGGCGGCCCCACCGCGCAAATGGTCCGCGCCGGTCTGGACCGTCGCTGGTGGCTGGACCAATGGCTGGCGGACCAGGGCTTCATCGTGGTGGCGCTGGACGGGCGGGGCACGCCCGGACGCGGACGCGACTGGGAGCGGGCGGTGGCGGGCCGCTTCGGCGAGGTCCCGCTGGCCGACCAGGTGGCGGGCCTGCAGGCGTTGGGACGGCAGTACCCGGAGTTGGACCTGACGCGGGTGGGCGTGTACGGCTGGTCCTTTGGCGGCTATCTGGCCGCGTGCGCTGTGTTGCGCCGGCCGGACGTGTTCCACGCGGCGATGGCGGGCGCGCCGGTGACCGACTGGCTCGACTACGACACGCACTACACCGAGCGTTACCTGGGTGTGCCGGGGGACGAAGGCGACCCGGTTTATCGCGCAAACTCGCTCCTGACGGATGCGCCCGACCTGTGCCGGCCCTTGCTCTTGGTACACGGCACGGCGGACGACAACGTGTTCTTCCGCCATTCGCTCAAGCTGGCCGACGCGCTGTTTCGGGCGGGCCGGGTATTCGAGCTGCTGCCGCTGGCGGGTTTTACCCACATGGTGCCCGAGGCGGAAGCCACCGAGCGGCTCTGGCAACGGGCGGCCGCGTTCTTCCAACGGCACCTGGGCGCGGCACTCTCCCGGCCCTGAGCCGCAGCCGCGAGAACGTCACTCGCCGCCGGGCCCGGGCGCGTTTACGCTGCGGCCATGCTCATGGAACTGCTCAACGGGTACAACCTGCTCAAGACCGCCGGCTATTACGCGGCGGGCGTGCTCGGGCCGTTGCTCCACCTGGTGCTGGCGGTCGCGGTCTGGCGTGACGCGCGCGGACGCGCCCCGGTGTTGCTCAGCGGCGGACTCTGGGCGGCCAGCACGCTCCTGCTGGGCCTGCCCGCGCTGGCCCTGTACTGGGCAGCGCACCACTCGACGCTGCGCGCTGCGGCCGGTCCGGCGAAATAACCGCCAAGCGACCGGGCGCCCGCGTCTGGAGTGTGCGCTCTGCGAGGCAGGGCGTCGCTGCGTCGGCACCGTCCACCCAGCCGCGCCGCCCCCGGCCCTGCTGAAAGCGCCGGCCAGCCGGCGCACTCCAAACGCTCCGCGATTCTCGGGGCGCTCTGCCCGCGCGCCAGCGTTTGGAGTGCGGCCGCTTGCGGCCGCTTTTCCCGGCTTCGCGTCGGACCTTCGGTATCCGGCTCCGGCATCCGGCATCCGGTATCCGTCTTCCCTCGCCTCACTCCTCACTCCTCGCTGCTCACTTCTGATTCGGTAGGGCGCCGCTGCGCCGGCGCCGACCGACGGCCGCGGACCGCGAAGGTGTTGGGCTCGACGGAGTCTCGCCCCACCGGAGATTGCCCCGGCCGGGACGCCGCCCGGCCCTACCAGATCGGATTGTGCTGGGACGCAGCCCGGCCCTACCGGATTGTACCGCGCCGCCCGGCGGCCTGCCGCCGGCTCGTAGCGCAGGTTTCCAACCTGCCGTATCGCCGACTGCCAGTCGGCCCCGGCCGGTGGTTGCCCAGCCCCGGCGGGTTGGAAACCCGCGGTACAGCAGACCAGAGGTCTGCGCTACGCCGCCGACGCACCACCCGACAGCGCCGGCAAGCCGGCGCACTCCATGCGCTTCGTAAGGTAGGGCGTCGCTGCGTCGGCGCCGCCCACACGGCCGCGGCGCAGCGCGGCCCTACCGACAGCGCCGGCTAGCCGGCGCACTCCAAACGCTCCGCGATTCTCGGGGCGCTCTGCCCGCGCGCCAGCGTTTGGAGTGCGGCCGCTTGCGGCCGCTTTTCCCGGCTTCGCG
>CAYXPA010000141.1:0-7911 GCA_964466945.1 uncultured Verrucomicrobiota bacterium | reverse complement strand
GCGTCTGCGCGTGCTCCCGCAGGCCGCGCATGTAGCCCGCCGAGTAAAACACCGTCAGCACCCAGAGAAACGACGCGGCCAGCGCGAAGATCATGGACATCGCGTCCGCCCGCAGCGCCACCCGCAGCCCCGGCAGCAGCTCGAACACCGGATACCGCGGCACGCGCCCGGCCAGCACCTCCGGCGCCAGCGAGGCGGTCAGCGCCAGGAGCGCCCCCGCCGCCGCCAGCGAGCAGGCCTCGCGCAGATTGGGGCGGCGGCCGGCGGCCAGCACCAGGCCCGCGCCGAGCAAGGGCGCCAGCAGGGCCAGCAGCAGGCGGAGTTCGGGCGCTTGCTCCATCGCCTTTAGCCCTTCAAATCCCGCAGGTCCCGCGTGAGCACGGACCGGTAGTTGCGATAGACGGCGATCACCAGGCTCAGCGCCACGGCCACCTCGGCGGCCGCCAGGCCCATGATGAACAGCACGAAAAGCTGGCCCACCGCCGGGTCCGGCGCGGTGAAGCGGTTCAGGGCCAGAAAATTCAGCGAGGCCCCTGAGAGGATCAGCTCCCCGGCGATCAACATGCCGATGAGCGTGCGCCGGCGCAGCAGGCCGAACACCCCCGCCGCCAGCAACACGGCGGCGAGGACCAGGTAGGTTTCGAGGCGATCGTGGAGCGGAGTCATCAGGTCGCAGGCGGCGGGGTGCGGCCGCCCCGGGCCAGCACCAGCGCGCCCAGGATGGCCAGCACCAACACCACCGAAATCAGTTCAAAGGCCAGACAGTACGTCGAGAGCAGGGAGGCCCCCAGCGACGCCACCGAGCCGTCGCCCGTGCGGCTGGCGGGCGCGGGCCAGCGCGTGTGCAGTCCCAACCACGCCAGCGCGCCGCCGGCGGCCAGGCTGACCAGGAGCGCCGCCGCGGTCTCGAGGCGCGCCCGCGGCCGGGGTTGCTCCGGCGGGGGCTCGTCCGGTTCGGCCAGCATGACGGCGAAGACGATCGTCACACAGACCGCTCCGATGTAGATGAGGATTTCCATCAGGGCCAGAAACGGGCTGTGCAGGAAGTAGTACAGCCCGGCCAGTCCCACCGAGCCCAGGGCCAGGCCGCTCACGCTGCGGATAACCCGCCGGCTGGCCACCGCCAGCAACGCCCCGCCCACCGTGACCGCCCCGCTCAGGGCGAACACGCCGGCCACGATCCACGCCGCGCCCGGGAAGGTGTTCATGCGGGGGACGCCGGCGGGGTGGCCGGGGCGGGTCCGGCGGCGGGCGCGGCTTGCGCTGCTTGGGCCTGGAGGCGCCGGAGCAGGTCCAGGAAGTACGCCTCGCGATCCGTGCCGGCCAGGTTGTAGCGACGGCTGAAGCGCAAGGCCTCGGTGGGGCACACCTCGACGCACGAGCCGCACAGGCTGCAGCGGGTGAAGTCCACCGTGAAGGTGGTGGGCGATTTTTTCTTGTCCCCTTCGCGTTTGACGCCCTCGACCACGATGCAGCCGCTGGGGCAGGCCTTCTCGCAGGACTTGCACGCCACGCACAGCGACATGCCCGTCTGCGGGTCGCGCACCAGCTCGATGTGGCCGCGGTACCGCTCCGGGATGGGCAGGGTGGCGTACGGGTAGGGCACCGTGACGGGCGGCTTGAAGAATTGCGTCAGGGTCACCCGCATGCCGGTGAGCAGGCTGCGGAACCCCGTCCACCACTCGCGCAGGACGTTTTTCATGGGCGGAAGCACTTGAGCAGCACGCTGGTCAACACCAGCGTGACCAGCGAGATCGGGATCAGGATTTTCCAGGACAAATTCAACAGACCGTAGAACTGGGTGCGGGGAAAGGTCCAGCGCACCCACACCACCGTGAAGATCAGCAGGTAGAGTTTGAGCAGGAACCACCCCGCGCCGGAGCCCACCCCGAACGGGCTCTGCCAGCCGCCCAAAAACAATGCCGTGGCCAGCGCGCAGCCCACCACGATGTTCGCGTACTCGGCCATGAAGAACACGCCGAAACCCATGCCGGCGTACTCGGTGAACGCCCCGGCCACCAGCTCGCTCTCCGCCTCGGCCATGTCGAAGGGCGCGCGGTTGGTCTCGGCCAGCAGGCAGATGAAGAAGATCACGAAGGTGACCGGCATCAGCGGGTTGACCCAGAGCTTGCACACGTTCCAGCGCCAGAACCCACCGGCCTGTTGCTGCACGATCGCCTGGAGGTCCATCGTCCCGGTGATCATCAGGAGGGTGATCACCACCAGCAACAGCGGGATTTCGTAGGCCACGTTCTGCGAGACCACCCGCGCCGCCGAGATGATGGCGTACTTGTTGCGCGAGGCCCAGCCCGCCAGCAGCAGCGCCATGACGTGGATCGAGCCGAACGCAATCGCCAGCAACAACCCCACGGACATCGGCCGCGCCGTCAACCGCTCGCCAAAGGGCAGCACCGCGAAGCTCATCAGCGCCGGCGCCATCACCACCGTCGGCGCCAAGCGGAACAGCGTGGCGTCCGCCCCCGGCGGCACCAGCACCTGCTTGGACAGGAGCTTGATCGCGTCGGCGATGGGCTGCAGCAATCCCTCCGGGCCCACCTCGGTCGGGCCGGGCCGGCGCTGGAAGCGGGCCGCGCCCTTGCGCTCGACCCACACCAGGTAGGCCGCGTTCAGCCCCACAAAGGCCAGCGCGCCGACCACGAACAGCAACAGGCGAAATGGCTCTGGGAGGGTCATGTGCGGGAAAGCCGAACGCCGAACGCCGAACGCCCCAGGCAGTCCGAAGTCCGAAGTCCGAAGTCCGAAGATCGCAGTCCGCAGTCCGCAGTCCGCAGTCCGAAGCGCGCCCGACTGAAAACCGCCAGAGCATTCTCCGCATCCGGCATCGGCACCCTCGCCGCCCGACAAACGCCGGTCTTCGACCTTCGACCTTCGACCTTCAACTTTCTCTTCATCGGTCAATGTCCGGAATCACCAGGTCCAGGCTGCCCAGGAAGGCCAGCGCGTCGGCCAGCAACATCCCCCGGCTGGCCTCCTCGAAGAGGCTGAGGTTCGAGAAAGACGGCGTGCGCAGCTTGACCCGGTAGGGCACGTCTTTGCCGTCGCTGACGAGGCGCACCATGAACCGGCCCCGCGCCGCCTCGACCGCAAAACAGGTGTCGCCCGGCGGCAGCTTGAGCACCTTGGGCACCTTGGACCGGATCGGACCTTCGGGGATGAGGTCCACGGCCTGTTCGATGATGCGCAGGCTCTGCTCAATCTCCTCCATCCGCACCCGGTAGCGGGCCATCGAGTCGCCCTCCGGATGGGTGGGGATTTGGAAATCCAGCTCCGGGTACACCGAGTACGGCTCGGCCCGGCGCACGTCGTAGGCCACGCCCGCGCCGCGCAGCACCGGACCGGTCGCGCCGTAGCGCCGGCACAGCTCCGCGTCCGCCAGCCCGATGCCCTCGAGCCGCTTGCGCAGGATAACGTTGTCAGTGACCAGCTCCCGGTACATGTCCAGCCGCGGGCGCATGTACCGCACGAAGTCCCGCGCCCCGCGCAGGAACTCCGCGTCCACGTCGTTGTAGAGCCCCCCGAAGCGGTAGTAACAGTAGGTGAGCCGCGCGCCGGTCACCCGTTCGAGCAGGTCCAGGATTTTCTCGCGGTCGTCGAAGGCGTACAGCAGCGGGGTGAAGCCGCCCAGGTCCAGGAGGAAGGCGCCGAACCAGACCAGGTGGCTCGAGATGCGGTTGAGCTCGGAGGTGATCACCCGCACGAACTCCGCCCGGCGCGGCACCTCCAACTGCGCCGCCCGCTCCACCGCCGCCACGTAGGCGTGCGTGTAGTGCATCGCCGAGAGGTAATCAATGCGGCTGGTGTTCGGCAAAAACTGCGCCCAGGTCCGGTTCTCCCCCATCTTCTCGTGCATCCGGTGGATGTACCCGCACACCGGCTCGGCGCGCACGATGTACTCCCCGTCCATCGTTAGCTTCACCCGCAACACGCCGTGCGTGGCCGGGTGTTGCGGCCCCAGGTTCAGCACAAAGGTCTCCTGCCCGGCCGCGACCGCGGCCGCCGCCTCGGCGGGATTGAGGACGACCGGCGTGCTCACGGGACGTAATCCTTGCGCAGCGGGTGGAAGTCCGCGTCCTCGGGCAACAAGAGCGGGGTCAGGTTCGGATGCCCGGTGAAGCGGATGCCGAAAAACTCGTGGGTCTCGCGCTCGTGCCAGTTGGCCCCGGGGAAGACCTCGCTCAACGTGGGCAGCTCGGGGCGGTCACGTGGCACCCGCGTGCGCACCGCCGCCCGCCAGAACTCGAGCGGGTGGAAAAAGTCGTACACCACCTCCATCTCGCCCTGCGCCAGCCAGTCCACGCCGGTGACGGTGTCCAGCGCGCAAGCGCGCGCGGCAAACCACCGGCCCGCTGCCACCACCCGCGCCGGCGGCACCGTGGCCTCCCAGTGTACCCCGCGGCGCGCAAAGTCCACCACTTGCGCGCTCACCCCGCCCGGGGCGGGCGCGCCGTTCGGGCCGGCCGTCGGCGCGACCGGGGCCAGGGCCGCGAGGAAGTCGGCGACGAGGTTTTCGGGGGCGGGGCTCATTTTTCCGGGTCCACCCGCGGCCAGCGCCGCCGGCCGGTGATTTTTTCCTCGAGGGTGAGGATGCCCTCGATGAGGGCCTCGGGCCGCGGCGGGCAGCCGGGCACGTACACGTCCACCGGGAACAGCTTGTCCACGCCCTCGACCACGGCGTACTGGCCGGGGAAGACAAACGGGCCGCCGCTGATGGCGCAATTACCCAGGGCGATCACCCACTTGGGCTCGAGCATCTGGTCGTAGAGCGTCTTCACCGCCGGGGCCATTTTCTTGTTGATGGTCCCGGCCACGATCATCACATCCGCCTGCCGCGGCGAGGGGCGGAAGACCTCGGCCCCGAAGCGGGAGAGGTCGAACCGCGAAGCCCCGGCGGCCATCATCTCGATGGCGCAGCAGGCCAGGCCGAAGGTCAGCGGCCAGAGCGAATTGGCCCGGCCCAGCGCCAGCAAGTCCTCGAGCCGGGCAAACCGGATGTTCGACGGGCACTCCTTCAGTTCGAGGGCGGGCTCGGGCGTTTCCATTCGAAGACTCCTTTCTTCCACGCGTACACGATCACCAGCGCGAGGATGCCCACGAAGAGCGCCAGCTCGACCAGGTCGCGCCAGGCAAAGGTCCGGCCGTACACCACCGCCACGGGCAGCAGGTAAAGCACATCCACCGCGAAGGCCACGAACACCAGCGCATAGCGGTAGTACACGGCGCTGTACCGAATCCACGCGTCGCCGATCGGCTCCATGCCGCACTCGACAAACTGTCCGGTCTTGTGAGCCGTCTGCCGCGTCCGGCGGGGCGCAAGCAGATGCACAAGCACAAACGGCCCCAGCGCAAAGGCCAGCCCCGCCAGGCAAAAGGCGGTCACGTAGATCAGGTCCAGCACGGCTTCGTCACTCATGGCGCGACGCCTTTCTCTGGCCGGCGGTCCGCGCGGCCGCCCGGCGCGCCGGGCGGACATGGTCCGGGGTGGCCGGGCCACGGTTGTCGCAGCGGGCACGGGCCGGGAACGCTGCAATCACCGCCGCCAGGCTCGTGGCGGCGAGCTTGGCCCGCAGTTGCGCGCAAAAGTCCCGCCAGAAATCGTGCGTGGGGCATTCCTGCTGGTCGCGGCACTCGTCCAGGCCCAACAGACAATGGCCCAGCCAATCCGGTCCCTCCACCGCCTCGACGATGTGCAGCAGCGAAATCTCCGTCGCCGGCCGGGCCAGGGCGATGCCGCCGCGGTGCCCGCGCCGGGCCGCCACCAGGCCGCGCCGGGCCAGCCGGTGAATGATCTTGGCCAGGTAGGCCCGGGGGATGCCGGTGCAACGGGCCACATCCGCCACCTGTCGGGGGGCCGCCCCGCGCTCGGGCAGGCAGGCCAGCGCCTTGATGGCGTAGCCGGTGGTTTGTGACAGGCTGAGCATCGTGACCGATCCGGGGCGCCGGACCGGTCCGTTGCTGCCTGAAGATGACCCACACGTCAACAAAGAAAGCAACCCGGGCCGCTTCCGCCCGCCCGGGGGCCCCGCGCTGCGCGACGCCGCACTCACGCGCCCGGCCGGGCCAGCGCCGCCAGCAGCACCGCGAACAACTCCGCGCGCGTGGCGCAGTGCCGCGCCGCGCCGCTCCCGCGCACCACGCCGAAACCCGGACCGTAGGCCGGGCCGTTCACCACGCAGGCATCGGTCGCGCACTCCCGGAGTTGCGCCGCGCCGGCCGCCAGGGCCGCCGCGCGGTCGCCGTCCACCTCGTACTTCCAACCGACCAGCCACGCCCGGGGGAACCAGCCGCGCAGCGAGGCGATCCACTTGGGCGTGGGTACCAGCTCCACCAGCAACGGACCGGCGCGGGTGGGGAATTTGCCCGCGCGCACTTCCGTCAGCCGCCCGTCGGCTTCCCGCCGCCACACCCGGCCCGGGGCAAAATCGCTCACCGCCGCGGCGTGAAACACCGCGTCCACGTCCGGCCCGGCCAGCGCCCGGAGCCGTTCGCCCAGGCTGGCGGTGGTGGTGAACGGCACCACCTCGAGCCCGGCGCCGACCGGCGCGGGCCACGTGGCCGCTTCGCCGCGCAAGAGCACCACGGGGTGCCCGGCCGCCGCCAGGGCCGCGGCCAGTTCGGCCCCGAGCCGCCCGGTGGAGAAGTTGGTCAGGCGCCGCACCGCGTCCAGCGGTTCAAAGGTGGGACCCGCGGTGACAAGGCAGCGCATGGGCGAGCCGCGGCCGGCCGGGGCGGCGGGGATTCCGGCGGGCTTCAGTGGCGGAAGTAGTCCGGCTCGTTGCCGGGCTTCCACTTGATGTTGCAGCCCAGGCTGGGCTTTTGAACGGGCGAGACCGGCCGGCCCGCGAGCACGGCGTCCAGCGCCGCGCGCAGGTCGCGACCGGTCACGGGCACGCCGTTGCCGGGCCGGCTGTCGTCGAACTGGCCCCGGTACACCAGCCGGCGGGCGGCGTCGAAGAGGAAAAAGTCCGGCGTGCAGGCGGCCCGGTAGGCCTTGGCCACGGCCTGGGTCTCGTCGAACAGGTACGGGAAGGTGTAGCCCGCGGCGCGGACCTCCTCGCGCATCCGCTCCGGGCTGTCCTCGGGGTAGGCGGCCACGCTGTTGGCGTTGATGCCCACGAGGCCCACGCCGCGCGGGCGGTAATCCCAGGCCAGTTGGGCCAGGCCGGCGTGGATGTGCTTCACGTACGGGCAGTGGTTGCAAATGAACATGACCAGCAGCGCGGGGTGCTCGCGGAAATCGGCCAGCGAGACCAGCCGGCCCTCGGTGTCGGGCAGGCAGAAATCCGGGGCCGGACTGCCCAGCGGCAACAGTTGCGTGGAAGGAGTCAGCGCCATGTCCGAAGACTGCCCCCCGCCATCCGGCTTGTCCAGTGAGGGCGCGCGGCTTGTAGCGTGAGAAAACCAGCGGTGGTGCGGGTCAAAGGCTCGCGGCCCAAGCCCGGAACGTTGCAATTCAGCCGGAGTTGGAACGGGCCGCTGGCCCGTCACGGCGGGCTACCGGACCGCTACAAGGAGGCCGGTTCGAGCGCCCCTTTAGGAGGGGTGGCCGCCTCCCGCAGGCAGGTTCCCAGGCCGTTTTTTTGGGTTAGCGACGGTCAGACCCCACTTTCGCCGCGCCATCGCGAGCGCCAGCAAGCTGGCGCACTCCACACGCTGCGCGCGCTTCGGCCGCACCAGCTCTCGCGCCAGCGTCTGGAGTGCGGCGGCTTGCCGCCGCTTTCGGGGCATGCGCTTTCGGTCACTGACTCGTTGAACCCGTACCTGCACGGACGCCGCCCGGCGCCTGCCCTTGGGCGTGCTGGCCTTTGACGGCGAAGAGTTGGTGCTCGTCACCGCGGTGGGTGACCTGGAAGCGGTGCTGGCGCTGGCCCGCGAGCACCTCCCGTCTGCCGC
>CAYXPA010000140.1:0-8252 GCA_964466945.1 uncultured Verrucomicrobiota bacterium | reverse complement strand
TGGTTCAATTCACAGCAATCTTCCCTCGAAAAAAGTCCGACAGGCTCTTAGCGGTGGCGGCGGAAGGTTTGCGCCGGTGGACGGTCTGCTTCGGGTGGCGGCTACGACCGCCCGTGAATTGCTTTCCCGCGCCGCCCGCCACGTCTATCCTGCCGCGCGATGGCCGACACGCCCCCGTTGCTCGAATTGCAGGCCGTGACCAAGGCTTACCCCGGCCTGGCCGGGGAACCGCCCGTGCTTTCCGACATCTCGCTGGTCCTGGACCGCGGCGAGTCGCTGGCCATCGTGGGGCCCTCGGGCTGCGGCAAGACCACGCTCCTGAACATCATCGGCACGCTGGACCGCCCGACCTCCGGCCGGGTGCTCTTCGAGGGCCGCGACCTCACCACGCTGGACGAGCGCGCCCTGGCCGAGCTGCGCAACCGGCACCTGGGGTTCGTCTTCCAGATGCACCATCTGCTGCCCCAGTGCACCGTGTGGGAAAATGTGCTCGTCCCCACGCTCGCCACCCGCAACGAGGTGCTCCGCGACGGTGCGCCCGAGCGCGCCCGCCGCCTGCTCGAGCGGGTGGGCCTGGGCCACCGCCTGCACCACCGGCCGGGCCAATTGTCCGGCGGCGAACGCCAGCGCGCCGCGGTGGTGCGGGCCCTCATCAACGAACCGCAACTCCTGTTGGCCGATGAACCCACCGGCGCGCTGGACCGCGCCTCGGCCGAGACCCTCGCCCAATTGCTGGCGGACCTGAACCGCGAGCTCCGCCTCAGCCTCGTCGTGGTCACCCACTCTCTCGAACTGGCCCGCCGCATGCGCCGCGTCCTGGAATTGCGCGATGGCCGCCTCCGCGACCTGCCCGCCCCCGCCTGAAGCCCGGCCCCACTGCCCATGTCCCGGTTTCGCCTGATCCTGCGCAGCCTCCGCTACCACGCCCGCGCCCACTGGGGCACGCTCCTGGGCTCGTCGGTGGCGGCGGCCGTGTTGATCGGCGCGCTCGCGGTGGGCGACTCGGTGCGCGGCACGTTGCGCGAGCTGGCGTTGCTCCGCCTGGGACAGACCGCCTACGCGCTCGCCTCGGGCGATCGGCTGTTCACGATGGCGCTGGTCCAAAACCTCCAGCTCGGCCTGGCCCAGGTGGGCTACATCCGCCCCGGCACGCCGGCCCCGGCGCCGGCGTTGCTCCTGCCCGGCGTGGCGGTTAACGCGGACGGCTCGGCGCGCGCCAATCGGGTCCAGGTGCTCGGCGTGGATGGCCGTTTCTGGCAACTGGCTCCCACGCCGTCGGCCCCGGCCGAACTACCGCCCGACGCCGTCGTGCTCAACGAACCCCTGGCCGCCCAATTGCGCGCGCGGCCCGGCGACACCGTGCTGCTGCGCGTGCCCAAGCCGCAGGCGCTTTCGCCCGACGCCCCGCTGGCCCCGGAGGAAGACGCCACGGTGGCGTTGCGCCTGCGCGTGCAGGCGGTGGTTAGCGACGCCCAGTTCGGGCGCTTTGGTCTCCAGGCCAGCCAGGTCGCTCCGTTCAACGCCTTTGTCTCGTTGCGCGCGCTGCAACAGCGCGTCGGCGCCAACGACCGCGCCAACCTGCTCCTGGTCGCCGAGCCCCAGCCCCTGCCCGCGCCGCCGGGCGTGAGGGCCGGCAACGTCCTGGTCTGGTCCGGCAACGCCCCGTTCCCGCTGGGCGAGCACCTCGAGCGCGTGCTCACCCAGCGCTGGCAACTGGCCGACGCCCAGCTCGAGTGGCGCGCCGTGCCCGGGTCGGGCGTACTCGAACTGCGCAGCCCGCGCGTGTTCCTGGACCCCGTCGTGGGCGAGGCGGTTTTCGGCGCCGCGCCGGGCGACACCAATGCACTCGTGGCCCGGCTCCCCCGCGAGTTTCCCGGGGTCAACGCCACGGGCGTGCTCACCTACTTCGTGAACGAACTGCGCGTGGGCGAGCGCGCCACGCCATACTCGATGGTCACCGCCACCGGCCCGCCCCTGGCCCCGCGCGACCTGGCCGAGGACGAAATCCTCATCACCCGCTGGCTGGCGGACGACCTGCAGGCCGGACCGGGCGATGTCCTGACGATGAAGTTCTACGTGGTCGGGACCATGCGCCAACTCGAGGAGCGCGCGGCCACGTTCCGCATCCGCGGCGTCCTGCCGATGGACACGCCGGGCCTGGATCGCGACCTGATGCCGGATTTTCCCGGTCTGACCGACGCGGAAAACTGCCGCGACTGGGACACCGGGCTGCCGATTGACAACACCCGCATCCGCCCCGCGGACGAGGCGTACTGGCGCGAGTACCGCGGCACGCCCAAGGCGGTGATCAGCCTGGCCGCCGGCCAGCGGCTCTGGGAAAACCGGTTCGGGAACCTGACCGCGGTGCGCTTCACGATGCCCTTCCGGGCGGCGCCGGACCGGGCGGCCTTCGAGCGCCAGACCGCCCCGCTCCGCACCGGGCTGAGCACCCTGCTGACACGCGCGCTCAAACCGGCGGCCTTCGGGCTGCGCTTCGTGCCGGTGCGGGAGCAGGCGCTGGCCGCCAGCGCGCAGGCGCAGGACTTCGGCCAGCTTTTCCTGGGCTTCAGCTTCTTCCTGATCGCGGCGGCGCTGCTGCTCCTGGCGGTGTTGTTTCAGTTCACCATCGAGCGGCGCGCCACCGAGCTGGGCACGCTGTTGGCGCTGGGGTTTCGGCCCGGGCAGGCCGGCCGGCTGCTCCTGGCGGAGGGCGCGCTGGTGGCGTTGCTCGGCGCCGCGCTGGGCGCCTGGGGAGGACCGGGCTACGCGCGGGCGCTTCTGCACGGGCTGTCCACGCTCTGGCGCGAGGCGGTGGGCGGATTGCCGCTCCGGCTGCACGTGGAGCCGGCCACGTTGTGCGGCGGTTACACCGCGGCGGTGCTGGTGGCCGGGCTGACCCTGGCGCTGGCCTTGCGGCACTATTTGCGCCTGCCGGCGCGGCTGCTCCTGGCCGAGGGCGCGCTGGAAAATCCCGGGGAGGTCAAACCGGCCCCGCCGCGCGGGCCGGTGGTGCTGGCCGGCGGTTGCGCCCTGGGGGCGCTCACGCTGGTGGGCCAGGCCGCGGCGCGACCGGACCGCGCGGCAGCGGGGTTGTTCTTCGGGGCGGGCGCGCTGCTGTTGCTGGCCGGGCTGGCGGGGGCGCTGGCCGGGTTGCGCGCGCTGGGCAACTCTGCGTCCGCCACGCGCCTGTCGCTGGCCGGCATGGGCGTGCGCGCCGCTACGCGGCAGCCCCGGCGCAGCCTGGCGGTGGTGGGGCTGCTGGCCTGCGGGAGCTTTTTGGTGGCAGCCATCGGCGTGTTTCGGCTCGAGGCCGGTCGCGGGCTCGAGCGGCGCGCCTCAGGCACGGGCGGGTTTGCGTTGATCGCCGAGGCCACGCAGACGGTGGTGCGCGACCTGAACGCGGCGGACGGTCGGGAGGCCTACGGGCTGGACGCCGGCGCGCTGGCCGGGGTGAGTGTGGTGCCTTTCCGCGTGCGGGACGGCGACGAGGCCAGTTGCCTGAACCTGAATCGCGCGCAGACGCCGCGGTTGCTGGGCGTGAACCCGGAGCTGCTGGCGGCCCGCAGCGCGTTCACCTTCGCCCGACTGGCCGACCGCTCGCACGCGACGCAGCCCTGGCTGGCCCTGCGGCGCGGTCCGGACACGCCGCCGGACGAAGTGCCGGCCATCGGCGACGCCGCTTCGATCCAGTGGGCGCTGGGGCGCCGGGTGGGGGAGACGCTCGACTTCACGGACGAACGCGGGCGGCCGTTCAAGCTGCGGTTGGTGGGCGCGTTGGCCAACTCGATCCTCCAGGGCAGTTTGGTGATTGACGAGGCGGAGTTCGTGCGGCGCTTTCCCAGCGCGGCCGGGTACCGGTTTTTCCTCGTGGACGCGCCCGCCGAGCGTCGGGAGGCGGCGGCGGCCGAGCTGACACGCGGGTTGCGGGATCTGGGGGTGGAGGTGACCCCGGCGGCGGGTCGGCTGGCGGCCTTCAACGCGGTGCAGAACACCTATCTGGGCACGTTCCAGGTGCTGGGCGGACTGGGCCTGCTCCTGGGCAGCGTGGGGCTGGGCGTGGTGGTGTTGCGCAACGTGCTCGAGCGCCGGAGCGAGCTGGCGCTGTTGCTGGCGGTGGGGTTCCGGCGGCGGGCCCTGCGGGGGGTGGTGTTGAGCGAACACCTGGCCCTGCTGGGGGCCGGGCTGGCGCTGGGGGTGCTGGCTGCCGCGGTGGCGGTGTTGCCGGCCGTGTGGGCCGCGGGCACGGAGGTGCCGTGGGGCTCGCTCGGAGCGACCTTGGCGGCCATCCTGGTCAACGGCGCGGTTTGGGCGGCCCTGGCCGCGGCGGCGGCGCGGCGCGGCGAATTGCTGGCCGCGTTGCGGAACGAATGACCGGCGGGCCGGTGCTCGCTCCCCGGCCGAGGGCAGGGTCGGCGCGCCGCGAAGGACTCCCGGCCAACCGGGCCGGCCTCACGCCCGCGCCCAGGCCGGCGGGTCTTTGAGCCGGTAGAGCATCTCGCCGGCCTTGGACACCAACAGCACGCCCTCGGCCTCGCGCCCGGCGTAGTCTTCCAACCGGATGCTGGCCGGGTCCCGGTAGCCCAGGTTCACCGCGCGGCAGCGCGCCTCGGGGATTTGCGTGGCCAGGGTCACCCGGGCGCGGCGGGTCTCGACGCCGTTCTCGAACGTGCCCAGGCCGTGGACGTGGGCCGAGTGCGCCAGCACTCCCCAGGGCACATCCTTGAAGCGGTCCCATTGCCGCAGGAAGTAGTCCCGGCAGTGGTAACCGATCTGTTCGATCCACCGGCCGTGGGTGACGCTGAATTCCCGGATGTGCGGAGCGTAGATGATCAGCTCGCCGCCGTCGGCCAGCACCGGCTCCAGCTTGTACATGCATTTGCCGGCGGTCCACAGCTCGTCGTACATCGGCGGGGCGCAGGACAGGATGGTGTGGAAAGGACGGTCCCGGTACACGATGTGACACCGGGCAGACAATTCGCTGGCGGCGTCCCAAGCGCCTTCCGGGGTGCCGGAAAAAAGCCCCAGCAGCCCGCCGGCCGGGTCCACCACCATCGCCAGGCAAAACTTGGTCACCGGCACCAGCGCGGCGGCCCGGTCCACCACCCGGCGCACCGGGTTCCACTTGTGGCCGATGATCCGGGGCGTGGTGATCACCGCGCCCAGCCAGTGGAAGAAGTTCAGAATCCGCGGCCCGGCCACGCCGGGGAAGAGGTACTTGTTGCCGCCCGAGAAACCCACCACCTCGTGCGGGAAAACCGGCCCGATGATGATCACCGAGTCGTAGTCGAAGAGCAGCTTGTTGACCTCCACCGGCACGTCCAGCGCGAAAAGCCCGCCCGACAACTCGCGGATGGTCTCGGCCGAGAGCGTGCCCACGGTTTGCAAGGCCGCGGGGTCGTCCCAGGCGTGGTTGAAAAACCGCACGCGGCCGTAGCGGCTGCGGCGCTCGGCGGCGGTGATTTCCAGCCGCCGGCAAATGGCCGCCTCGCTCAGGGGCGGGTGCGTGCCCAGCGCCACCAGCACGTCGAAGGCCTGCGTCACCCCGCCCAGTTGTTGAAACAGTCCCTTGAAAATCTGCCCCACCGGCGCCGTGCGCGTGTGGTCGGGGATGATCACCAGCACCCGCTGGCTGCCGAAGTCGCCGGAGGGGTAGGCGTCCGCCACCAGGTCGCGCACCACGCCGGGGTCGAGCGTTCGGCCGGGCGGGGCGATGACTTGCTGGGTTTCCATGCGGCGAGGGGGGTTAGATCGTTTGCGCCAAAAAACCGCCGTCCACCCGCAGGTCCGCCCCGGTGACGAAGCTGCTGGCCCGATGGCTGGCCAGGAAAATGGCCGCGCCCACCAGCTCGTGCGCCTCGCCGAAGCGGCCCATCGGGGTGTGGTTCCAAATCTGGCGCGTCCGCTCGGTGGGCGAACCGTCGGGGTGGAACAGCAGCGCGCGGTTCTGGTCGGCCGGGAAGAAACCGGGCGTGAGGGTGTTCACGCGCACTCCGCGCGGCGCCCATTCGCGGGCCAGGAAGCGCGAGAGGTTGAGCACGCCCGCCTTGGCCGCCGAGTACGAGACCACCCGGGACAGCGGCACGTGCGCCGAGACGCTGGCGATGTTGATGATGCTGCCGCGCCCCCGCGCCACCATGCCCGGCCCCCACACCTGGCAGGGCAGCAAGACGCCCGCGACCAGGTTCAGATCGAAGTTCCGTCGCCAGTTCTCGAGCGGAATGGCCTCGAAGGGGTTCTCCGGCGTGACCGTGGTCTTGGGATCGTTGCCGCCGGCGGCGTTAAGCAGAATCGTGGCCGGCCCGAACGCCGCCTCGGCCGCGTCGCGCGCCCGCTCGAGGCTGCCGCGGTCCAGGGCGTCGGCCTGGAAAAATTGCGCCCGGCCGCCGCGCTCCCGAATCTGCCGCGCCCGCTCCTCCCCCGCCTCGGGGCGCAAGTCCAGGATGGCCACCGCCGCGCCGGCCGCGGCAAACCCCTCGGCCACCGCGCCGGCCAGCACCCCGCCGCCGCCGATGACCACCGCCACCTCGCCGCTCAAGTCGAACAAGTCAACCATGCCGCGCCAGTCTGGCCCCACCGCCCGGGCCGTGACAAGGCATGAACCGCGCCGCGCCGCGCGGCCTCGAAGACCCCGCTGGCCAAGCGCCCCGCCCCCGGCTACGCTGCCGGCATGTTGGATTTGCCCCGCCCGCAGGTGATCTGCGTGCACGAAAGCGACCTCGACGGATTCGTGTCCGGTCTGCTGCTGCAACGCCTGGCCCGGGCGCTCTTTGGCGAGACCGTGCGCCTGGAGGCCTATCACAATCACCCCTGGCGGCAGCGCGCCCTGCCGGAAAAATCCGCCTGGGTGGCCGACTTCTCCTTCGAGACGCGCCTGGACCGCCCGGGTTGGGTGATCATTGACCACCACAACTTCGACACCCCGCCGCAGCGCGCCCGGCTCATCCACGACCCCGCCAAGTCCGCCGGCCTGCTCTGCTACGAGTTGTGTCGCGCCGCCGGCCTGGCCTCGCCCGCGCTCGACCGCCTGGTGCACCTGAGCAACCTGGCCGACTTGTTCCTGATGGACCACCCGGACTTCGTGGCCGCCTGCGACTACGCCAACCTGGTCAAAAGCTACGGCTTCTGGAACCTCCACGCCCTCATCGGCGGCGAGTTGGAACGCCTGCTGGACCACCCGCTGCTCGAGGTCATGGCTGTGCGCCGCCGCGTCGAAGACCCGCTGGGCTACGACTGGAGCCGCGCCAACATCGTCGAGCTCTCACCCGAAGTCGGCTACGTGGACACGGTGGTGGGCAATGTGAACCTCATCGTTCACCGGCTCATCGAGGAAGGCGCCACGCCGTACCCGGTGCTGTGCACGCTTTACCGCAAGGGCGGCAACACCGTCATCGCCAGCCTCCGCAGCCGCGGCGGCGAGGCCCTCAAGGTCGCCAGCCGCCTTCAGGGCGGCGGACACCCCAACGCCGCTGGCGCCACCTTGCCGCGCGCGGTCACCACCATCGCCGACGCCATCCTGTACCTGCGCCAGGCCCTCAACCCGCCGCCGGCGACCGCCGCCGACCTGGCCGACCTGGCCAAAGTCTTCGCCAAGCCATGAACGCTGTGAACGTCGTGTCCCCGCTGGGCGCGCTGCCGCGACGTCGGTTTGCGGCTCCACACCCGGTCTTCGCCCTGGCTCTGCTGCTGGTCGCGTTGACCGGCTGCTCAAGCCTCGGCCGGGAATGGCGCGCCGCCGCCCGCCAGCCCGCGCCCGCCACCGGTATCGGCGGCCGCTGGGAAGGTGTCTGGGTCAGCGAGGTCAACGGGCATCGCGGCCGGTTGCGGGCGATCCTGACCCCGGAAACCAACCAGGTCTGGCGCGCCCGGTTTCACGCGCGCTACGCCGGGCTGCTGACCTTCGGCTACACGGTGCAGTTACACACCACCGAGGCGGCGAAGGGCGAGGTCCGGTTCGAAGGCGAAGCCGACCTGGGCAAGCTCGCCGGCGGCGTGTACACCTACACGGGCCGGGCGAATCCCACGAACTTCCACGCCACCTACCGAAGCCGCAACGACCACGGCCGCTTCGAGCTGCGCCGGCCCGGGCCTTAGCCGGGCGATTCGGTTGGAACCAGGTGGCATGACCAACTTGGACTTCCGCAGCAGCCCCCTGCCGCCGACCCGTTTCGGGGTGCGCCCGCGCCCGCGCGTGCCGCCGACGGCGCCCCCGCCGTCGGTCCGGCCGCGTAGCGCAGGTTTCCAACCTGCCGTAT
>CAYXPA010000139.1:0-8521 GCA_964466945.1 uncultured Verrucomicrobiota bacterium | reverse complement strand
ACACCCGCCCGCCTTCCTCGGGCTCGTCCGGCCGGCCGGCGTCGAACACCACGCCGTCGCCGGGCTTGAGCGGGCCGGCGAGCCGCACGTGGACACGTTGGCCGACCACGCGCACCACTTCGCCGAGGAAGACGCCGCGTTTCTTGGGGTAACGGGCGTGCACCAGCGCCTGGTTGTTGATGCCGCCGAACCAGCCGGTGTACAGGCCGCGCGAGAAGGCCATCTGCAGCTCGTACTGCCGCGCCGCGAGCCTCCCGGCCTCCGGCTCCTGACTCCCGGCTTCCGGGGTTCGGGCGCCGGCGTTCTGTGCCGCCGCGGCGTCCAGGGCCTCGCGGTAGATGCGGGTGATGCTGGCGACGTACTCGGGCGACTTGAGGCGGCCTTCGATCTTGAGCGAAGCCAGGCCGAGCCGGACAAACTCCGGCACCAGTTCCACCGTGGCCAGGTCCTGCGGGCTGAGCAGATAACGGCGCTCGCCCAAGGGCACGGTTTGGCCGTCGCGCACCAGCTCGTAGGGCAGGCGGCAGGCCTGCGCGCATTCGCCGCGGTTGGCCGAGCGGCCGCCCAGCGACTCGCTGGTGAGGCACTGGCCCGAGTAGGCCACGCACAGCGCGCCGTGCACGAAGACCTCGAGCGGCATGGCCGCGGCGTCGGCCTGCTGGATGGCCTCGAGGTCCCGCAACGAACATTCGCGGGCCAGCACCACCAGGCTGCAACCCAGCTCGCGCGCAAACGCCACGCCCGCCGCGCTGGTGATAGTCATTTGCGTCGAGACGTGGATGGGAAAGTCCGGCGAAAGCCGCCGGATCAACCGGCACAGGCCCACGTCCTGGACGATCACCGCGTCCACGCCGGCGGCGATCATCACGCGCAGGCTGCGCTCGGCCTCGGGCAGCTCGTCGGTGAACACCAGCGTGTTGAAGGTCACGTAACCGCGCACGCCGCGGCGATGCAGGAACTCCATCAAGCGCGGCAAATCGGCCTCGGTGAAATTCGGCGCGCGCATCCGGGCGTTGAAACGCTCGAGGCCGAAGTAGATGGCGTCCGCGCCGTTTTCGACCGCGGCCCGGGCGCAGTCCCAGTTCCCGGCCGGCGCGAGCAATTCGGGCAGGCGCGTCGGGCGAACGGGCGCTGTGCCGGGCGGAACCTCAACCGCGGCGGGCGTGGGCGCCGTCAGCGCGGGCTGGCCGGCGGCGGGCGCGCTCGAGGTGGAAGTCGCGTTCAACACGGGTGGCAATCGAGACGGCGGGACACACGTGCCCGCCCTTCGGGGTGGAAGTTAGCCGAGGCGGCCAGCCCGGCCAAGCGGTCAAAGCGCGGCGAGCGCCGAAACGTCGCGCGGGCCTCAAGTCCGGTGAACGCCCGCGCTCGCGCGTGCCGCTCCCGGCAACCGCGCCGTCAGCCTGCCCGCGCGCGCGGTCGGGCGCCGCTGCGCCGGCGCCGCTCGACGCGGCCGCGCGGCAGCGCGGCCCTACCGATAGCGCCGGCAAGCCGGCGCACTCCACACGCTCCGCGACTGATCGGGTGCCCGGCCTGCGCGACAGCGTTTGGAGTGCGGCAGCTTGCTGCCGCTTTTCCCCAGGGTGGAACGGCCTACCTGGCCGTCCACGGCGGCAACCTGTCGCCAAGCCCGCAGCGCAAGCGGCCAGCCTGCCCGCGCGCGCGGTAGGGCGCCGCTGCGCCGGCGCCGCTCGACCCGGCCGCGCCGCAGCGCGGCCCTACCAAAAAGCGCCGGCAAGCCGGCCTGCCTGCGCCACGCGAAGCGCGGCAGGCAGGCGCACTCCACACGCTCCGCGATTGACCGGGCGCTCGCTCGGCGCGGCAGCGAAGCTCTCCGAGCACTCCCGGCGCGCGGGGCCTCACTCGCGCCGGGCGCGGTAGAAGACCGCGCTTGCTCCCGGTGGCGGCACGTCCAGCCACTCGACTTCGCGGGCCGGAGCGACGGTTTGCTGGACCGTTTCCCACGCGATCAGGTCGGTGGATCGTTCGAGGCGGAGCCGGTCACCCGGTTCGGCTTCGAGCCGCAGGCGCACCGCGCCCACCGCCAGCCACTCGATGCCGCCAAACCGCGGCGGGGGCGGGGGCGGCGGGTTTTCCAGGCGCAGGTACACGGTGCGCCTTTCGCTGTACGCCAGGCCGTCCCAGGCCTTGTAGGTGAAGCTGTCGGTGCCCGGCAACGGGCTGCGCGGGGCGTACACGAAGTTCGTGCCCAGACCGGTCAACCGGCCCAGACGCGGGCCCTTGAGGATGACCACTTCGAGGGGGTCGCCGTCCGGGTCGCGCAGGTCGAAGACGAGCAGCGTGGGCTCGCCGGCGGGTAGGACGAGGGTCTGGTTTTCGGCCAGGGGCATGCGGTTGCGCGGCACCACGTGCAACGTGACCGTGGCCGGCGGGCTGGTGAACTCGGCGTCGCTCACCGTGAAGCTGAAACGGTCCGGCCCCACGTAGTCCGGCGCGGGCGTGTATCGCATGACCGGCCCCGGGCCGCTGAGCGTGCCGGCGAGCGGGTTGGTCACGACGGTGAAGCGCAGCGGGTCGCCTTCGCCGTCGTGGGCCGGGAGGGTGAGTTCGGTGGGGGTGTTCACGCGCACCTCGACGGTGGCGGGCTTGGCCACGGGCGGGGTGTTCTTGTCCGTGACCGTGATCCGGGCCGGGGTGGGCGGGCTGAAGTCGCGGCCGTCGCCGGCGCGCCAGGTGAAGGCGTCTTCGCCCAGGAAGTCCGGCGCCGGGGTGTACACGAAGTTGGTGCCCGCGGGCGCGAGTGTGCCGTGGCGGGGCGGCTCGGTGATCTCGAACTGCACCGGGTCCTCATCGAGGTCCGTGGCCGCCAGGGCGAAGGTGAGCGGGCGGTTGACGCGCGTGGCCAGCTCGAGCGGCTCGGTCTGCGGCGGGTTGTTCCGGTCCAGCACTTGAAAGGTCACCCGCGCCAGGCGGCTGGTGTAGGTGCCGTCGCTGGCGCTGTAAGTGAAGCAGTCCTCTCCGGTGAACCCGCGGCGCGGATAGTACGTGGCGATGTCCGGGTAGGCCCACAACTCGCCATGCCGCGGCTCGTCCACGATGCGAAAGCTCAGCTTGTCGCCGTCCGGGTCGCGGGCCTGGTAGAACACGTCCCGGGAGGTGTTGCGATTGAGCACGTAGGTCTGGTCCGGCGCCTCGGGCGGGTCGTTGACCGGGCGCACCACGAGGGTGACACGCGCCGTGGCCTCGAGGCCGGTGGGGTCGGCCACCGTGTAGGTGAAGCCGTCGCCGCCGGACCAGTCGGCGGCAGGCGTGTAGCGAAGCCGGTGCTCCGGGGTCACCTGCACCACGCCATTGGTGGGCGCGGTGAATCGGGCAATGACCAAGGGCTCGCCGTCCGGGTCGGAGTCGTTGGCCAGCACGTCCAGCTCGACGGGCGTGTCCTCGTCAATCGTGGCAAAATCGTCTCCGGCCACGGGCGGGTCCGGCACCGGCAACACGCGCACGGTGACGGTGCCCAACGCCAGGCCGTCCCGCCCGTCCGACACCAGGTACGTGAAGGCGTCCTCGCCGTGGGAGTCCGGCGCCGGCGTGTAGGTGACCACACCGGGAGCTTTGAGCGCGGTTCGCCCGCGTGCCGGGCGGCTCACCTGCTCGATGCGCAGCGGCAGGCCCAGGGGATGCGTGTCGTTGTCCAGCACCAGAACGTCCACGGCCTGGTCCTCGAGCGTGAGCGCGGCGTCGTTGTGGGCCAGGGGCGGCCGGTAATCCGCGCGGACGGCGTAGCTGACTTCGCCCGCGGCTTCGGCCCCCTCGGGGTCGCGCACCACCAGGCGCAGCGTCTCGCTCCCGGTCCAGCCCGGCTGCGGCGGCTCCACGCGCAGGACGCGTTGCGGGGTGATGGTGACGCGCAGTTCGCGGGCGCCGGTCACGCTCCAGCGCAGGGTGGCCGCGCCGTGGTCGCGGTCCTCGACGTAGCGGTCCAGCGCGATGGGCAGAAAGGCGCCGTCCACGGGGATGGTTTGGTCGGGCAGATCAGTCAACACCGGCGGTTGGTTGGTGGCGGCGGGCGATTCGGCGTAACCGGAGTGCCGGGCGTCGCGCTGGAACATCGGCCAGTCCAGCGGTTGCGGCCGGTACGGGCGGGACAGTTCCCAGGCGTAAAGGCTGTAGCGCTCCTTGCGCGTGCTGGCGCCGGGCGGCGCGGCGTAGGCCGTGTCCTCGATGCTGGCCGCGAGGACGTCGAGCCGGCCGTTGCCGTCCAGGTCCGTCACCACGGCGGGCGCGGCCCGGTAACGGCTGCCGCCGGCGGTGGCCTCGGCAAAGAGTCCGTTCAGGCCCGGGTGCGGGTGCAGGTCCAGCGCGCCGCCGTGGCGGTCCCAAGCAAGCACGCCCCCGGCCAGGGCCAGGTCGTTCTCGAGCAGGGCCAGGCGCAAAAGCCCCGGGACGGGCAGGACCACTTCGAGTTCGCCGTCGCCGTCCAGGTCGGCCAGGACCGGTCCCGAGCGCAGCACGGGCAGGGGATTGAGCGGCAGCGGCCAGCCGGGAAGGGCGAAGCCGTCGCGACGCAAGAGGTGCACGCGCGGCAGCCCGGTCTCGACGGCGGCGATTTCCAGCGCGCCGTCGCCGTCCACATCGCCCAGGGCCAGCGGCGTGGCGAACGAGGCCTGGACCAGCACCGGCCAGCCGGGCAGGAGGTTGCCGTAGCCGTCGAAGGCGTAGAGGCCGCCGGCCTGGCCGACGCCGTTGATGGCGTCGGGGTCGTTCACCCCCGCGAGGACTTCGTCGCGGCCGTCGCCGTCCAGGTCGCCCACCACCGGCGGGGCGAGGAGTTCGCCACCGGTGTCCTTGCGCCAGACCGGCTGGTCGGGGACGGACAGGTCGAACAGGGCCAGGCTGCCGCAGCCGAAGGGCGCCACGATCTCGAGGTCACGGTCGTCATCGAAGTTGCCCACCGCCGGCAGGCGCCGCGGCCAGCCGGCCGTGGCCCAGCAAAAATCCGCCCGCCAGTTCGCGCGCAGCGTGCCGTCGGCCTCGAGCACGAAGAGACGGCCGGACTCGTTGGGGGCACTGGCCCAGGGGTTGGTCAGGCCGATGATTTCGGGCCGGCCGTCGCGGTCCAGGTCGGCGATCACCTTGCCGGGCGCGGCGCCGGGCAGGGGTACGGGCCAGGCGCCGCCCAAGGGCGAGCCATCGTGGCGGAAGGCGTAGAGCAAGCGGCTTTCGCCGGCGTCCACGAGCACCTCGAGCCGGCCGTCGCCGTCCAGGTCGCCCACCACGGGAAGGTCCGAAGCCGGCTCGCCGGGGGCGAGGTCTTGCGCCCAGCGCAACGCGCCGTCGGGACCGAAGGCCAGCAGCCGGACCGGGTCGCGGGCGGAGGCGCCGGGCTGGACGCGGAGGATTTCGGCGCGGCCGTCGGCGTCGAGGTCGGCCACGGTGAAGTGCCGCCAGTCGTTGGTGGGGTAAACGCCCGGCGCGGGCAGGTGGAGCGGCCAGCCGGGGCGCAGTTGCGAGTCCAGGTGGATCATCGTCGAGCGCCATTCGCCCACGACCACCCCGTTGGCGCGGGCGACCAGGCGCAGCGTGTGGAACCGGTCGGGCGCGGCCTGAGCGGTGTCCCACGTGCCCAGCAGGTCATTGAAGACCTCGTGTTGGCCGCCGCCGGTCAGCGTGATGCCGGCGGTGGACCAGGCGGCGGGGTGGAGACCGGGGCCGTGCTCGAGGGTATAAGTGCGGCCGACGCCGAAGACCGTGCCGCGCACGCGCACCACCTCGCCGGCGCGCAGGCTGTCGTTGGCGGCCGGGGCGAGAATCTGGACGTTGCGGACGGTGAAGACCGCGCGGGCCTGCGCTTGCTGGCCGAAGGTGTCGGTGACCACCAGGCGCAGCGAGTACGGGCCCTCGCCGAGGCGGTCGCTGGCAAAGTCCCGGTACAGGACGCCGTCGGTGACCGGAGCGGTGGCCTCGTGAAAGACCGTCCATTGCTCGGGGTAGGTGCCCGCGCCGTACTCGAGGCGGTAGGCGGCGAAGTGTTCGCCCGCCGCGGTGCCGGTGAGGTCGAGCCGCCCGGCGACGACCGGCGGCACGGTGAGCGCGGCCAGGGGATAGGGGGCGACCGCGCGCAGCGCCTTGCCGGCGTGGAGCCGGCCGCTGCCCACGTAACGGTCGGCGCGCACGTCCTCGACGGCGTTGCGCAGGAGGTTGGCCACCTGGGCGGGAGAGAAGTCGGGGTGTTGCGCGAGCACCAGCGCGGCCACGCCGGACACGTGCGGCGCGGCCATCGAAGTGCCGCTGAGCAGGTCGTAGCGGGAATTGGGCGTGGTGGAGAGGATGGCGTCGCCGGGCGCGGCCAGGTCCACCCACGGGCCGTAGTTCGAGAAGCCGGCGCGCTGGCCGGAGGCGTCGAGCGCGGCCACGGCCAGGGCGGGGCCGAAGGCGGCGGGGAAAGGCGGCTGGTCCGAGCGTTCATTGCCGGCGGCGGCCACCAGGAGCACGCCGGCATCCCAGGCAGCGCCCACCGCTTCTTGTAGGGCGAGGCTCTTGTCGCTGGCGCCCCAACTGGCGTTGAGGACGCGCGCGCCGTTGGCCACGGCGTAATGAATGGCCTCGACCACGGCGGCGACGGTGCCTGCGCCGCGTTCGTCGAAGGCCTTCAACGCCATCAACCGCGCCCGCCAGCAGACGCCGGCCACGCCGATGCGGTTGTCACCCATTGCCCCGATGATGCCGGCCACGTGCGTGCCGTGGGTGTGGTCGTCCATCGGGTGGCTGTCGTCGCTCACGAAATCGTACCCGTGCACATCGTCCACGTAGCCGTTGCCGTCGTCGTCGCGGCCGTTGCCGGAGATTTCACCGGGGTTCACCCACACGTTGGCCGCCAGGTCGGGGTGGAAGTAGTCCAGGCCGGTGTCAATGACGGCCACGGGCACGGCACGGGCGTCGGTCTGCACGGCCCAGGCCTCCGGGGCGCGGATGTCGTTGCCGGGCCGGGCGCCGCCCTGGCCGGTGTTGAGCAACGCCCATTGGGAGGCGAACTCGAAATCGTTCGGCAGCCGGACCGGCGGCTCGGTGAACAGGCGCAGGCGGTAATTCGGCTCGACGTACAGCACGTCCGGGTGCGCGGCCAGTTGCGCCCGGGCGCGCCGGGCTTCGCGCGCGTCCGCGGTCTCGACCACGACCAGGTGGGCCCACACCCCGGCCCGGGCGCCGGGCGCGGCCAACCGGGCCGCCGGGCGGGGCAGCGCGCGCAGGCTCTTCAGGCCCGGCGCCGCGCCGCGCAAAGCGGCTTCGCGCGCGGCCGGGGCGGCGCCGTCGCGGAAGCGGACCAGGAACTGGTTGGGCACGGGCGGCAGGAGCGGCGGCGCGTCGGCGAACGCTGCCTCGAGGTCCGCCGGCGCGGCCGGGAAAGACCGCGGAGCGGCCGGGAGCCCGGCGAAAAAGACCGCAACGGCGAGCCAGAGTCCGCCGAAGTCGTGGACCCTCCGCCGGCGCCAACCACGCCGGTTTGAAGCGCGCTCTTGCACCGGGCTCAAGATAGCAGGTGCCGCGCCCGGGGGAGTGGTTTTTGCGGAGGGTTTGGAGGTCGGGCGCGTCTTGGTTTTCTTCTTGGTTGGGATTCCCGGCGTAGCGCAGGTTTCCAACCTGCTGTATCGCCGACTTCCAGTCGGCCGAGGGTCGCTGCTGGGCAAGGCCGGAGCGGGCTGGAAACCCGCGATACGGCAGACTGGGAAGTCTGCGCTACGGCATCCCCACCCGGCGACCCGCGCTGCCTGATGAAGTTTGCCCTTGGGCGGCCCTTGCAGCCGGACAATGCTTGACCGGCATCAAAGCGGGCCGCGCCGCGCCCCGCCAAGCTGCGGGCATGAACGTGACCGCAACGGCGACCGTGCTGGATGTCCGGACCCTGGCGCCCCGCGACCGGCACCCCACCATCTTTCAGTTCTGGGACGCCCTGGCCGAGGGCGAAAGCTTCGAGTTGGTCAACGACCACGACCCGGTGCCGCTGTACTACCAGTTTGCGTGCGAGCACACCGGCCGGTTCCGCTGGGAATACCTCGAACGCGGGCCCCGGACCTGGCGGGTGCGCCTGACCAAAGGGCAGTTTGCCGACCCGGGCTTTACCCCGAAGCCACGGCCGGACGCGTCGCCAACGGCCACACCGCCAGCCGCCGCGTCGCCGGCCGCGGAAGCGGTGGTGCTGGACGTGCGGCCGATCTTCGCCCGGGGCGAAACACCGTGCGGGGTGATTGATGAAACCGCCGCGCGCGTGCAGCCCGGGCAACGGTTCGTGCTGCTGGTGCCGTTCGAGCCGGTGCCCTTGTACACCAAGCTGGGCCGGTCCGGTTTCACGCACCTGGGCAGCCGGTGCGAAGACGACGGCACCTGGCGCATCGAGTTCTTGCGCCAGGCCACTGCCAGCGGCGCACCTGCAGCCTGCTGTTGCGGCGAGGAATAAGCACCCGACGCAGCGACACGCCGCCGAACCCCCGCTCCCATCCCGGTGGGGCGTGACTCTGTCGAGCCCTTGCTTCTGACTTGGTGGGGCGTCGAGCCCTGCCTTCCA
>CAYXPA010000138.1:0-8780 GCA_964466945.1 uncultured Verrucomicrobiota bacterium | reverse complement strand
CGACGAGCGGCTCGAGACGATCTGCGCGCGGCTCAACCACCACGACACCTACCAGTGCGTGAGCGCGGAGCGGGCGTTCCTGCGAGCGTTGGGCGGCGGTTGCCAGAGCCCCGTGGCCGCTTACGCCACGGTGGACAACGGCCGGCTGTGGCTGCGCGGGGTCTCCTTTCGCAGCGGGCCGCCGCGCCGGGGCGAGGTGCGGGGCGATTTGAAGGACCCGGTCGGAGTAGGAGAGGCGCTGGCCGCGGCTTTGTCCCAAGCGGCATGAAAAACGGGCGGCAGCCGGTGCCGGCGGGCCCGGTCGGGGAAAGCGGCTCTGCCCGCGGGCCAATCCTGCTTGGCGGTGGGCGTGCGGCGGCCTAGTTTCCTTTCCCGTGCAAGCCGCACTGCGTTTCCTGGCCCTGCTCAACGCCGCCATCTGGCTGGGGGCCACGGTGTTTTTCACGCTCGGCGCCGGCCCGGCCTTTTTCAGCCCGGAGATGGCCGCCTTCCTGCCGCGGCCGCACCGCGCGCGCGCGGCGGAGCTGGTGATTGCCCGGCTGTTCACGCTGCAACAGGTCTGCGGCGGCGTCGCGTTGACGCTGCTGCTGATGGAATGCGTGCGGGCCGGGAAATTTGTTCAGCGCTGGCATCTGGGGCTGGCGGGCGGACTGCTGGCGTTGAGCCTGCTGGCGGGCGGTTGGCTCGCCCCGCACATGCACGAGTTGCAGCGCGCGCGCTACGCGCCGGACACGCCCCCGGCCCGGCGCACGGCGGCGGAGGTGGCGTTCAACCGCTGGCACGCTTTTTCGCAGGGGATGAACCTGGTGATGCTGGCCGGACTGGTGGTCCACCTCTGGGCCGTGAGCCGGCCGCCGGAGACGCCGCGCCTGGGCAACGTCTTCCGCGCTCCGCCGCCCGCGGATGGCACGGTGCCCCGGATGCTTTGAGCCCGGAGAACCGAATTGCCCGGGTAGCGCGCGTGCCCGCCTGACGGCTGCCAGGCCCCGCGTGCGGTCAGGCGCGCCAGCGCGTAAAGCCTCGTCAGTACAGAGCGGATACCACCGGGAGCGACGAGGCGTGCGCGAAAGCTGCCGGCCGTGCGGCGCGTCCTGTGCCCACCGAGGGCTGGTAGGCGCCCAACTCAGCTTTCCGGCTTCAACGCGCCGCCCGGCGCTGGTTCCAGTAAATCTGCACGTTCCGGGTGGCGCGGCCCGCCGCGGCGATGTCCAGGTCACCGTCGCCCTCGAGGTCGGCCAGCGCCAGGTCCTCGCAAGCCATCGTGTTGTCGTCCACTCGATGGCTGTCCCAGGCCTCCCCGGCCGGGTCACGCGCCACCAGCAGTTTGATGCCCACCCGGGCGTCGGGTCGGTTCATGGCGCGCCAGCCCACGACGATTTGGTCGTAGCCCAGGCCGAGCAGGTCGCCCGTGGCCAGGGCATGGCCGTCCACCAGGGTTTCGTCCAGCACGGTTCGGTTCCAGAGCCCCGCGTCGGTGGGCGGGCGAAACAGCGCCAGGGAATGGCCGTGCATGGGCTCGATGGCGGCCAGGAACCGCCGGCCGTCGCCCAACCGCCCGGCCCGCACCTCGCCCATGCCGCCAAGCGTATTCGTGGCCAGCAGGGTCAGAGTGGCGGCGCCGTCGGGCTGCGGGTCGGAAAGATAAAGCCCCTGGCGCGAGGCGAGGATCAACTCGTCCGCCGGGTCGCCGTCCCATTGCACCACGTCGAAGTTGTGGGTCTTGTTCAACGCCTCGTGGAGCAAGACCTGCCGCCAAGGGCCGTTGCCGCCGGGCGGGGGCAGGTAACGATGGACGCGCACTCCGGCGCCGGTGCCGGTGGCGGGGTCATTGCTGCGGCCGTGCAGCGGCACGCTCACCAGGGACATTTGCCCGGTGGCGTCGCGCGCCCAGCGGATGCGGTGCACGGTGGGCTCGTGCGGCAGCGGCTCGGGCGTCCAGCGTTGCGTGCGGTCGGCGGGCGGGCGCAGGAAAAACAGCGCGCCGCTGGTGCGGGTGTCGCCGGGGTTCCAGCCCGCGCCGGCGGCGATCTCCGCGCGCCCGTCGCCGTCGAGGTCGGCGGCGGCCACGCATACATGGTCCAGCGAAGTGAGTCGCTCCGCCAGGACGTGCTTGCGCCAGGTCGGATTCTGGTACCAGACGATATGGTGTTTGTCTGCCAGCACCAGGTCCGGGCGGCCGTCGCCATCCACATCCGCCACGGCGAGGCCGTAGCCGATCTGAATGGCCGCGTCCACGGTGAACGCGCGGAACACGGGCGTGGCGGCGCGGGCGGTGGCGGCCAGTGCCAGGGCGAGGGCCACGACGCAGGTTGGCAAGGGCATGGGCGGAAGATGCCACGGGCGCGGCGTTTGCCAAACCTGTCTGCGGCTGGAAGAGCAGGCCGAGCACTTACGCCAGCGACGAGCCCTCGCGGCCGGTAAAGACCAGGAGCTGGCCCGCCTCAAAGCGGACCTGGCGCAGGCAGAGCGTGTTTTGGAAGCGATGTTCCTCCGCTACCAGCAGGAACGCTTGGACACGCAATTGACCGGGTTCTCGCTGGTGGTGGCGCCCGAATCCAGCACCGGTCCCTGGCGCTCCTCGTATCCCTTGGATGTCGGCTTGATGGGAGCCGGGCTGCTCACCAGCCTGGCCGGGCTGGGCCTGCGCCGGTCGGGCGGCCACACCCCGTTGTAAGCCGCTGTGGCCCGACCGAACTCCCGGCGGGCGTACGCCGGTCTGGACCCGCACGGGTCGGCGCGCCTCAGACCCGCGGCGCGGCCAGGGGAGCCAGCGGGGTGGTCTTGAGCCGGCGCAGTTCCATCTGCCGTTGCAGGGCGGCCACGCGTTCGGCCGGCGGCGTGTCCGGGTGCGACACACGCCGGGTCAACTCGGTGATTTCCCGGTCCAGCCAGCGGTCGCGCACGCGGCGTACTGCGTCTATGACGATGCGCGAGCGTTCGGGGAGGGCCTCCTCGAGGGCCACGGCCTCGGTCACCAGGGCGGTGGCGGCCGGGTCGGCCAACGCGGCCAAAAGCGCGGGCACGTCGAGAGGCTCCCCGCGTTCCAGCGCCGCGAAGAGGACTTCGAGCGCGCGGCGCACCACGGGATGCTCGATCCAGGCCAGGTCCAGGTGCCCCAGGGCCCAGTTGCCCAGGTCAGCGTCCAGCAACACCAGACGCAGCAGCCAGAATTCGATTTCCGAAGGCCGCGGCGGGCCGGCGGTTTCCGGGGAGGGCTCGACCCCGGTCTCTTCCGGAGCACGCACCGGGGCCCGGTCCGGCTTGAGGAATTCCGCGCGCACCGCCTCGACGCTCACGCCCAGCAGCCCGGCGGCCTTGCGCGCCACGGTTTCCGTGAGCACCGCGTCGCCGGTCTTGCGCACCGCCACACCCAGGCCGCGCACCACCTCGGCGCGGCCGCGGTCGGTGCCCAGGTCATGTTGCCGGCAGAGATGCGCCAGCAGATGGTCGAAGAAACCGGTGGCGCCGCGGATCAACTCCTGAAAGGCCGCGCCGCCGCGCTCGCGGATGAAGCTGTCCGGGTCATGCGGGGCGGGCACGGCGGCCACGCGGATGGCCAGGCCGGAAGCCAGCAGATCGTCCAGCGCGCGCAGGGCGGCGTTCTGGCCGGCGGTGTCTGCGTCGAAACACAGCACCACCTCGTTCACGTAGCGTTTGAGGATGCGGCAGTGCTCGGCGGTCAGGGCCGTGCCCTGGGGGGCGACCACGTTTTCCACGCCGGCCATGAAGCAGGCGATGAGGTCCAGTTGCCCCTCGCAAATGACGGCGGCGCCGGTGTCCAGCAGGGCGCGCCGGGACTTGTCCAGGCCGTAGATCACCCGGCCCTTGTGGAAGAGCGGGGTCTCGGGCGAGTTGATGTACTTGGCGGTCTTCTCGTCGCCGCTCAGGACGCGGCCGCTGAAACCGATCACGCGGCCCTGTTCGTCGCAGATGGGGAACATGAGCCGGCCGCGGAAGCGGTCGTAGTACCGGGGCGGGCCGCCGCGCTCATCGTCCTTGCGGATGATGAGGCCGGCCTGCTCGACCACGGCCAGGTCGTAGCCGCGGGCGCGCGCCCAGTTGACCGTGTCGTCCCAGGCGTCCGGCGCGTAGCCCAGGCGGAAAAGCTTCACCGCCTCGGGCGCCACGCCGCGCTTGGCCAGGTAATCGCGGGCGATCTGGCCGGCGGCGTCGTTGGCCAGCGCGGCCTGCCAGCGCTGGGTGATCTGCTCATGGATGGCGTAGAGGGTCTCCTTGAGGAACCGCTGACGCTCCTGGCCGGGCGTCTGATCGAAGTCCAGCGGGAGGCGCGCCCGCTCGGCCAGCCGGCGCACGGCCTCGAGGAAGGAGACGTTTTCGATTTCCCGGACGAACGTGAACACGTCGCCGCCCTTGTGGCAGCCGAAGCAGTGGAAGATTTGGCGCTGGGGGTTGACGTGGAAACTGGGGGTCTTCTCCTTGTGAAACGGGCACAGCGCGACAAAGCTGGCGCCCGCGCGCTTGAGCGGCACGTAGGCGCCGATCACGTCCACGATGTCGCTGGCGGCGCGGATGCGCTCGAGGGTCTGCTGGGACACCAAGCCGGCCATGCGGCGAGCATTCAACGGCGCGCGGGCAGCGGCGGCAAGTCCCCCGCGGGGCGGGCGGCGCTTGCGGGAAGCAAAGCGCGGAGACGCCTGCCCGGGCATCAGGGAATTACGACGCGGTAAAACCGGGCCGCGGCCGGTTCCCCGGCCGGCAGCGGGTCGTCAAACGTCACCCCACCGTCCGCACTTGTCAGCCCGGCCGGGGTGCGCTTAGCGTGTGGTCCATCCGGCGGTTTGGCACATGGACACGAAAAAGCTTGGCAGTGCGGCCCCATGAGCGAGTTGCTCACCTACCTGGAGGCTGTAGCGGCTGATTTGCGCCGTGGCGACGCCACCGAACACACCCACCGGCCTACGCTCAAGAGCCTGCTGGAAGCCTTGGCGCCATCTGTCACCGTGGTCAATGAACCTCGGCGCATAGCCTGTGGCGCGCCAGATTTGGCGGTCGTCCGCCGGGCGGACGGTCTGGTGTTGGGACACGTAGAGGCCAAGGACGTCGGCGTGCCGCTCGACGACGCCGTAAAGTCGGAACAAATCCGGAAGCGGTATTTGCCCGCCCTGCCCAACTTGCTGGTCACCGACTACCTCGAGTTCCGCTGGTTTGTGGACGGCGCAGAGCGCGACCGGGTACGTCTGGCCAGCTTGCGCGCCGAAGGCATCCTGACCCCCGATCACAACGCGCTGGCCCGGGCAGCACACCTGCTTCGCGAATTTTTGAGCCGGGACCCCATCCGCCTCACGGGCGCGGACGAACTGGCCCGCCGTCTGGCCCGTCTCACCCATCTTATTCGCGAAGCCATCACTGCCGCGTTCCAGACCGGGCAGGCCTCGGAATTGTTGCGTGACTGGCGCGAGACTTTCGCCCGGACACTGCTGCCGGAACTGGCCGATCCTGGTCGCGAGGGGGAGTTTGCTGACATGTTTGCGCAAACGCTGGCTTACGGGCTGTTCTCGGCGCGCGTTATGTCCGGCGTCAGCGCGCAATTTACCGTAGCGGAGGCGGCCAAGCTGATCCCGCGCACCAACCCGTTTCTGCGCGATTTCTTTGATTTGATCACGGGGCCCAAGCTCGAAGACGAACCATTCGCCGGCTACGTGCGCGACCTGGTCACGGTGCTCGCGGCGGCGGACATGGCCGCCATCCTGGAGGATTTCGGCAAGGGTCGCGGTCCGGGCCGCCGACACGATCCGGTGGTGCACTTTTACGAGACCTTCCTCGCCGCCTACGACCCGGAACTGCGCGAGCTGCGGGGCGTTTACTACACGCCCGAACCGGTGGTTTCGTACATCGTCGAAAGCGTGGACTGGCTGCTGCGCGAGCGCTTCGGCCTCAAGGACGGCCTGGCGGACAAGTCCCGCCTGCCTGTTGCGCTCGCGGCCGACAGCCAGGGTGGCGGCGAACCGTCGCATCGTGTGCTGATCCTCGATCCGGCGGCGGGGACGGGCACGTTTCTCTTCGAGGTGATCGAACACATTCGCGAGCAGTTCGAGCGCAAGCACCAGGCCGGGCTGTGGCCGGCATACGTCCACGAGCACCTGCTGCCGCGGCTTTTCGGGTTCGAGCTCATGATGGCGCCGTACGCGGTCGCCCACTTCAAGCTTGGCCTCGAGCTGGGCCAGGCGCGGCACCTGATGGAATTGCAGCGAGCGCGGTGGAGCTACACCTTCCAGCCCGGCGAGCGCCTCAACATCTACCTCACCAACACGCTGGAAGACATCGAGCACGTGGCCCAGCAACTCGGTCCCTTGGCCATCCTGAGCCGGGAAGCCAACGAGGCCACCGCCCTCAAAAAGCACCGACCGGTGCTGGTGGTGCTGGGTAATCCGCCTTACTCGAATTACGGCCGCCAGAACCGCAACGACTTCATTCTGGGCCTTCTGGCCGATTACAAGCGCGGCCTGGGGGAGAAAAAGCTCAATCTCGATGACGACTTCATCAGATTCATCCGCTGGGCGCAGTGGCGCATCGAACGTACGGGCCAGGGCATCATTGGATTCATCACCAACAACGTGTATTTGGACGGCCTTACCCACCGCCGGATGCGGCAGAGCCTGCTGGAAAGTTTCGACGAGATTTACGTGCTGAATCTGCACGGCTCCGCCAAGAAGCAGGAGACAGCGCCCGATGGCTCGAAGGACGAAAACGTCTTCGACATCACCGTGGGCGTGGCCATCGTGCTGCTGGTCAAGCGACCCGGGGCCAAGCCCGCCGGCCGGGGGAAGGCGGGGAAGGCGAAGAAGCTCCTGGCCACCGTGCATCGCGCCGACCTCTGGGGGCTGCGCAAGCACAAGTACGACTGGCTCAACCGCCACAACATCACCAATACCGAGTGGATCGCCTTTACGCCCGACCCGCCGGATTTCTTTTTCCATCCGCGCAACGCCCGGCATGAACAGGAATGGAACCACGCATGGAGCATACGCAAAGCCTTCGTTCTTTCGGGGAATGGCGTCAAAACAGAGCGCGATTGCGTTTCAATTCAATTCTCGCGCGAGGAAATCAAGCGGGTCATCTTGGATTTTCGCCAACTGGACGAACGCGAACTTCGCTGGAAATATGACCTTGGCGACGATAGTCGGGATTGGCAGGTGCTGCGGGCAAAAGCTGACGTAGCCGCTCATTGCGCAGACAACCCCTATACCGTCATCCTGTATCGGCCATTCGACTTTCGGCATACGTGGTATAGTGGTACTTCCAAAGGCTTCATTGGTACACCAGCCGCAGCTCTGATGCGGCACTTCCTCGCTGGCGAGAACCTGGGCCTCATCACCACCCGGCAGACGAAGGAGGAATTTGGTGTTTTCGCGACGACCGTCATCGCGGGTCACAAATCCTGCGCGGCTTACGACATCAACACCGTCTTTCCACTTTACCTCTACCCAAACGGCGAGGAGGCGGCGCAGGCCGAGTTGGTGCCGGTGGAGAACGGCCGCCGGCCGAACCTGGCCGCCGCGTTCATCGCCGAATTCGAGGCCAAGCTGGGGTTGAAGTTCGTCCCGGACGGCCGGGGCAACCTCAGGAAAACCTTCGGGCCGGAGGACGTGTTTCATTACGCCTACGCCATCTTCCACGCCCCCGGCTACCGCGCGCGCTACGCGGAGTTCCTGAAGCTGGACTTCCCGCGGGTGCCGGTCACCAGCCAGCTTGCGCTGTTCCGGAAATTGTGCGCGCGCGGCGAGCGGCTGGTGGGCCTGCATACGCTCAAGCTGACGGTGGAAGAAGACGTCGCCTTTGACGTGCCCGGCTCCAACGTGGTCGAGCAGGTCGTGTACGTGCCGCCCAAAGCCGACGTGACCCGGGCCCGGAAGCGCGTCGCCCAGCCGGACTTGGACGGCACCGTACCCGCGCCGCCCAAAGGTTACGAGGCCGGCCCCAGCGGCCGGGTGTATATCAACCGCTCTCAATATTTCGACGGGGTGGCTCCGGTGGTTTGGCAGTCCCGCATCGGCGGATACCAAGTGGCCAAGAAGTGGCTCACGGACCGCCTGGGCCGAACCCTCACCCACGACGACATCGAGCATTACCAGCGTACCCTGGGCGCGCTGGCCGAGACGCGCGTGGAGATGGCGCTCATTGACACGCTCATCAACGACCAGGGCGGCTGGCCGCTGCGGTGAACCCCGGCGGCGGTGTCCGTATCAGCGTCGAGGAGGAGTTGACCAGCAACTTGAGGCCACCACGCGGCTATTTCGCCGCCACGTCCGGGCAGATCAGGCAGGCGAGGCCGCAGGCCAGGAGGCGGCCGCCCACCAGCGCCACAAAACTGGCGCCCGCGCGCTTGAGCGGCACGTAGGCGCTGATCACGTCCACGATTTCGCTGGCGGCGCGGATTCGCTCGAGGGTCTGTTGGGACACCAAGCCGGCCATGCGGCGAGCATTCAACGGCGCGGCGGCGGCGGCAAGTCCCCCGCGGGGCGGGCGGCGCTTGCGGGAAGCAAAGCGCGGAGAAGTCCGTCCGAACTTCAAGGAATCACGACGCGGTAAAACCGGGTCGTGGCCGGCTCCCCGGCCGGCAGCGGGTCGTCAAACGTCACCTCGCCGTCCGCCGACGCGGGCGGCCAGGTGGCCACAGTTTCCCAGTCCACGGCGGGAAGGTCGCGGGTGCGTTGCAACGCGTAAGCCCGGCCGGCCACTGCCGGGAACCGCAGTCGCACCGCTTCGGGCGCGCCCGGCACGACCCCGACCTCCGCCACGCGCAGCACGCTGGCGGCGTC
>CAYXPA010000137.1:0-9080 GCA_964466945.1 uncultured Verrucomicrobiota bacterium | reverse complement strand
GATCGGTGATGACCGCATCGAGCGTCACTTCGTTGAACGGATCCGCGTAAGTCTTGTCGCTCCGCAGCGTGACTTCCGCCAGGCGATTGGCTTCGGCGGTCGCGAGAAAACGCGCGGAAGACCGGACCGGCGCGGGTGCCTTGGCCTTGGGGGACAGCCCGTGAATCTCCCGGAACCGCGCCCGGGCCACCGGGCGGCTGTTGTCGTATTCCTCCGCGTTGGCCTCGAGGGCGAGCCCGACATACAGCGTCGGGGGAAAGACCCGGTCCTTGTCGTGGATGACGGGCGGGCGTTGTCCCTGCCACGAGCCTTCCGCGGTCTTCAGTTCGTGGGCGATCCAGTCGGATTCCCGAGGCTCGCCCGCGGTTTCGGCAAACCAGGCGCGGAAGGTGTTGCCCTCGCGCTTCAAGCGCACCCAGCAATTCGGGAAGGCAATCCTGCGGTCATCCGGGCGCTTCACGTTTCGGGCGCAGCCATACATGAACGTGCCCTCCTTGAACAAGTTTCCGCCCGCGACACCTCGCACGTTGAAGATGAAGCTGTCGTAACCGTATTCGGTGCCGACCCATTTCGGGCTGTGCGAGTTGGCGGCGATGTGGACGTATTCGGAATCGTCGCTCAGGCTCTTGCGCGCCATCAGGCCGGCGGTGGCCAGGTTGCCGGCGTCGTTCTGGACCGACTCGATGCGGCACCAGAGGTCGAAATCGCCCGTGATGGAGAGGTAGGCAAACCGGCCTTCATCCTTGTCATGGTGAACTCCGAACTGCTTGCCCGACGCCGTCAGGTCGTAGGCCACCCACGGGGTGATCTCGGTGGTCGTTCCTGGGACCGGCATGTTGAAGTCCACGCTGGCCAGCGAATCCGCGCGGCACGCGGCGCCGCAGCCAAGCAGGGCCAGAGCGACGAAGGCCACTGCCATCGGAGCGAAGCAGGTCGAGCCAGCCGGGTGCAAAGCGGGCCGCAGGGCGAGTCGGGTTTTCATGGGGGCGGGCTGCGGGGCTGAAATGAAGGGCATCATGGGCTCAGGAGGTGCAGGTCGAAATCGGGCCGCCCGATGTCGGTCAACGGGAAGCTACCGCCAGCCCGGCACGCACCCAGCGCTGCGGACCCGTGGCGGAAAGGATTACTTCCGGACCGCTTTGGTCGGGCACCGGCTCCCAGGCGCCTTTGTCCCCGTGCGTTTCCCAGCGCAGCGGTCCGGTCGGCCCGCGCGCGGTGAACGCGATCTGGCCCGGGCCCAGCGCGATGACGTCCTCGCCGGCCCGTGGCGTGGACAACGTCCGCTTCAGTCGCCGGGCGGAGACATCCCATCGCTTCAAACCGGCGCCCGCCGAGAGCAACTGGCCGTCGGCCCAGGGACTGCACCGCCGCCGCGCCGAACGGGTGTCCGCCAGCCAGTGGAGATGCGGACTTGGTCCTGCATCGGCATTGATCGCGTCACCAACGGCCAGACAGCCCGTCAGCACAAACCCGATCCACCATCTTGTTTTCACTTGAGTCTGCCCAAGTGCGAAGGAACCGCGTCCGGCCCGACCAGACCTAACCTGCCCGCGTGCAACCCACGCGAGCCGCCGGTGCTCCGCCGTCCGGGGTATGGTGTAGCATACCCCCGGGCCGGGGCGTCGCACAAGCTCGACCTGACCACTCGATCGTCCGGCGGCGCATTTCAGTTTTTGGACAGGTTGGGGGGACGAGTGTGGGGGAAGAGCAGACGCCAGCGTTCGTTGCGCCAGCAAATGTCCAGACACCACAGGGCTTCGACCCCGGCCGGACTCCAATACTGCCCGGTGCGCTTGAACCGACATTGATACTGCGCGCAGGTCGTTTCCACCGCCCCGCGGCCCAGCGGTTCGTTCCGCCGTCGCGCACTCCGATAGTCCATTCACGACTGGGGCTCCCGCAGACAGGCCACTTCCCGGGCCACCATTTCCCGCGCCGGGCTGCCTGCCTCCAATCCGCCCTGCAGCGCCTCCAACTGCCGAATCACCTTCACCGCCGACTCCTGCTGCAACTGCCGTTGCAACGGTAGGAGCCAAGCTTGGAGCGCAGCGGTGTCCTCGCCAAAGCGCGACCGGCCCACCGACGCCAATTCCAGCAACGGGGGCGAAATGCCCGCACTGTCTTCCAACCCCAGCGCGGCGTCGGCCGGGAAACGCCACTTCCGGCAGCGGCGGCACCAACCGCGCGTGCGCCGCAGGGTGACCGGCCGAAGCGGGTGCGAAACGTGCGTGCGTGGCCGTGGGTCCGGCGGGTCAGCGGCTTAGTGGCAAACCGGACAGCACGGGGGGCGTGGTGTCGGCCTTGGCCTGGGCTGCGGCCTGGACGGCCCGGCGTTGCAGTTCCTGGGTTTGGCGCAGCACCTCGGCTTGCAAGTGGCCCTGGTTCTGATCCGCGGCGGCGACGAACTTCTGGGTGGCAGCTTCCCAGTTCACCGCCAGTTCCGCCGCGAGCACGGGCAACGCTGTCGGGCCATGCGGCCGACCAAACGAACAGACGGGAGCAGACAGGCAGGTTGTCTTCATGCCGCCTTGCTACCACCTGCCGTGCTGCCCGCTCAAAAACTGAAATGCGCCGGGTTGACACTGTGAGGCCGTGCCGGACTTGAGAACCGGCCACTGTGGTACACATTGCAGTACATGACTCCGGTTCCGAAAGCATGTTCAGGTGCGCCCACCACCGCGATGGGTTTTCACACGACGCACTGGACCGTCGTCCTGGCCGCTCGCGCCGGCGAGGGCACGGCGGCCAAAGCGGCCCTCGCGGACCTGTGCTCCACCTATTGGTATCCGCTCTATGCCTTCATCCGGCGGCGCGGTTCCGGCCCCCAAGAGGCCGAAGACCTGACCCAGGAATTCTTTTGCCGATTCTTGGAACGTAACGCCCTTGCCGCCGTGGAACCCGCCGCGGGCAAGTTTCGTTCGTTCCTGCTGGCCTGCCTGAAGAACTTCCTGGCCAACGAGCGGGAACGGGCGCAAGCCCGGCGTCGCGGGGGTGGCTGCGCGGTGGTTTCTTTGGACAGCCTCGAGGGGGAGACGCGTTATACCTCGGGCCCGGTGGATAACTTGAGTCCCGACGCCCTGTTCGAGCGGCGCTGGGCTTTGGCCATGGTGGAGCGCACGTTGGAGATTCTGCGGCAGGAGTGTGGTGCGGGCGCCAAGCGCCAGCAGTTCGAGGAACTCCAGGGGTTTCTACCCGGCGGTCACGGAAGCGTCTCGCGGGCCGAACTGGCGGCCAAACGCGGAGTCAGTGTGGGGGCGATTGACGTGGCAATCCACCGGCTGCGCCAGCGGTTTGGCGTGCTGTTGCGGGAGCAGGTTGCCCAGACGGTGTCCTCGGAAGCAGAGGTCGAGGATGAGCTGCGTTATCTCGTCTCGGTGTTGGGCTCGTGAGTCCAAAGCGTAAGGCTCGGTCCGAATTCCGTTTGTACAGGCAAGGCATGACTTCGGGCGACACGTGCAGCGAGTGCGGCAAGCCCATCCCGGCCGACAGCCCGGGGGGATTCTGTGCCCAGTGTCTGCTGGGGCTGGGGCTTGAACCTCCCACCAAGTCGGGCGCGGAGAGCAAAGGTGAGGCCGAGTCACCGAAGCAACCCAGAAGTCCCCAAAGCACTATTGAAAATGCTGTTCCGCCAACGGAGCAACCCGGGGACCGGATTGGGCGCTATCGCCTGGTGCAGGAGCTCGGTCACGGAGGTTGTGGCGTGGTCTATCTGGCCGAGCAGGAAGAACCGGTCCGGCGCAAGGTCGCGCTCAAAGTCATCAAGCTGGGCATGGACACGCGGCAGGTCGTGGCGCGCTTCGAGGCTGAACGGCAGGCGCTGGCGCTGATGGACCATCCCCATATCGCCCGCGTGCTGGACGCCGGCGCCACCGCCACCGGCCGGCCCTACTTCGTCATGGAACTGGTCGGCGGCCTCAAGATCACGGACTACTGCGACCAGCACCAACTCACGACGCGCGAGCGGCTGGACCTGTTCATGCAAGTCTGCCGCGCCATCCAGCACGCGCATCAGAAGGGCATCATTCACCGGGACATCAAACCGTCGAACGTGCTGGTGGCGACCCGGGACGGGGTGCCGGTGCCCAAGGTGATTGATTTCGGCATCGCCAAAGCCACGCAGGGCCGGCTGACCGACCAGACGCTCTTCACCGCGTTTGAGCAGTTCCTCGGCACGCCGGCTTACATGAGTCCGGAGCAGGCGCAACTGGGCGCGCTGGACGTGGACACGCGCAGCGACATCTACAGCCTGGGCGTGCTGCTTTACGAATTGCTCACGGGCACGACGCCGTTCGAGGCGAACGAATTGGTTGCCGCCGGCTGGGACGCGATGCGGCGGACGATCCAGGAGCGGCCGCCAGTCCGGCCTTCGACCCGGCTGAGCATGATGGTGGCAGGAGAACTAACCGCCACGGCCCGGCGGCGTCAGACCGAGGCGCCCCGGCTCGTCCACGGGATCCGCGGCGACCTGGACTGGATCGTGATGAAGTGCCTGGAGAAAGACCGGGCCCGGCGGTACGAGACGGCCAACGGCCTGGCGCGCGACCTCGAACGTCACCTGGGCTGCGAGCCGGTGCTCGCGCGCCCGCCCAGCAAGCTGTACGAGTTTCAAAAGACCGTCCGGCGCCACAAGTTCGGGTTCGCGGCCACGGCGGCCATCATCATCGTGTTGGCGCTCGGCGTGACGTTGACCACGCGGGAGGCACTCCGGGCCACACGCGCGGAACGCGGCCAGAGCAAGCTGCGCGAGGTCGCGGTCCAGGCGCTGGCAGCCGAAACGAAAGCGGCCAGCGTTCTGCGCGACAATCTGTACGCCTCCGAAATGAGTGCGGCCTTCGCGGCGTTCCACTCCGGGAGCATCGAACGCGCCCGCGAGTTGTTGGAGAAACAGACAGCACCGGAAGTGGCAGCGCAGCGCGGATTCGAATGGCGCTGGCTCTGGGGGCAGACCCGCCCCGCCGAGCAGTTCATCCTCTCCCTCGGGGAGGCTCGCAACGCCCTCGCCGTGGACTTCGCCCCGGACGGCCGGCGGTTCCTGACCTTCGACTCCGAGTGCCTTGCAGTGTGGGACACGGCCACGCAAGGACTCGTCTTCAGCAACACTCCCGGCTCGGGCTACCATGCGAAGTTCTCACCGGACGGGAGACTGATTGCGAGCACGCCGCTGGGACAGGCGACCCGGCTGACGGACGCGGAAACCGGCGTGGTCCTCACCAACCTCACCGGCCACCACCAACCGGTGCTCAACGCCCTCTTCAGCCCGGACAGCCGGCTGCTGGCTTCCGTTGGTGCGGAGACTTATTCCGTGCGCGACGGAGAAGTCTTTCTCTGGGATGTCAACGCCAGACAGAGAATCGCGGCCCTGGTTGCGCCAGGAACCGAATTCATGTTCGGACTGGCGTTCTTGCCCGATGGGCGGACGCTGGCGGCGGGCTGCGGGAGCGGCCACGTGTTGCTTTGGGATGTGCCTTCGCGCCGGTTGAGTGGACGGCTGAGCGGCCACAATCGCCGGGCAATGAGCGTGGCTTTCGTCCCCGATGGCCGGCGGCTGGTTTCAGCCGGGTTGGACCACACGGTCCGGCTCTGGGATGTAATCGAACAACGGGAGATCGCTCTGCTGGGCCTGCATGAGAAAGGAATCGTGGCGGTGGCTGTGTCGCCCGACGGACGCTGGGCGGCGACCGCCGGGGTGGACCACCTGATCAGGGTCTGGAATCTGGATCGGCCCGGGTTGTTCTGCACACTGCGCGGTCACGTGGGCCGTCCGTTCAGCGTGGCGTTCCATCCTGACGGCGGCAGGTTGGCCTCTGCCGCACTGGATGGGACGGTCAGATTTTGGAACCTTCCATCGTATCCGGACGACTGGCAGATGGGCGGAGTGCATGGCTGGGTTTTCGGGCTGGTTGCCAAGCCGCGACTGCGCCTGGGTGTGCTGAGTGACGGACACGTTGATGTCTGGGATGTCGCGACGCGAGAACGCATCGTTCACCTCCCGGGCGACAATGCACACTGGCTGCCCGGCTCGGAGCGGTTCGTGTTTCACCGGGGGCAGGACTTGATCGAATACGACCTGGCCTCCAAGTCCGAGTCGGTGTTGGGCCTTGCTGGAGAAAACCCAGACGGCCATGCGGAGATTGCGTGTTCACCCCAAGGCGACGTGCTGGCGTGGGGGCACGGCGACCACCTGCACGTGTTCGACCGGCAGGCTCGCCGGGAAATCGCACGGCCATTCACCGGAGAACGCTGTGCCGAACAGATCGCCTTCTCGCCTGACGGCGCGCTCTGCGCTACGGCCGGAAGCGGGACCAACATCCTGCAGCTTTGGGACACCGCGACCTGGCGAGTGGCCAAGATACTCACGGGTCACAGCCTCGCCCTCCGAGCCGTTGCCTTCTCGCCGGACGGCCGCAGGCTGGCTTCGACGAGCCTGGATCGGACCACGCGGTTCTGGAACTGGGCTTCGGGGGAAGTCGCCGTCTTGAAGGACGATGAAGGGGTGCCGGGGGCACTGGCCTTCTCGCCGGACGGACTGACGCTGGCCGTCGGCACCTTCGAGGGTTCGATCAAGTTCTGGAGTGTCGCCACGCGCCAGCAATTGGCGTCGCTCGAAGCCGGCGCTTCCAACGTGCATTCCGTTGATTTCGCGCCGGATGGCTCCGCGCTCGCGAGTCTGACCTTCGATGCCCAACTGCGCGTCTGGCAGGCGCCCGCGTGGGCGGAGATCGAAGCCGCAGAGGCAAAGGCAAAGCGGCCGGCGCCGGCTCGATAGGTTGGCGGCGTGTGGGCCCTCGGGTCGGCGATCCATCTTGGCCGTAACGGTGCATCCTCCGATGTTTGGGCTGCACTGCCTGTAAGGTTTCGCAGCTTTTCCTGTTGTAAGCAGTGGCACGAAGGGCCCCGAACTGCATCCAGTTCGGCAACCAAACCACCGCAGGCCGCCTTCACCTGCAATCGAAAGAAAGAACATCATGAAACAACGCAGTTCGTTCACACTCGCCGCGCTCGTCTTGGGTTGCGCCACCTTGGCCATGACCACATTCCCCGTAGAGGCGCGCGACATCCGAGCCCACGCAGGAACCACCTTCGAGTTGTGGCCCGTGGAGTTCGACGCCAACGGCAATCCCACCAAGTTCACTCACACCATTGACGGTGTCGTCCGGGTTTCCTTGTTGGGCAATTGCACGTTCCACGGGGACGTCCTCGGCTTTCCGCGCCCCGATGGGTCGTTGGAGCTCACGGGAACCGGCCGCATCACTACGGCCAACGGCGCCACCATCTTGGACTTCGAGGTCAAAGGCGTCGTGGCCACTGATCCGGCCAATCCCGCCTTTGGGAACTTCCACTACGATGCCTGGTTCACGGGCGGGACAGGGCAAATGGCCAATGCGCATGGGAAGGCGAACATTGACGGGTTCGGCATGTTCACTTCGCCGAGCACGGGCAAAGCCACTTGGACGATGTTGGGCGAGGTGTCCACACGGGGGCATCAACGCCGGCCGTTGAAGTCGTCTGACCTCCCCCGTTAGGCTGGAATACCCCCGCCCGGGCAACGCGCGCCCGGGCGGGGGCGTATCGAACAACGACGGCAAAGCCTGTCCGCACGCCCGGGTTTCCTGCGGTCTTGCTGCTGACACGACGCGATGGCAGCTTCCTGTAGCGATGCACAGCATTTTCCGTAGTGGCGCAAGTGTGCAGCCAGCGATCGTGCTGCGATTTCTCCGGTTGCCAGTTTCAAGTTGCGGCGCTGGCGGGTTGCCGGCAGGCCATCTCCATAGAGAGGGGAACCATCGCAAGCCGCAAGCTTGCCCCACGCCGCGCCGCGCCGCTTCGGTAATCGCATCACACTGCCTGCGGGCAGGTCCGCCGCCACACCAGCCGCTGCGCCGTAATCCTCGGGTGCTCCGGGAAAGCGCTCAGCGCTTAACGTTTCAAAGCCGCGTCGCTGGCACCTGCCTCGCCTGCCTGTCTCTGCCGTAACCGACATGGGCAGATGGGAAGGCCGACGGGCAGTTGAAACGATTCCGGTTCACCGCCCGTGCGACCGCGGGCAGGGCAAGTTCCGCGAAACAACTGCGTGCCACCAGCCCGCGGCACGCGTTAAACTTCGCGCGGCGATGAACATTTCCAGCAACCGGTTGCACTCATGCCAGGAAGCGAACGCATCGGATTCCGAGCCGCGCCCTCCCTTTGTCCAAGTCCCCTTGTTGCGCGGATCAAACTTGCGCCGTGCGAACCTGCCATCCTGGCGGATAAACCTGAGGTTGCGATGAGAACGACCTTGCTCCTCTTGATCTGGCTGAGCCTCGCGCATCCGTTGCCCGCGCAGGATGCCGCGCCCGCCGACCGCAACGCGGTTAACACCCGGGCACGACCCGGCGGGATGGCCGCGGATTCGCCGGTGACGTTTCCCGAGCACGGGGCCTTGCCGGCCAGGTTTCCCGCCGATGTGCGGGCGGAGTCCTTTGATCCTGGGGAACCGGATTATTTCCTCTTCGTGTCGCCGGAGCGTTCCCTGGCGTAGGTAAGGCAAATCCAGGCCGCGATGCCCGCCGGAACGTTCACGCCCCCCGCCAACGACTGGCGGCATCTGCCGCGCGCGCAACGCACCCTCCCCGGCGGCGGCTCGCTGCATATCATGGCCATCGGCGACAGCATCGTGAACGACACGATGCGTTCGGGCTGGATCGCGCTGTTGCGGGACATGTATCCGCAGGCGCGGATCACCGCCACGGTTTATTTGCGTGGCGGCGGCGCGCAGCATTTCCGGGAAAACGCGCGCCTCGAACGCAACGTCTTTCCCCGCCGACCGGACCTCGTCTTCCTGGGTGGCATCAGTCAGCGGTCCATCGAGGACCTCGGCATGTTGATTGATCAGTTGCGCGCCGGGCTTTCGGACGTGGAGATTCTCCTGGGCACCGGCGCGTTCGGCACCGCGAACCCGCGGGATGCCACCGCGCTGGCGGCCGCGCCGCATTCCGGCACCGGCGAATCCGGCCGCCGCCTGCGGGCGCTCGCGGCCGAGAAACGCTGCGCCTTCCTCGATTTCACCACGCCCTGGGCGGGTTACCTCAACAGCTCGGGCC
>CAYXPA010000136.1:0-9522 GCA_964466945.1 uncultured Verrucomicrobiota bacterium | reverse complement strand
GTGGCTCAGAATCTTGACCCGCGACACGATGGCCGGCTGGAAGCGCTTCAACTGCGCCGGCACCGGCACGTCCTGCAACACGCCGTCAATGCGGTACCGGATGCGGAACTCGTCCTCGAAGGGTTCGAGGTGAATGTCCGAGGCGCGCAACTCGATGGCGTCGCGCAGCACCTGGTTGACGAACCGGATGATCGAGGCGTCCTCCGCCGCACTGTCCAGGTCGGTGTCTTCCTCCCGGTCCTCGTCCACGACCTGGATGCCGGCCGCCTCCTCGAGGGTGCCGATGGTGTCCGCGCCCACCCCCAGCCATTTTTTCATCTCGCGCTGAATAGCCTCGGAAGGGGCGAGCACCGGACGCAGGCGCAGGCCGGTCATCTGGCGCAAGGTGTCCAGGCCTTGGGTGGCAAAGAGGCGGCTGGTGGCCACCTCGATCACGCCGTCCACCCGGCGCAGCGGCAGCAATTCATCCCGGAGCAGGAGGCGGGCGGGAAACAACGCGAGCACCTCCTTGTCCGGCACCACGTCGTCGAGGGTGGTGAACCCCAACTCGTACTCCCGCGCCAGCCAGCGCAGGACGTCGGCCTCCGACTGAACCGCCACGTCCCCGGCCGCCCTCTGGCGGGCGAGCGTCCGGGCGTCGCCGGCCGAGAGCTGCCGGGCCGCGACCATGCGCCCCAACAAATCGTCCGGGCCCGTGGGCGTCGGCGGGGCGGGGGAGTTGGCCGCGGGTTTCATGGCGGGCGGTTCAGCCGGTCCGATGGCTGCCGGTTCAGTTCACCAGGCCCATTTGCAGGGCGATGGCTTCCTGTTCGAGTGTGAGCACCTTGCGGAGGTCATCCTGCGCCTGGCGCAGCTTGGCCTGGTTGGCCTCGCGGGCCTCGCGGTACTTGGCCATCGCGGCTTTCAGTTCCTCTTTCGAGGCCTTGGACTCGATGGCCTTTTGCAGGGCCTCGGCCTCGGGCATGGGCGCCGCGCCAAAACGGCCGCGCCGACCCGGACCCGGGGCGTTGTCACCGCCCGGACCGTCGGGCGGTCCGCCAAAGCGCAGGCCCATCATGCCGCCGCCGAAGCCGGTGGCCCGCCGGGCCTCGATGACCTTTTGGATGCGCTCGGAGATGATTTTCCACTCGGCGTCGTCGGTGACACCGAACCGTTCACGCAGATTGTCCATCATGCGTTGCTGGAATTGCGCGGGGTCGAAGTTGCCGCGCGGGCCGCGATTGGGCCGGTCTTGGGCATCGCGGCCGGGGGCCTGGGCCAGGCCGGAGAGGGGCGCAAGGCACACGGCGGCCGCCACGGCCAGGAGCCCGGTACGGAGGAGACGTTTCATGTTGGTACTGTGTTTTGTTGTTGCTCGTTGCGGGCCGGCCGGCACGGGCGCCGGGCGGTCCGTGCCAAGCCAGACGAGCGACGGCAGCGGACGGTTACCAAACCTTGCGAGCTTGCCGCCGGCGCGCCGTCGGTACAAGTCCCGGCCCCGGACCCGGTGGTGCGGGGGCGCCGGGCCGGGTCGCCCGGCTGCCGGCCCCGGCCGGGGGCAATTAGGAATCCAGTTGCCGGGGGAGGCGCGTTACAACTTAATCTTGGCCCGCCGGGCCGCCGGTCCGGCTTTTGTTCTGTCAACACACTCGCCAACGAAATCGCCATGCTTGACACCATTGTTCAACTCCTCGCCGACCAGGCCGAGCCCCTGCTCCAGTTCAACTCCCCGAAGATTCCCAAGGAACGGCTGCACCTGCCCGGGCCGGACTTCGTGGACCGGGTCTTCGCGCCTTCGGACCGCAACAACCGCGTGCTGGGCAACCTGCACCGGCTCTTCCACACCGGCCGGCTGGCCGGCACCGGCTACCTGAGCATCCTGCCCGTGGACCAGGGCATCGAGCACTCCGCCGGGGCCAGCTTCGCCAAAAACCCGGATTATTTCGACCCCGAGAACATCGTGAAGCTCGCCCTCGAGGGCGGCTGCAACGCCGTGGCCTCCACCTTCGGCGTGCTCGGCGCGGTGGCCCGCCGGTACGCGCACAAAATCCCGTTCATCGTCAAAATCAACCACAACGAGCTGCTGACCTACCCGAACAAGTACGACCAGATTCTGTTCGGCACCATCCGCCAGTGCGTGGACATGGGCGCGGCGGCCGTGGGGGCCACGATCTATTTCGGCTCGCCGGAAAGCAGCCGGCAGATCGTGGAAATCAGCCAGGCCTTCGCCCTGGCCCACGAGCACGGCCTGGCCACGGTCCTCTGGTGTTACCTGCGCAACAGTTCGCTGCGCAAGGACCGCGATTATCACGTCGCGGCCGACCTCACCGGCCAGGCCAATCACCTGGGCGTCACCCTCCAGGCCGACATCATCAAGCAAAAGCTCCCCGAGAACAACGGCGGCTACAAGGCGCTCAACGCCGAGAAAAGCTACGGCAAGTACGACGAGCGCATGTACACCGAGCTGGCCAGCGACCACCCCATTGACCTGTGCCGCTACCAGGTCGCCAACTGCTACCTGGGCCGTGCCGGCCTCATCAACTCCGGCGGCGAATCCAAGGGCGCGGGCGACCTCGCCGCGGCCGTGGCCACGGCGGTGATCAACAAGCGCGCCGGCGGCATGGGCCTGATCTCCGGCCGCAAGGCCTTCCAGCGGCCGATGGCCGAGGGCGTGGCCCTGCTCAACGCCATCCAGGACGTGTACCTCTGCCGGGAAATCACGGTGGCCTGAGCAACGGGCCGCAAGACTCCGGCTTCCTTTTCGTTGCACCCCCCGCTGCGATCGCCGCGGCGGGGGTTTTTTGTTGGAAAAAGCGGCGGGGCGGCGTCACCGGCTCGACGGGCTCGGCGCATCGCGCAGCAGGTTGCGCAGAATCAGCACCGAGGCACCCTGGCGTTCCCAGGCGGCCATGAGAAAGCCCGGCACTGCCGAAGGCCCGTGGATGTACGAGCCCAGCACGAGGTCCGTGTCGCCGTCGCCGTCCAGGTCGCCCGCGTCCATGACCAGCCAGCGGCCCGAGATGCACTCGGGGAAGGTGTACGGCCGGAACTTGAGCCCACCCTGGTGGACCAGCAGCACGAAGCTCTCGCGAGGGGACTTCACGTAGTCCGGGAAGTAGGCAATGGCGGCGATGTCCAGGTCGCCGTCCCCGTCAAAATCCCGGGCCAGCGCGCGGTAGGCGCCGTTGAGCGGGAAAAGGAAATGTTCCTCGTAGCTCCGCGGCCCGGTGGCGCGGTACAACCAGACGCCGTGGTACTTCTTGGTGGGGCTTTCGTACTCGCCGTTGTCGCCGTTGGTCACCAGGAAATCCAGCCGGCCGTCGCGGTCGAAGTCCACCACCTCCATGAAGGAATGGCCGTACACCGGGGGCTTCTGGAAGAGGCTCTCGCCGCTAAAGTGGCCCTTGCCGTCGCCGTACATCACGATGAGCGACTCGAGGTGCTGCGCGAAGAGCACCGCCAGGTCCGTCTTGCCGTCCCCGTCGAAGTCCCGCGCCGCGCAGTACATGGCGCCGGTCTCGCGCGACAACTCATGCTCGCGGTAGCGATCCTCCCCCAGATTCTCGAACCACGAGAAACGCCCGGTCAGGTTCCCGAACATGCACAGGGCAAAATCCGTCCGGCCGTCCCCATTGAAGTCCGCAAACTCCGCCTGCACCGAGCGCGGCAATTCCTTGAGGACGACCTGCCGCTCGCCGTAGCCCTCACCCTGGCGCGGGAAAAACAGCAGCTCGGCCCGGTGAATCTCCGAGGGCAAAAAGCTGCCCACGCAGGTCACGTACAGACCGGCCGCGGTCTCGACCAGGTCCACCGGCACGTTGCCCGCGGCCAGTTCCGCCACCGGCGCGCCCTGCCGGTCCAGCAGGAACAACGTCTGGAGCTTGTCGTCCCCCACGAAAATCTGCCGGCGGGCGGGGCTGATTTTCACCAGCGTCGTGGAAGGATCCGGCGTGCGGAAGCGTGGGCGCTCGACGCGGAAGCCCGGCAGGCCGATCTCGATTTCCGGGCGCGGGTCCTGGGGCAGGGGCGCTTCCGGGGCGTTCTTCAGGTAGTACCGCTCGATGGCCGGCCACCACTCCACCGGCACCAGCGGCCGCTCGGTGTAAATCTTCCGCGCCCGGATCAGATCGCCCTCCGGCGAGCTGCTGAAATCGGGCTTGGCCACGCCCAGACGCACGGACATGCGCGGCAGAATCTGCTCCGCCCAGTTCTGGCGGGTCAGCATGGCCGGCTCGACAAAGGCGTGGCACATCGTGCAGGCGCGCCGGGCCACTTTTTCCTCGAACGGCCTCCGCGCCTCCTCGGGCGTTTCCTCCTCGTCCTCGTACACCACCAGCGGGGCCGGCGGTTGAGTCAGGGCGCCAAGCAACAGCAGCAAGGCGCCCGGCGCGAGCCGCCCAACACGCGACGCGCCGCACCCGGCCCGCCTCAAGCCGCCGCGAAACCACCACCTGCGGGGAAAACCGTGCACGCCGGCATTTACCCGCCCCGGCCCGGCCTGCCGCAAGCGGGAAAGTCGCCGCCGCGGGTCGGCTTGTGGAAAAGACGCCCCGGCCGGGAACGGTTTCCCGCTTGCCGCGCCCGCACCCCATTCCTACGTTGCGGCCATGATTCGTTTTCGCCCGCCGCTGCGTCAGCTTTGCCTGCACGGATGCCTGCTCGGCCTGCTCGCGGTCCTGCCCGCCGCCTTGCGCGCGCAGTCCGCAATGCCCCCTGAAGTGCAGGAGCGCCTCCAGCGCCTCGAGGGCCTGGTCGAGGACCTCCTCGCCTCCCAGGCCGCCCTGCAAAAAAACCTGGCCGCCCTGCGCGACGAGCTCCAGACCGTGCGCGAAGAAAGCCGCCGCGCGGGCGACCGGCTGGGCGAGCGGTTTGTCACTCACGAAGACCTGCGCAAGCTCGCCGAGGCCCTGCGCGAGGTGGACCGCAAACGCGAGGAGGACAAGCGGCTCATCCTCGAGGAGATCAAAAAGCTCGCCGCGGCGCCCGTCGCGCCCCCGCCCCGCGCCACGCCCCGCCCGGCACCCCCGGAAAAAGAGGCGCCTCCGGCCGGCCCGCTCAAGGGCTACACTTACAAGGTCAAGCCGGGTGACACCCTCAGCGCCATTGTCCAGGCGTACAACCAGAGCGGGGTCAAGGTGACCGTGGACGACGTGCTCAAGGCCAACCCCAAGCTCAAACCCAACCGCCTCATGGTGGACCAGGAAATTTTCATCCCCGACCCCAACCTGAAATAGCCGCCGCGCTGCCACCTCGCGCCGCCATCAACGTCCCGCGTTTCCCGAGACCCCGGGCCCGGGTGCCCGCCCGCGGCGTACTTCCCACGCTTCGCGTCCAACCAAGCGCCCGCTGCCCGCCGCCCTTTTTCGGAGCGTGCGCCGCCGCTTGCTCCCCGGCGTCGCGGTGTTGGCGCGGGTCACGGTTCCTGTGGCGGGCCGCGCCCGGAGCGCCCGCTTCCTTGACACCTCTGCGGGCCTTCCCGGACACTGCCCCGCCTATGGCGGAACCCCAGGCCAACGCGTTGATGGAAAAAATCGTGTCGCTCTGCAAACGGCGCGGCTTCATCTACCCCTCCTCGGAGATTTACGGCGGCCTGGCGGGGTTTTGGGACTACGGCCCGCTGGGCGCCGAGCTCAAGCGCAACGTCAAGGACCTCTGGTGGCGGCGCCTGGTCCACCAGCGCGAGGACGTGGTCGGCCTCGAAGCCACCATCATCATGGCCCCCCAAATCTGGAAGGCCTCCGGCCACGTGGACACCTTCAGCGACCCGATGGTGGACTGCAAAACCTGCAAGGGCCGCTTCCGCGCCGACCAGCTTGCCGAGACGCCCTGCCCGCAGCGCCCCAGCAAAATGGTCAGCGAGTGCCCCGGCGAGAAAACCCCGCCCCGCGCCTTCAACCTCATGTTCACCACTCACGTGGGGCCGGTGCAGGACGACTCCAGCCTGGCCTACCTGCGGCCGGAGACCGCCCAGGCCATTTTCGCCCAGTTCAAAAACGTGCTCGAGACCTCCCGCCAGAAGGTGCCCTTCGGCATCGCCCAAATCGGCAAGGCCTTTCGCAACGAGGTCACCCCCCGCAACTTCACGTTCCGCTCGCGCGAGTTCGAGCAGATGGAACTCGAGTTCTTCATCCGCCCCGACGAAGCGGTCGAAGCCATCTGCGGCCACGTGGCCACACCCGCCGGCCCCGGCCACCCGGGCGAGCCGCAGCCGGACTGGGGCTGGCAGATGTGGCACCAGTACTGGGTCGAGGAACGGCTGCGCTTCTACGAAAGCATCGGCCTGCCCCGCGCCTCCCTCGAGGCCTACTGGCAAAAGCCCGAGGAACTGGCCCACTACGCCCGCGCCTGCGTGGACATCCTCTTCAAATTCCCCTTCGGCACGCAGGAACTCGAGGGCATCGCCGCTCGCAGCGATTTCGACCTCTCCCAACACCAGCGCTTCTCCGGCAAACCCCTGACCGTCTTCGACGAGGAACTCAAAACCGCCTGGACCCGCCTGCCCAAGGAAAAACAGGACGCGCTCTGGCGCCGCTACTTCGAGGCCCGCCGCGCCTACCTCGCCCGCATGGGCGAACCGCCCGAACGCGCCGAGGCCCTCGCCCGCGCCGACGCCGACGGCCTGACCCGCGGCTGGTACGTGCCCCACGTCATCGAACCTTCCGCCGGCGTGGACCGCCTCATCTTGGCGCTGCTCTGCAACGCCTACACCGAGCTCACCGACACCGACGCCCAGGGCCGCACGGAAACGCGCGTCCTCCTGCGCTTTCATCCCGCCGTGGCGCCGGTCAAGGTCGGCATCTTCCCGCTGCTCAAAAACCGCCCCGAACTGGTGGCCCGGGCCCGCGAGGTGCGCGACCGCCTGCGCGCGCGCTTCACCGTCTTCTACGACGAAACCGGCTCGATCGGCCGCCGCTACGCCCGCCAGGACGAAGCCGGCACCCCCTTCGGCGTGACCATTGACTTCGACACCCTGGGCGAAACCCCTGCCCTCAAGGACACCGTGACCGTGCGCGAGCGCGACACCGGCCGACAGGAACGCGTGGCCATCGCCGAACTGCCCGCCTGGCTCGAAGCCCGCCTGCGTTAAAGCCGCGGCGCCCAAGTGCCGCCGACCCGAGGCGGAGGGCGCATGCGTCCGCGCGTGCCGCCCACGGCGCCCCGCCGTCGGCCCCGTAGCGCAGGTTTCCAACCGGCTCTATCGCCGACTTCCAGTCGGCGGCACCGCCGATAGCCAATCGGCGCTGCGCCGCTTTCGGCATCTGGCATCCGGCATCCCCCTCTTCACTCCTCGCTTCTCACTTCTGATTCGGTAGTGCGCCGCTGCGCCGGCGCCGCCCATCCGGCCGCGCCGCAGCGCGGCCCTACCGCGCGCCAGCGTTTGGAGTGCGGCCGCTTGCTGCCGCTTTTTTCTGTGGGCGGCAAGGCCGATTGCCTATCGGCGCTGCGCCGCTTTCGGCATCTGGCATCCGGCATCCGGCATCCGGCCCCACCCCCAAAGCGCCGGCAAGCCGGCCTGCCTGCGCCAAGCGATGCACGGCAGGCGGGCGCACTCCATGTGGTAGGGCGCCGCTGCGCCGGCGCCGTCCATCCGGCCGCGCCGCAGCGCAGCCCTACCGACAGCGCCGGCAAGCCGGCGCACTCCACACGCTCCGCGACCAGCCGGGCGCTCGACTCGCGCGCGAGCGTTTGGAGTGCGGCCGCTTGCTGCCGCTTTTCCCCACCCCGTCGGCTCCCGGCATCCGACACATCCGTCAAATCCGATATCCCATGCGGTATCCGGCATCCGGTATCAGGTATCAGACATCCGGCATCCGGTATCCGGCCCCACCTCCACAGCGCCGGCAAGCCGGCCTGCCTGCGCCAAGCGATGCACGGCAGGCGGGCGCACTCCATGTGGTAGGGCGCCGCTGCGTCGGCGCCGTCCATCCGGCCGCGCCGCAGCGCAGCCCTACCGACAGCGCCGGCGAGCCGGCGCACTCCAGACGCTTCGCGACTGACCGGGCGCTCAACTCGCGCGCCAGCGCTTGGAGTGCGGCAGCTTGCTGCCGCTTTCTTCTGCGGGCGGCACAGCCGATTGCCAATCGGCGCTGCGCTCCCGCGATCGTCAAGGCGGCGGGCCTCCCGCGCTTTTCCGGGTTGAACCCGCCGGCCAATGTCGCAGGGTGGAGGCATGTGCAGCACGCGTCGCTGGCGATTCTTCTGTCGGGCCGCCAGCCTGTGGGCGCTGGCCACGGCCGGCGCCGTCGAAATCGTCCCGCTGTCCGCGCCCCGGACCGGGGAGTTGCTCGAGTTCCGCCTGACCGGCGTGCCGGAGGCCGGCAACTCCTTCAACCCCGACCGCCTCCGCGTGGACGCGGAGTTCGCCTTACCGGGCGGCGGGACGCGGGCGGTGCCGGGCTTTTGGTACCGCGCCTACGCGCGCCGGCTCGAGGGCGGCCGGGAAGTGCTCAGCGCGGCCAAGACCCCGGAGTGGCGTCTGCGCTACTGGCCCGAGGCGCCCGGCCCGCACCGGGTGAGCATAACCGTGTTCACCAACGGCCAGCCCGCCGGCGCGCCCGCCGTGCTGGACTTTACCGTGACCGATCCGCCGGAGCCGCTGGCTCGACGCGGGTTCGTACGCTTGGCGGCGAACGGGCTTTATCTCGAGACCGGCGACGGCCGGCCACTGCCCTTGATCGGCGCCAACCTCTGCTGGTACGGCAACCGGGGCACCTACGACTACGACGAGTGGTTCGCCGCCCTGGCCCAGGCCGGCGGCAACTTCGCCCGGCTCTGGATGGCGCCCTGGGCCTTCGGCATCGAGGCCGAAGCGGGCACGGGCCTGAACTACCGCTTGGACCGCGCCTGGCAACTGGACCACGTCTTCGACCTGGCCGAGCGCCACGGCATCTATCTGCTCCTGTGCCTGGACTATCACGGGATGTTCGAGACGCAGCCCGATTACTGGGGCGGCAACGACAATTGGAAAATCAACCCGTACAACGCGGCCAACGGCGGCCCGTGCGCGAACCAGAACGAATTCTTCACCCGGCCCGAGGCGCGGGCGATGTACCAGAAACGCCTCCGCTATCTCCTCGCCCGTTACGGCGCCAGCCCGCGCCTGCTGGCCTGGCAGTTCTTCAACGAGATTGACAACGTGTACCGCCATCTCCGGCCCGCCGACGTGGTCGCTTGGCACGCGACGATGGGCGACTGGCTCAAGGCTCACGACCCCTGGCGGCACCTGGTGACCACCAGCCTCACCGGCGGCAGCGACCGCCCCGAGCTGTGGCGGCTGCCGCAAATGGACTTCGCCGTCTTCCACTCCTACGCCCAGGCCCGGCCCGCCGTGGTGCTGCCGGAAATTGTGCACCGTTTCCTCACCAACTACGGCAAGCCGATGTTGGTGGGCGAATTCGGCACCGACTGGCGCGGTTGGCGGCGCGAGCAGGACCCGTATCTGCGCGGCTGGCGCCAGGGCCTCTGGGCCGCCGCCCTGGCCGGCTCGATGGGCACCGCGATGTCCTGGTGGTGGGAAAGCCTCCACGCCGAGCAACTCTGGCC
>CAYXPA010000135.1:0-9751 GCA_964466945.1 uncultured Verrucomicrobiota bacterium | reverse complement strand
GAGAGCGGGAAGCCGCCGGTGAGCGCCTTGCCCAGGCAGATCAGGTCGGGCACCACGCCGGTGTGCTCGCACGCGAACCAGCGGCCGGTCCGGCCCAGGCCGGTGTAAATCTCGTCCAGCACCAGCCACGCGCCGTGGCGCGCGCAGGCCGCCCGCAACGCCGGCAGAAACTCCGGCGGCGGCACGCGAATGCCGCCCCGGCCCTGGACCGGCTCGACCAGCACCGCGCCGATGCGCCCGGCCCGCAGGCGGTGTTGCACGCACTCGAGGGCGGGCGCGACCTCCGCCGGCTGCGCGGGGTACGGCGCGAATTCGGCAAACCCGGCTAATTGCGGGCGAAACGGCGCGCGGAAGTACTCGCGGTGCGTGGTGGTCAGTGCGCCGTAGCCCAGGCCGTGGTAACCGCCCGCAAAGGCCAGCACCCCGGGCCGGCCCGTGGCCAGCAGCGCGGTCTTCAGGGCGGCCTCGACCGCCTCGAACCCCGAGTTGGTGAACAGGCACTTGGCGCGGCGCCGCCCTCCGGTCCACCGCTCGAAGGTGATTTGGCTCAACGCCCGCGCCAGGTCGGCCTTGAGCGGGTGCGGGTGCACATCGCCCATCGCGTGCAGCAGCCGGGCCATCTGGCGTTGGCCGGCACGGACCACGCGCGGGTTGGCGTGGCCGGCCGCCGCCACGCCGAAAGCGGCGGTCAGGTCCAGGTACCGCCGGCCCTCGGCGTCCCACACATGGCAATCGCGGGCCCGGGTCCACACGATGGGCCAGCCGGCCGCGGGGTCCAGGTGGGTGACGTTGCGCGACTCGTAGGCGCGCAGCCGGCGCAAAATCGCGGCCGTGCGGCGGGGAAACTGGGCGCGGGGCGACATGCGGGCGGGCCGGTTCACACGCCGCGTTGGTCCGGCGGCCAGATGAACTTGTGCAACTGGACCTGGAAGCGCACCGGCAGGGCGTCGGCCAGGATGCGCTCGGCCAGCTCGCGCCGGGTGAGCGGGGTTTGCCCGGGCGGCGCCGGCTTCAGCGAGGGGTCGCGTTGGGCCGGGGTGAGCGGCGCGGCCCAGGAGAAGAGCACCGGGCAGACCGCGGCCAGGCGGTGCCGCTCCAGCACGGCCCGCGCCCAGGCGTAGTCTTCGACCGTGCCGATGACGAACTTGACCTCGTCCGTGGGCCGCAGGTCCTCGAGGTTGGGCCAGTGGTTGCGCTCGACCTCGCCGCTGCTGGGGCACTTGAGGTCCAGGATGCGGCGCACCCGGCGGTCCACCGGGCGGATGTCCAGCGCGCCGCTGGTCTCGAGCAGGACGGTGAAACCGGCGTCGGCCAGCGCCCGCATCAGCGGCAGCGCGGCCGGTTGGAGCAACGGCTCGCCGCCGGTCAGCTCGACCAGCGGCAGCGGCGGACCGGGGGCGGCGGGTGGGGAAGCCGGCGTCGCGGCTGCGGGTTGGCGATAGGGCCCGGCAAGGCGTTGCACTTCCGCCAGCACGGCCGCCAGCGGCATCCGGCGGCCCTCGGTGAATGCGTAGGCGGTGTCGCAATACGAGCAGCGTAACGGGCAGGCGGTCAGGCGCACAAAGACACAGGGCAGCCCGGCGAAAGTGCTTTCGCCCTGCAGGCTGAGGTAGATTTCGTTCACGACCAGCGTGTCCGCCACGGCGCCAGTTTAAGCCCGGCGCCGGCCGGCGCGCGAGGCGCAAGCGGTCGGGGGCGAGAGCGCGCGGGATTTTCCGTTTTGCCTGCCGGCGGGCCGTGGTAGCGTCCGGGGCTCGTGACGTTTGCGTTCACCAAGATGAACGGCGCGGGCAATGACTTTGTCCTCGCCGACAACCGGGACGGCCGTTGGCGCTTCGAGGCCGGGCAGGTGGCGCGCCTGTGCCACCGGCAGCGCGGCATCGGCGCCGACGGGCTCATCCTGCTGGTGCCCTGCACCTCCGGGCGGGCGGACTGGGCGTGGGAATTTTTCAACAGCGACGGCAGCCGCGCCGAGATGTGCGGGAACGGTGCGCGGTGTTTTGCGCGGTTTGTCCAGCGCCTGACCGGGGTGCAGGACCGGCTCACCTTCGAGACCGCGGCCGGGGTGATCACCGCCACGTTCCAGGGCGAGCGCGTGACGGTGAACCTGACCGACCCGCGCGACCTGCGCTTGCACCAGTCCCTCGAGGCCGCCGGCACGCGCCTGACGGTGCACTCGCTGGACACCGGTGTGCCTCACGCCGTGGTGTTCGTGCCGGACGCGGAGGCCGTGCCGGTGCAAAGCTGGGGCGCGGCCCTGCGGCGCCATCCGCACTTCGCGCCGCGCGGGACCAATGTGAACTTCGTCCAGGTGCTCGGCCCTGGGCGCATCCGCGTGCGGACGTACGAGCGCGGCGTCGAGGGCGAGACCCTGGCCTGCGGCACCGGCGTCACGGCGGCGGCCCTGCTCACCGCGCGGCTGCACGATTTTGCCCCGCCGGTCGAGGTGCGGGTGCAGGGCGGGGACACGCTGGCGGTGGATTTTGTCCGCGCCGGCGACCGGTTTACCGCGGTCCGCCTCACCGGCCCGGCGGACTTTGTCTTCGAGGGCCGCTTGGAGCTTTGATGACCATGAAAAACGCGCCGCCATTTTCCGGCACCTACACCGCCATTGTCACGCCGTTCAAGGACGACCGGGTGGACGTGCCCGCGCTCGAGGGCCTGATCCGCCGGCAAATCCGCGCCGGCGTGGACGGCATCGTGCCGGTGGGCACCACCGGCGAGTCGCCCACGCTGAGCTTCGAGGAACACATCGAGGTCATCCGGCTCGCGGTGAAATTCGCCCGGGGCAAGATCCAGGTCATCGCCGGCACGGGCGGCAACTCGACCAGCGAGGCGATCTATCTGACCCGGGCCGCCGAGGAGGCGGGCGCCGACGGTTCGCTCCAGGTGGCGCCGTACTACAACAAGCCCACCCAGGAGGGGCTCTACCAGCACTTCCGGGCGGTGGCGCAGGCCACGCGATTGCCGATTCTGCTCTACAGCATCCCCAGCCGGTGCGGGGTGGAAATCGGCGTGGACACCGTGGCCCGGCTCGCCCGCGATTGCCCGAACGTGGTGGGCATCAAGGAAGCCGGCGGCAACGTGGACCGGGTCAGCCAACTGCGCGCGGCGGTGGGGCCGGCCTTCACCATTCTGAGCGGGGATGACGCGTTGACCCTGCCCTTCCTGGCCGTGGGCGCGCACGGCGTGGTGAGCGTGGCGTCGAACATCATTCCCAACGGCGTGGCCAGCCTGGTGGCGGCTTACCGCCGGGGCCAGACCGCGCTGGCGCTCAAACTCCACACCCGATACTACGCGCTGTTCCGCGACCTGTTCCTCGAGACCAACCCCGCACCGGTCAAGGCGGCGCTGGCGATGCTGGGGCAGATCACCGGGGACCTGCGCCTGCCCCTGGTGCCCCTGAGCCCCGCGAACCGGGCGCGGCTCGAAGCGACCCTCAAAACCTGCGGCGTGCTGCGGTAGGGCATGACCAAACTCGTTCTCATCGGCGCCCGCGGCCGCATGGGCCGCATGTTGCAGGCCTGCGCGGCGGAAGACCCCGACCTTACCGTCGTCGGCCTGGTGGACCAGGGCGACGACCCCGCCACGGCCGTGCCCGCCGCGGACGTGGTGATTGACTTCAGCACGCACGAAGTCACCTCCCGCGTGGTCGAGCTGTGCGTCCGGCACGGGCGGGCGCTGGTCATCGGCACCACCGGCCACACGCCCGCGGAGAAAGCGGCCATCGCGGCCGGCGCGGCGCGCATCCCGCTGGTCTGGAGCGCGAATTACTCGACCGGCGTGAACCTGCTCTTTTGGCTCACCCGCCGGGCCGCCGAAATCCTGGGCGAGGGATTCGACCGCGAAATCATCGAGCTGCACCACCGCCACAAAAAGGATGCGCCCAGCGGCACGGCCCTGCGCCTGGCGGAAATCCTGGCCGAGGTCCGACGCCAGTCGCCCGAGGCCGTCCTCCGGCACGGTCGCCAGGGCCTGGTGGGAGAGCGGCCCCCCGCCGAGATCGGGATGCACGCCCTGCGCGGGGGCGACGTGGTGGGCGAGCACACCGTGTTGTTTGCCGCGCCCGGCGAGCGGGTCGAACTCACCCACCGCGCCTCGAGCCGCGAGCCCTTTGCCCGGGGCGCCCTGCGCGCGGCCCGCTGGGTGGTGGGCCGCCCGCCCGGGCTTTACGACATGCAAGACGTGCTGGGGCTGAAGTGAAATCGGCGCGCCGAAAGCCCAAGGCCGATGGGGGCTGTTGGCAGTCCAGCGACCAACGTTCAGCGTCCACAGGCCGACGCCAGCCGGGGAGCCGCCGGGAGCCCTCGGCCGCGGCCGGCGCGACGGTGGCGATCGTAGCCCTGGGCTCGAATTGCGGGGACTCGCCCGCGCTGATTCGCGCGGCGATGGACCGGCTCGAGGCGTTGAGCGCCGCGCCGCTGCGCCGTTCCTCGCTTTGGCGCAGCGCGCCGGTGGAGTGCCCGCCGGGCTCGCCGTGGTTTGTGAACGCCGCCGTGGCGCTCGCGCCCCGGCCGGGCGAAACGCCGGAGTCGCTCCTCGACAAACTGCAGGCCCTCGAACGCGCCTTCGGCCGCCGCCCCAAGCAGGTGCTCAACGAGCCCCGCCTGCTGGACCTGGACCTGATCGCCTTCGGCGCCGAGCGGCGCGCCTCGCCGCGCCTGTCCCTCCCGCACCCGCGCGCGGCCACGCGGCGCTTTGTCCTGGCGCCGGTGGTGGAGATCGCGCCCGACCTCCGCCCGCCCGGTTGGCCGGCGCCGGCCGCGGTGCTGCTCGGGCAACTGCCGCCCGGGGAGGTGGTCGAGCGGCTGGGCCCGGCCTGAGGACCGCCGGCGATTTTTTGAACCCAGGGGCGCCCTCCATTTGCGCGGCGCGGTGCGCGTGGCATCTTCCCCGCCGCTATGACCGCAACCGCCAAACCGAAGATCATTGCCTATCTGAAGCCGACCTGCGGCTGGAGCAACGGCGTGCGCGCCGTGTTGCGCAAGTACGAGCTGCCCTACGAGGACCGGGACATCATCAACGACCCGGCGCAGCGCGAGGAAATGATCCGCAAGAGCGGCCAGACGTTGAGCCCGTGCGTGGAGATCAACGGCCACATGCTGGCCGATGTCAGCGGGGAAGAGGTCGAGGCCTACCTGCTGGCCCACGGGTTGGTGCAACCCACCGACCGGCCGGTGGACGCCCCGACCAACGCGCCCTGCGCCCACGAAATCCCCATCCGCCTCGGCTTTGGCCTGGACTGAAGCCGCGGCCGGCCGCGGGCCTCAGTGCATCTCGACCGCGCAGGTGCCCAGGCCGCCGCGATAGTAGTTGAACTGGACGTTCGGGTGGTCCGCCAACAGGGACATGGGCACCGCCGTGTCCGCGATTCGCTTCGAGATCATGTAGGCCGTCAGCCGTAGGCCGAAGGGGTTGTCGTGATGGCCGGGGTGCCAGATCGAGACTTTTTCCGCCTTCCACGTCTCGACCGGCCCCACGGTGATGGCCATGTGCGGCACCAGGGTGATGTTGCCGCCGGCGCTGGTGCGGGCGTTTTGGGCGAGCGTCAGGGGGTGCAACTTCACCACCCGCGTGGCCAGCTTGCGGTACTCGGCCGGCGGCGGCGGTTCATCCTTCCACTTGCCCTTGCGCTCGGGCGGGTCGTTGAAGGCCCAGTGTTTCACGTCGCCCTGGCCGCCCTGAATGACCGCGCAGCGCACGCCGGCGTCCCAGCTTTGCCGGTAGGGCGCGGTGTCGGCCTTGGGAAAGTGCAGGTGCGCGTCGGGCATGCGGAGCTTTTTGTCAATGCGGTCAAAACACAGCGCGCGGTCGGTGCGCTCGAAGGACAGCGGGTGCGTCAGGGGCACCTCACGGCCGTCGAGGTACCACTCGTCCATGCCCCAGAAGTGGCCGGAGCGCACATCCAGGCCGAGGGCGTTGACGATGCGGGCCACCAAGGGGAGTTGCTCGGTGGGGCCGATGGGGCCGCAGATGCCCACGGGGTTGTCGTCGGTGCTTTGCCTCCAGGCGTCCACGTACTCAAGGGCCTCGGCCAGGTAAAATTCTTCGAGCGTGTCGTACATCACGACCTTGAAGCCGGGGCGGCTGAGGCGTTCAAGGTCGCGCGGGGTCAACCGGGCGACCGCCTCGATGAGTTCCGAATCCAGTGTGGTGTAGTCCCACCAGTCGGGGGCGATGGTGCTGAGTTTGCGCGGCATGGTTTGGAAGTTGGTTCGGCCGGAGTTTGCCCCCCGCCGGGCGGCGAGGGGAAGCCGGAAAAACCGCGCCAAGGCAAATCCGGCTTGCCAAGACCCGCGCAACCTCGGCATCTTACGCCCGTTCCTCCACCTTGGACCGGGTCGAAAGGGGTAGTCTGGGAGAGGGGCCGATCGAGTGCCGTTGTTTGCAATGTCTATGACACCCTCCACTACCACGCGACGTTTGCGCTTGCCCGGTTCACGGAACTTGGGCCTGGGCGCCGGTGCGGGCCGCGCGGGCCAAACCATCCCGTTCCGCAGCCGGGGCGAAATCCTGGTCGAGTCGGTGATTCCAAACGGCAGGCGCACCGTCTTGCTCAGGGGGCGCGATTCGGGCAATGGCACGCTTCTGGGGCGCTACACCTCGGAGTATCGCGTGGAAGGCCGCCCAACCAAAACCAAGGATGGTACGGTGATCTGGAAATACGAAGGCGAGTTTACCAGCACCACCGCCGATGGCGACACCCTGACCGCCCGCCTCGCGGCGCAAGGTCCGTCCCGGGCCTCGGAACTGACCGCCAAAGCCACGGTCCTTTCCGGCACGGGCCGTTTCGCCAACGTCCGCGGCGAATGGACCTCCCGGGCCATCGCCACGCCCGCCGGCTTCGCTTACGAATCCGCCGGGCAACTCACCCTGCCCAAAGGTTCCGCCAAAAAGCGCCGACCCCTGACGGCCGGCCGCCGGAGCCGACCGGACCGGAGTTTTGCGCTTTGAACCGGCGCGGCGCGGGCCTTTGATCCCGCCATGCAGACCGCTGTTTCGCCGGCGCGCACCTTCCGCGTGGACGCCCTCGAGGTGCGCGTGTACGCCGACCAGCCCGCTCTGGCCGCCGCGGCCGCGTGCGAGGCAGCGGATTGCCTGCGCGCCGCCCTGGCCCGCCTCAGCGAGGCCCGCGCCATCCTCGCTTCCGCCACATCGCAGATTCAATTCCTCGCCGCCCTCACCGCCGCTCCGGGCCTGGACTGGTCGCGCGTGACGCTCTTTCACATGGACGAGTACCTCGGCCTGCCGGCCGACCACCCGGCCAGCTTCCGCCGGTTTCTGCGCGAGCATGTGGCGGCCAAAATCCGGCCCCGCGCGCTGCACCTGATCGCCGGCGACGCTCCCCAACCGCTCCAGGAAATTGCCCGCTACACCGCCCTGCTCGAGGCGGCGCCGGTGAACCTTTGCTGCCTGGGCATCGGCGAAAACGGCCACCTCGCCTTCAATGACCCGCCCGTGGCGGACTTCCAAGACCCGCACACCCTCAAGCTGGTGCAACTGGACGAGGCCTGCCGCCGCCAGCAGGTGGGCGAGGGATGTTTCCCGAGCCTCGACGCCGTGCCGCGCTACGCCTACACGCTCACCTTGCCGGCTCTATGCCGGGCGGAGCGCCTGATCTGCGTGGTGCCCGAGCGCCGCAAAGCCCGGGCCGTGCGGGACGCCCTGCGCGGCCCCATCCACGAAGCCTGCCCCGCCTCGATCCTCCGCCGCCAACCGCACGCCACGCTTTTCCTCGACGCCGATTCCGCGTCGCTGCTGGACGAGGCCTGAGGCCCGCCGACCCGACAGCCGAAGTCACTTGGGAGGGCGCGCCGGGTTGACCCCCATCAAATGGGCGGGGAAAGGGCGTAACTTTTCGCCGCAGGCGGTCTCGGCTTCCCCGTGCATGTGCCTGAGTTACTCTCCGGCCGCCCCGCCCGCCGCGCGTTGCTCTGGCTGGGCGTGGCGGCAGTGGTCGTGTTGGCGCTTTACCGGCTGAAGTTCGCGCCCGTCCCTGTCGAAGCGGCGGTGGCGGCCACAGACGCGATCGTGGCCGAAGTCATGGGCACCGGCACGCTCGAGGCCCGCCTCAAGACCACCCTCAGCCCGCGCATCCAGGAACGGCTGGCCGAGGTGCTCGTGGACCAGGGCGACGCCGTCCGCGCCGGTCAATTGCTCGCCCGGCTGGACGACGGCGAACTGCGCCAGCAAGTGGCCGTGGCCGAAGCCGCGCTGGCCGCCGCCCGGGCCGCCCTGGACCGCACCCGCACCGACGAGGCGCGGGCCCTGGCCGTGCTCGAACAGGCGCGCCTGACCCACGAGCGCGGCCTGGCCCTGCTCGCCACGCGCGTGGCCGCCCAAGCAGACGTGGACAAGGCCGTCGAGGCGCTGCACGTCGCCGAAGCGGACCTCCGACGCGCCCGCGCCGCGATTACCGAGGCGGAGAAGCAGGTGATCACCGCCGAACGCCACCTGGCCTGGCAACGCGAGCGGCTGGGGTTCACCCTCTTGACCAGCCCGTATGACGGCTTGGTGGTGCGCCGCGACCGTGACCCCGGCGGCGTGGTGGTGCCGGGCGCTTCGATCCTGCAACTGATCGCCACCAACGAACTCTGGGTCTCCGCCTGGGTGGACGAAACCGCCATGGCCGCCCTCGCCCCCGGCCAGCCGGCCCGCGTGGTCTTCCGCAGCGAACCGGAGCGGAGTTACCCCGGGGAGGTCGCGCGGTTGGGCCGCGAGGCCGACCGCGAGACGCGCGAGTTTGTGGTGGACGTGCGCGTGCGCTCACTCCCCTCTCACTGGGCGGTGGGCCAGCGGGCCGAGGTCTTCATCCAAACCGGGTGCCGCGCGCAGGCCACGGTCATTCCGGCGCGGATGCTGGTCTGGCGCGAGGGCCGGGCGGGCGTCTTTGTCGAATCCGGCGGCCGCGCGCGCTGGCGGGCCATCCAACCGGGAGTGCAGGGTGAGTCCCGGATGGAAATCGCCGCCGGCCTGCAACCCGGCGAACGGGTCGTTACCCCGCTCGGCCAGCCGGCGCGGCCGCTCCGCGACGGCCAACGTGTCATCGTGCAAGCCCCCGCCGGTCCGCCCGGTCCGGCAGACCCGACCCTTCCGCAAAAGTCTGCTCCCGCGGCCTGAAACCCCGCTTTTCCCCGTGAACCTCGCCACGCGCGACATCCGCCACAATCTCCCCCGGTTCGTGCTCACCACGCTGGGCATCGGCCTCTTGCTCCTCATCGTCATGGGCATGGGCGGCATCTACCGGGGGCTGATCGTGGAAGCCACCCTCTTGGTGGACCGCATCGGCGCCGACCTGTGGCTTGTCCAGGGCGGCACCCGCGGGCCGTTCGCGGAACTGTCGCGCGTGCCCGCCAACCTCGAGGAGCGCGCCCGCGCCGTGCCGGGGGTGGCCGTCGCGCGTCGCTTCGTTGCGCACACCGTCCAGCGCGAACACCACGGCCGGCCGTTGCGGTTGGTCGTGCAGGGGTTGTCCTGGCCGACGGACCGCGGCGACTGGATTCCGCTGGTGGCCGGCCGAGCGCTGCGCCGGGCGCACTACGAAATGATCGCCGACCGCTCGCTCGGGCTGGCCCTGGGCGAGCGCGTGCGGCTGGGCCGGGACACTTATACCGTGGTGGGGCTCACCGCGGGCCTGGTGGGCTCGGGCGGCGACGGCCTGGCCTTCTTCACCGTGGCGGACGCGCAGGCGATCCAGTTCAACGTGCCGCCGGAGGCGACCCGGCTCGAGCGTGCCGCGCGCCGCGGACGC
>CAYXPA010000134.1:0-9873 GCA_964466945.1 uncultured Verrucomicrobiota bacterium | reverse complement strand
TGCTGATGGCCGGGATGTCGCTGGGCCAGCCGATGACCGGCCAGTGGTACGGGTGGGCGTCCCAGAACACGCTGTTAAAGGACTCCTCGAACTTGCCCAGGGGCGTGGACTCAATGCGCATCCGGCGTTCCTCGAAGACCACATCGCGCTCGGCGTAGAACTCGCGGAAGACCGGGCGGAGCAGGCGCTCGCTCTCCATCCACAGCCACAACTCGAGCTTGTTCGCCGGCACGGTGATGAAGTACGCCGTCAGGTCGTAATGGGTGAAGGCGTTCATGCCCGAGGCGCCCTGGCTGGTGTAGATGCGGTCAAACTCGTTCTTCACCAGGATCGCCCGCTGGGCCTCGACGAGCTGCTGGAACTGCGCCTCCAGCGCCCGCAAGGGCTCGGGCTTGTTCTCGGGTTTGTGTGGATCGTCAATCTCGCCCCGTCGCCAGGCCGCCCGCAATTTGCGCTCCTCCGCGCGGATCAGTTCGCGCACCCGCTCCTGCTCGGCGATGATCTCGAGGTCGCGCCGGGCGTCGCGCGTGCCGATGGTGGGCGTGCCCTTGAACATCATGTGCTCGAAGAGGTGGGCAATGCCGGTAATGCCCGGGCGCTCGTGCGCGCTGCCCACGTGCACCACGAAGGCCCCGGCGATGGTCGGCTCGTCGTGCCGCTCGACCAGCAGCAGCTTCATGCCGTTGGACAGGGTGTGCTCCAGGACCGGCACCTGCTGGGCCAAGGCGCCCAGGGCCGCCAGTCCCAGCGCCACGGCCCGACCCGTCCGGAAGAAGTGTTGCCAGCGCATGGCAGGGAAGCTGCCGCAAACCGGCGCGGCGTCAATGCCGCGCTACCCGACGCTGCGCCGGGCCGGGGCGACAGACCGAACACGCGGGGCCGAGCATCCGGCACACTGCCCGCCCAAAGTCGTGCTCCAAACGCGAGCGCGCAGTAGGGCCGCGCGGCGGTGCGGCCGGATGGGCGGCGCCGGCGCAGCAGCGCCCTACCGCGCGGAGCGTATGGAGTGCGCCGGCTTGCCGGCGCCGTGGGGCGGGGGCGGATACCGGATGCCAGATGCCTGATGGCTGATGCCTGATGCCAGATACCGGATGCCGGAGCCGACTGTCGGTGGAGTCAGGCGCGCTTGCCCGAGGCAGCGTAGCGCAGACCACCTGTCTGCTGTATCGCGGGTTTCCAACCCGCCGGGGCTGGGCGAGCCGCGCGCCGAGGCGGACCGGCAGTCGGCGTTATGCCAGGCCGGCCGCCTGCGCTGGGCTCGGGGCAGGTTGCTCGCGCCCCGGGACGCCGCCCCGGCTTGCCCGGACGCGCGGTTGCCCGATACTGGCGCGGCATGGCGACCCCGACGGTCCTTTACCGGCGCGCGACGTTTGTGACGCATCTGCCCGTGGATTACCTCTACACCCCGGCGCATTGCTGGCTGGCCCGGGCGGAGCCGGCGGCGGCCGGGCGTTGGCGGGTGGGCTACACCAAGTTCGCCCTGCGGATGCTGGGCGAGGTGGTGGACGTGCAGTGGGATTGCGCGCCCGGCCAGGCGGTGCAGCCCGGCGACCTCCTCGGCACCATCGAGGGGTTCAAGGCGCTGAGCGACATTTACTGCGCCGGCCGCGGGCACTTCGCCGGCGGCAATCCCGCCCTGGCCGAATCGCTCGCCCCGGTGAACGAGCAGCCCTACGACGCCGGCTGGTTGTACGAGTTCACCGGCGAGCCGCCGGCCGGGGCGCTGGACGTGCAGGGTTACCGCGACTTGCTGGACACCACGATTGACCACATCTTGGCGCGGCAACAGTCCGCGGAGTCCCCTCAATGAACGCTCCGGCCCGGTACTACATGATCGGCGGCTTCCTCGGCGCGGGTAAAACCACCGCCGTCGCGGCCCTGGCCCGGCATTTGACCGGACGCGGGCAGCGCGTGGGCCTGATCACCAACGACCAGGGCAGCGGGCTGGTGGACACCGCGTGGTTGCGCGCCCGCGGGTTCCCCACCGAGGAAATCGCCGGCGGCTGTTTCTGTTGCCGGTTCAACTCGCTGCTCGAGGCCGCGCGCCAACTCACCGCCGCCGCCCGCCCGGAGGCTTTCGTGGCCGAGCCGGTGGGCAGTTGCACCGACCTGCGGGCCACGGTCACCTACCCGCTGCGCCGCCTTTACGGCGGACAGTTCCGCCTGGCGCCCTTGAGCGTGTTGGTGGACCCGGTGCGGGCCGAGCAGATGCTGGGCTTGCGCCCCGGGCGCTCGTTTTCCGACAAGGTGCGCTACATCTGGCACAAGCAGCTCGAGGAGGCCGACCTGGTGGTGCTCGCCAAAAGCGATGTGCTGGACCCGCCGCGGCGGGAGCGCTTGCTCGCCCGGCTCGCTGCAGCTTTCCCCGGCAAGCCGCGGCTGGCCGTGTCCGTGCGCGAGGGCACCGGCCTGGCCGAGTGGTTCGAGCGGCTCGAGCAGGAGGCCCCGTGCACGGAAGCGCCGCCGGAGGTGGACTATGACACCTACGCCGAGGGCGAGGCCCGTTTGGGCTGGCTCAATGCCACGGTCCGCCTGGAGGCCGCGCAACCCGTGGCGGCGGAGCCCGTGCTCGAGACGCTCGCGCGCCACATGCAACGAGAGCTGGCCGGGGCGGAAATCGCCCACCTCAAAATGACGCTCAGCCCGGACGAAAGCCTCCACGGCGAAATCGCCGCGCTCAGCCTGGTGCGGAGCGATTTTGTGCCCGAGTTGACCCAGCGGCTGGACGCCCCGGTCCGCGGTGGCGAGCTCATCCTTAACGCCCGCGCCGAGGCCGACCCGCGCGCGCTGCGCCAGGCCCTCGAGGCGGCGCTGGCTGCGTTGCCCGCCGTGTTCCCCGGGCTGACCGTCCGCCTGGTCCACGCCGAGCAATTCCGCCCCGGCCGCCCTCAACCCACGCACCGCCTGTCCGCGGCGGAAACCCCGCTGACCGTTCCGTGAAAGCGCCCGTGATTCTTTACTGCCACTGCCGCTACGCGCAGGTCCTGCCCGACGCGGGCAAACGCGCCGTCCTCGAGCGGCTTTGCGCCTCCGGGCAGCCCTTCGAGGCGGTGCCGGACCTGTGCGAACTGGCCGCCCGTCGCGACCCCCGCCTGGCCCGGCTGGCCGCGGCCGGCGCGCTGAAAATCGCCGCCTGTTTCCCGCGCGCCGTGAAGGGCCTCTTCGCCGCCGCCGGCGCCCCGCTGGCGGCGGATCGCACCGAGGTGGTCAACCTGCGGGTGCTGGACGCCGAGGCCGCCAACGCCGCGCTGCTGGCCGCGGAGCTTTCCCCGAACCTGCCGCCCGACAAGGAAGCGCCCGCCGCCGCGGCGGCGGCCACGTCGGCTTCCGCGCTGACGCCCTGAACCCTGAACGCCCCCGTGAACCCGCCCCTGCCCCACCTGGTCCTGCGCGATGGCAACGGCGCTCCGGCATCCGCCGCCGGAGAACGTTTCGCCGCGGTCCTCGCCCTGTTGGAACAAGGTTTCACGTTGACCTGCGCCGGGCCGGAGCCCGCGCCCGCGCCGCCGGCCGAAGCGCCGGACGCGATGCTCCTGGACTGGCCGGCGCTCCGCGGCGCGGACCCCGTCGCCCGGGCGGCCGAACTGGCGGCAGCGGCCCGCGCGCGCGCGGCGGCGGAGGCACGGCCGTGGTTGCCGTGGTTCCCGGTCATTGACTACGACCGCTGCACGCACTGCATGCAGTGCCTGAGCTTTTGCCTGTTTGGCGTGTACGGCGCGGACGCGGACAAGCACCTGCGCGTCGAGCACCCCGACCAGTGCAAAACCAACTGCCCCGCCTGCTCGCGCGTCTGCCCGGAGGCGGCCATCATGTTTCCCAAGTACAAGGCCGGCCCGATCAACGGCGACGCGGTCCAGGACGCCGACCTCCAGCGCGAGAAGATGAAGATTGACATCTCCGCCCTGCTGGGCGGCGACGTGTACGCGCTTTTGCGCGCCCGCAGCGAGCGGGCCCGGTCGCGCTTCTCGAAGGAGCGCGACGCGGACAAGGCGCTGGCCGAGCGCCAGAAGTGTCTGGCGCAACTCGCGGCCGACGTGCCGCCCGAGGTGCTCATGAGCCTGCCCTCGCCGGAAGAGATCGCCCGTCGGGCCGAGGAAGCGGCGGCCCGCGCGCGGGCGGTCCGGCAGGGGTAACGGCCACCACCCGCCATGCTCCCCGCCCTGATCTATCGCACCCTGCGCCGCGCCGATGCCCGGTGCGTGCGCAAGTTTGTCTGGAACTTCGGCGTGCTCGGGGCGCTCGCGGTCCTGCGGTTCCGGCGTCGTGTGCGCCGCGGCGAATACTTTCCGCCGTTCCTCTACCTCTCGATCATCAACTCCTGCAACCTGCGCTGCCAGGGCTGCTGGGTGGACGTGGCCGGCCCGCGCACGCTCATTGATCTGCCCACCCTCCACCGCACCATCCGCGAGGCCCGGGCGCACGGCAACACGTTCTTCGGCATCCTCGGCGGCGAGCCGTTTTTGCATCCCGGCCTGCTGGACCTGTTGGCGGCGCACCCGGACTGCTACTTCCAACTGTTCACCAACGGGCACTTCATCACCGACGCCGTGGCCGAGCGGCTTCGCCGCCTGGGCAACGCGACGCCGCTGGTCTCGATCGAGGGCCGCGAGCTGACCAGCGACGTGCGCCGCGGCCATCGCGAGGTCTTCAGCCGCTCGCTGGCCGGCCTGGAGGCGTGCCTCCGTGCGGGCCTGCTCACCGGCGTGGCCACCAGCCTCTGCCAGTCCAACCTGGACGAACTGCTCACCGAGGCCTGGCTGCGCGAACTGATCCGCCGCGGCGTGCACTACGTCTGGTACCACACCTACCGGCCGGTCGGCCCCCGCATGGCGCCGGAACTGGCCCTGCGGCCGGACCAGCTCGCGCGCGTGCGGCGCTTCATCGTCGAAATGCGCTCCCGGCTGCCGATCCTGCTGGTGGATGCCTACTACGACGCCGACGGTCGCGCCCTGTGTCCCATGGCCACCGGCATTTCGCATCACGTCGGCCCGGCGGGCGACCTCGAGCCGTGTCCGATCCTCCAGTTCGCCGTGGAAACCATCCGCGACCCGCGCGGCGTCTATGCCACCGTGCGCGACTCGGCCTTTCTGCGCGACTTCCGCCGCCTCGCCGCCCGGCACACCCGCGGCTGCGTGGTGCTCGAGCGCCCCGACCTGGTGCGGGCGCTGGTACGCGAGCACGGCGCGCGGGACACCACCCTGCGCGGCACCGCGCTGGCGGAGCTCGAGGCCATGCAACCGCGCTGCAGCCAGTGGCTGCCCGGCGAGGAAGTCCCGGAGCGGCACTGGCTCTACCGCTGGGCCAAGCGGTTTGCCTATGCCGATTTCGGCGCCTACCGCGACCTGGCGCCCGAGGCCGAGCCGCGCATCCGCCGGCTTCGCCAAACCACCTCAACCCCCGCCTCCCCTGTGAGCTGCCCATGACTCCGAACCCTTCCGGCCTGATTTCCGGCACGCCCGCCGCCCTGCCCAAGCTGGTGCCGCTGCAGAAATGGCGGCCGCCCCAGCGCAACATTCCCCAGACGCCGGCCGAGCGTCAGCGGTGCTTGCGCGCGGCGCGGCATTACGTGGCCGAGTTCAATCCCGTGCCGCCGCTGCCGCTGGACCAGCTCAAGGTCCACGCCGACCGTCTGGTGGGCCAGCTCGGCTGCGACCCCGCCTACCGCGACTACCTGGGCGTGCTGCTGAACAACGAAATGTGGCGCGAGCAACTGGCCGCCGTGCCCTTCGAGCGCCGCCTCTTGCTCCTGCCCAAGTGCCTGCGCGTGGAAAGCAAGTGCCCCGCGCCCTTCGATGAATTCGGCCTGCTCTGCAAACAATGCGGCCTGTGCTCGATCCAGGACCTGACCGCCGAGGCCGAGAAACTTGGCTACGCCGTGCTCGTCGCCGAGGGCTCGGCCATCGTCATGAGCCTCATTCAGACCGGCCAGATCGAGGCCATCCTCGGCGTCAGTTGCCTGAGCGTGCTCGAACGCGCCTTCCCGTACATGGAAGCGGCCGCCATCCCCGGCGTCGCCATCCCCCTGCTCCAGGACGATTGCGCCGACACCAACGTGGACCTGGACTGGGTTTGGGAGTACCTCCACCTGACCGCCGCCGATCACACCCGGCGACTGGACCTGAGCCGGCTGCGCGACGAGGTGGACTTCTGGTTCACCCCGGCCTCGCTGGACCTGATCCTCGGTCCCGCGGCCGATGAAACCGAGCGCCTGGCCCGCGCCTGGCTCATGCGCGCCGGCAAACGCTGGCGGCCGTTCCTCACCGTCGCCGCCTACCAGGCCCTGAGCGGCCGGACCGACGCCGAGTTCCCCGAGGATTTGCGCAAGGTGGCCGTGGCCGTCGAGTGCTTCCACAAGGCGTCGCTCATTCACGACGACATCGAGGACGACGACCCCGAGCGCTACGGCGAAAAGACCCTCCACGCCGAGCACGGCGTGCCGGTGGCCCTGAACGCGGGCGACCTGCTCATCGGCGAGGGCTACCGGCTGCTGGCCTCCTGCCGCGTCGCGCCCGAGGTCCGAGCTCAGATGCTGCGCGTGGCCGCCGAGGGCCAGCGCGAGCTGTGCCGCGGCCAGGGCGCCGAATTGCTCTGGACCCGCCGGCCCGGTCCACTGACCCCGCTGCAGGTCGTGAACATCTTCCGCCAGAAAACCGCTCCCGCCTTCGAGGTCGCCCTGCGCCTGGGCGCCCTGTTCGCCGGTCGGCACGAGGAATGCGCCGCGGCCCTGGGCGCTTACAGCCGCGCCCTGGGCATCGCCTACCAAATCCGCGACGACCTCGAGGACCTCGAGGGCGGCCCCGCCCGCAACGACCTGGCCGGCCAGCGGCCCAGCCTGGTCCTGGCCGTGGCTCGCGAGCGCGCTCACGGCGAAAAACGCGACCGGCTCGACCGCCTCTGGCGGCGCGAACCGGCGGCCGACCCGTCCGGCGTGGCGGACCTTTGCCGCGAACTCGGCGCCGAGGCCCGCTGCCGGCACCTGCTCGAAAGTTTCAAGGAAGAGGCCATCCGCGCCCTGGCCGACCTCGAACACCCCGGCCTCAAGGGCCTGCTCCGGCGGGTGGTCGGCAAGATTTTCAACGACGTGCAAATCCAGGGTTGGTGCAAGGAGCAGGAGCAGAAAAACGCCGCCGCCCGCGCGGCGGCCCAAGCCGCGCCCGCCCCGGCCGCTTGAGCCTGCGCCTCCAACTGCTCCAGGTCGCCCGCCTCGCGCCCCGCCTGCTCGGGGACTCGACCGATCTGGTGCGCGCGTTCTGCGCGCGCCAGTTCGACGCCGCCGGCGCGGCCGGCGACCGTGCGGGCCGTCCGGACCTCTACTACACCCTCTTCGCCCTCGCCTGCGCCCAGGCCCTGGACGTGCCCGTGCCGGCGGCGCGCACGCGCGCCTGGCTGGAAAGTTTCGGCAACGGCGCCGGATTGGACCTGGTGCACCTGGGCGCGCTGGCCCGGTGCTGGGCCGTCGTGGGCGGCCTCCCGCCGCCCACCCGCGCCGCCCTGCTCGCGCGCCTCGAACAATTCCGCCAGCCCGACGGCGGTTACCACGCCCAACCCGCCGCCGGTCACGGCACCGCGTACGACGCCTTCGTCGCCCTGGGCGCTTACGAGGACCTGGGCGCGACGCCGCCGCGGGTGCTGGACCTGGCGCGCAGCCTCCGGCGACTGCAAACCCCCGACCACGCTTGGAGCAACGCCCCCGGCCGGCCGCAGGGCGCGCTCAACGCCACGGCCGGCGCGGTGACGCTCCTCACGCATCTGGGCGTCCCCGTCAATCCGGTCGTGGGCGACTGGTTGCTCGCCCGCGCCCATCCGGCCGGAGGTTTTTGCGCCGCGCCGGGCACGCCCTGGCCCGATCTGCTCTCGACCGCCACCGCCCTGCACGCGCTGGCGTGTCTGGACCGGCGCCTGCCCGCCGCGCTGCACGAGCGCTGCCTGGATTTCCTCGACACGCTCTGGAGCGCCGCGGGCGGGTTTCACGGGCACTGGGCCGACGATCATCTCGACGTCGAGTACACCTTCTACGGCCTGCTGGCGTTGGGGCATCTGAGCGTATGAACGGACCGCAAGCGCCGCCGCCCGACCGCGCGCGCGAACGCGCCGCGCTCGAATCGCTCACCGGCGAGCTGTTGGCGGAGCGAACTGCCGCGGGTCACTGGACCGGCGAGTTGAGCAGCAGCGCGCTGGCCACGGCCGTGGCCACCATCGCTCTGGGCGAGCTGGACCGGCGCAGCGCCGGCGCGCGTCACGCCACCCAGGTCGAAGCCGGTCTGCGCTGGCTGGCCGACCACGCCAACCCGGACGGCGGCTGGGGCGACACGGTGCGCAGCGCCAGCAACCTGTCCACCACCGCCCTGGTCTGGGCGGCGTTTGGCGCGGCCCGGGCCGACGCGCAGTTTGCCGCGCCGGTGCAACGCGCCCGCGCATGGCTGGACCGCGCGGCGGGTTCGGAGAAACGGTTGGTGCCGGCCATCGAAGCGGCCTACGGCCGGGACCGGACTTTCTCGGTGCCCATCGTGATGACGCTGGCGCTGAGCGGTCGGCTCGGGCCGGCGGGCTGGCGGCGGGTGCGGCCGTTGCCCTTCGAGTTGGCGCTGCTGCCGCGCGCGTGGTACGGCGCGCTGCGCCTGCCGGTGGTCAGTTATGCCCTGCCCGCGTTGATCGCCATCGGACAGGTGGTGCACCACCACGCGCCCTCGCCGTGGCCGTGGACGCGCTGGCTGCGGCAAGCGGCGCGGGAGCGGACGCTGCGCGCGTTGGCCGGGCTGCAACCGGTCAATGGCGGCTTCCTCGAGGCGACGCCGCTCACGGCCTTTGTCACCATGAGCCTGGCCGCCCTGGGCCTGGGCGAGCATGAAGTGGCGCGGCGCGGGGCGGACTTTCTGCGCGCGGCGGCGCGGGCCGACGGGAGTTGGCCCATTGACACCAACCTGGCCACGTGGGTGAGCACGCTGGCGATCAAGGCGCTGGCGGCGCAGCCGCACCGGCTAGCCCCGGAGGACCGGCAGCGCCTGCGCGCCTGGCTGCTGGGCCAGCAGTTTCAGGGCGTCCACCCGTACACCGGCGCCGCGCCCGGGGGTTGGGCCTGGACCGATCTGTCGGGCGGCGTGCCGGACGCGGACGACACCGCCGGCGCGCTGCTGGCCCTGCGGGCGCTGGGCGAGCCGGACGCCGAGGCGCGCCGCGCCGCGGCCGCGGGCGTGCGCTGGTTGTTGGATTTGCAAAACCGCGACGGCGGCGTGCCCACGTTTTGCCGGGGCTGGGGCACGTTGCCCTTTGACCGGAGCACGCCGGAAATCACCGCCCACGCGGCGCGCGCCTGGGTGGCCTGGCGGGCGGATTTGCCGGACCACCTGACCCGGCGCGTGGCGCGGGCCCTGCCGCGGGCGCTGCGGTTTCTGGCGCGCAGTCAGCGAGCGGACGGGGCGTGGGTGCCGCTGTGGTTTGGCAACGAACACGCCGCGGAGCAGGCCAATCCGGTGTACGGCACGGCGCAGGTGCTGATCGCCCTGAACGCGCTGGCCCGGGCCGGCGTGAGCGGGCTCGACTCGCTGCGCGGTCGGGCGGCGGATTATTTGGCGAAGTCCCGGGACGCGGGCGGCGGGTGGGGCGGGGAGCGCGGGGGCCCGGTTTCACTCGAGGAAACGGCGCTGGCGGTGGAGGCGTTGTGCGATTGTCCCGGGCAGGCCGCGGCGCTGGCGGAGGGTCGGCGGCGCCTGGTCGAGATGGTCGAGGCGGGGGCCTGGCGCGAAGCGACGCCGATCGGGCTGTACTTTGCCCGGCTTTGGTACTTCGAGCGGCTCTACCCGGTAATCTTCGCGGCGAGCGCGCTAGGAGTCTGTCGGACTTAGCCTCAAGGCTTCGGTGAGGTTGGATTTCCGG
>CAYXPA010000133.1:0-9973 GCA_964466945.1 uncultured Verrucomicrobiota bacterium | reverse complement strand
GGGCCGCGCTGCGGCGCGGCACAATCCGGTAGGGCCGGGCTGCGTCCCGGCCGAGGGGACGGATGTAGCGCAGACCTCCGGTCTGCTGTCTCGCGGGTTTCCAACCCGCCGGGGCCGGGCGAATCGCTCGCCGGGGCCGACTGGAAGTCGGTGATACGGCAGGTTGGAAACCTGCGCTACGAGGCAAGGCTGACGGCGGGGGCGCCGTCGGCGGCACGCGGGGGCGCGGTCGCTCCCCGACCCTGTCGGCGGCAGGTCGCCGCCGCCAACGGCTTGGCAAGCCATTCCACCCAAAACAGAAAGCGGCAGCAAGCGGCCGCACTCCAAACGCTGGCGCGCGGTAGAGCCGCGCTGTGTCGCGGCACAGTCCGGTAGGGCCGGGCTGCGTCCCGGCCGGAGCACCCTCCGGTGGGGCGAGACTCCGTCGAGCCCAGCACCTTCGCGGTCCGCGGCCGGGTGGGCGGCGCCGGCGCCGCGGCGCCCTACCGAATTAGAAGTCAGAAGTGAGGAGTGAGGAGAGAGGAGGCGGACGCCGGATGCCGGACACCGGATGCCTGATGGCTGATGCCTGATGCCCGATACCGGATGCCGGATGCTGTCGGGTGAAGCGGGCTCAGAGCTGGCGCGTGGGGCGTGCGCCAGATTTGTCGCGAAGCGTCTGGAGTGCGCCGGCTGGCCGGCGCTGTGGAGTGGGCTCGGATGCCGGATACCGGGATGCCGGATACCGGGATGCCGGATACCGGTGGCTGATGCCTGATGGCCTGATGCCAGATACCGGAGGCTGGAGCCGACTGGCGGTGGAGTCAGGCGCGCTTGCCCGAGGCGGGGTAGCGCAGACCTCTGGTCTGCTGTACCGCGGGTTTCCAACCCGCCGGAGTGCGGCGTACCGTCGGCCGGGGCCGACTGGCAGTCGGCGAGACGGCACGTTGGAAACTTGCGCAACGCCGGGAATGCCCGCCTGCAATAAACCGAAATGCGCCTTAGCCCGAGCGATCCGGCTTTTTTTCGCTTGAGTCCCGACCCGGGGCGTGGTCTTTGGGGGCCGAACACCAGCGTTTCTTATGACTGAACGCGACGAACGGGACCGGGGCGGGAGGCGGTCCAGCCCGGCCCGCAGACGGTGGGTAGGCGGCGCCGTTGCGGGACTGCTCACGACCCTGGCTGTGGGGCTGGTTTCTTGCGGCACCCTCAGCCGCACGGTGGTTGCGCCGCCCACGGTTCCCGGCGCCACGTTCGTCGGCTCGGCCGGGTGCGCGGATTGCCACGAGGAGATCGTGCTGGGCTTCCGCACGGCGACCCACGCCAATCTCCAGGCCCGCGGCGCGAACGCGCTCGAGGTGGGTTGCGAGTCCTGCCACGGCCCGGGCAGCCTGCACAGCGAGTCCGGCGGGGAGCCGGGCACGATTCTCAACCCGAAGCAGGACCCGCTGACCTGTTACCAATGCCACCTGGCCACGCGCGCCGCGTTTCAATTGCCCTACCGTCACCCGGTGCCGGAGGGGCGCCTTAATTGCCAGGATTGCCACGACCCGCACCAGGGCCCGGCGGTCAAGGGCGCGGGCACCTCGATGGTGTCGGGCGACGAGGCGTGTTTCGAGTGCCACAACGCGCAACGCGGGCCACACGTCTTCGAGCACGAGGCCCTGCGCGAGGGCTGCACGACCTGCCACCAGCCCCACGGCGCGGTGAACGCGAAGCTGCTCACCCAACGCAACGCCTCGCTCTGCCTCAAGTGCCACATCGCCGAGCGCCAGACCGGCGGCCGCGTGCTGATCGGCGGCTTCGACCACAGTGCGCTGCTGTCCCAGGGCACGTGTTGGAGTGCCGGGTGCCACGAAGCGGTGCACGGCTCCCAGGTCAATTCCTCGTTGCGCTACTAGACCCCACCTTCGGAGGCTGCCATGAAACGTCCCGCCTCGCCCAACCCGCTGGCCCGCCAAATGGCCCGCGCCTGCCTCACCCTGCCGCTGGCGGCCGGCGCTTTCGGCACCGAGACCACGCCCGCCGCCGCGGAGTCTTCGCCCGCGCCCGCCGGGGAAAAAGCCGAAACCGAGGCTCAGCCCGCCGAGGCCGGGGCCGCGGAGAAAACCGCATCCGGCCAGGACACCGCCCAAGCCCCCGGCGCGTTGAAAAACTGGGTCGAGTTCGGCGTGGGCGGCACGTTCTTCAACGGCCGGCGCGCGGCCTACCAGCAACGGACCGACCTGCCGGACGGCGCGTTTGGCGGGATCGAGAGCTTCCACTTCGAGCAGGCGGTGGGCGCCGAGGGGCGTTTCCAAGTGGACGGCCGCGGCATCTTTGACAACCACGATTACGCGCTGCGGTTCGACCTGACCCTGCCCGAGAAGGGGTTTTTCCGCGCCGGGTACCGCGAGTACCGCCACTGGTCCGACCCGGCCGGTGGCTGGTTCCCGCCCACGCAGGGCTGGTACGACCTGTACTCGGGCGCGCTCGCCTACGATGACCGGGAGGTCTTCGTGGAGGCCGGGCTGCGGCTGCCCAAGGTGCCGCAGTTCACCTTGCGCTACTCCCATGCCGAGCGGGACGGGCAAAAGGACTCGACCCACTGGGGCGAAACCGACCAGACCGGCGGACGCGGCCCGCGCAGCATCGTGCCCGGTGTGCTGGACCTGAACCGGGTGCGCGACCTGGTCCTGGCCGACGTGGTCCACACCCTGGGCGCCACCCGCTTGGGCGTGGGTTTCCGCTACGAGCGCCAGGACAACGACGACGCCCGCTGGCTGCGCCGTTACCCCGGCGCGGGCGCGGGGACGGACCGCCACGTGACCCAGCGCGACCGCACCACGGCCGACCTCTTCGGCGCCCACGCCACCACCGAGACGCGGCTCAGCGACAAGGTCAAGTTCACCGCGGCCTACGGGTACACCGACCTGAACTCGGACCTGGACGGTTACCGCGTGTACGGGGCGGTCTTCGACCCCGACCTGGCGCAACGGCTGCCCGCGGCCGGCACGTACCAAAACCTGCTCGGCGGCTCGTTCCTGCGCCAGCACGTGGGCAACCTGAACCTGATGGCGCGGCTCACGGACAAGTTGGTGCTGGTGCCCTCGGTGCGGGTCGAGAACCGCAGCACGGAAAGCGAATCCTCTTACGACGCCCCGGCCGCGCCGTTCAGCCCCTCGACCTACGCCGCCACGAGCGAACGCAGCCTGCTGGACGTCTCCGAAGCCCTCGAGGCCCGCTACACCGGCCTCACCAACTGGGTCTTTTACGCGCGTGGCTGGTGGCTCCAGGGCAGCGGTGACCTCGACGAACGCCTCGCCAACCGCACCACCGCCACCGAGGTCCTGTTCCGGTCCACCGACGACAACCGGTTCGCCCAGAAATACACCGCCGGCGCCAACTGGTACCCGCTGCGCCGCCTGAGCCTCGGCGCCGAGTACTACCACAAAATCCGCGAGAACGACTACGACCACCTCCGGGACTCGACCCCCAACGGGCCGGACTCAATCAACCGTCTGCCCGCCTACCTGCGCGCCCAGGATTTCACCACGGACGACGTCAACTTCCGCGTCACCTGGCGGCCGCGGGCGAACCTCACTCTCGTGGGCCGCTACGACCTGCAGCTTTCCCAAATCGAAACCCGCGCCGACGGCCGGCCCGCGGTCGAGTCCGCGGACCTCACCAGCCACATCGGTAGCGGCAGCGTGAGCTGGGTGCCCTGGGCGCGGCTCTACCTCCAGGGCACGCTCAGCTACGTGTACGACCGCACCGAGACGCCCGCCGCCGCGTTCCTCCCCGCGGTGCAGAACGCCGAGAACGATTACTGGACCGCCAACGTCACCGCCGGCCTGGCGTGCGACGACCGCACCGACCTCGAGCTCCAGTACTTTTACTACCGGGCGGACAACTACGCCGACAACTCCGAGTTCGGCCAGCCCTACGGCGCGGGCGCCGAAGAACACGGCGTCACGGCCGGGTTGGTGCGGCGGCTTTCGGCGCGCGTCCAGCTCGCCCTGAAGTACGGGTTCTTCACCAGCCGCGACGCCCTCGCCGGCGGGCAGCGGGATTACGACGCCCACCTGGTTTATTCCACCCTGCGGTACCGGTTCTAACCCGGAGCTTGCACACCGCGGCCGCGGAGCCCCCATGCCCGGCCGGCTCGCTGGCATGGCAGGCGCCGAACCGGTTATCCGCCGGCGTTCGCGTTGGACGCAGCTTCGACCCGGAGGATGAAAAGGTTCGGACCGCCGCTTCACCATCTCCGGCGCACCTGCTGTCCCGGCGAAAGTGGGTGAGCGGCGCGTGTTTTTTTTCGAGTCGCCGCCTGGGGCCAATCCGCTTAATTTGCCTAAGTTAACGGCAAGACCGCCGGCTATGGTGACGCTGGTCATCGAACACGGACCCGCCCCGGGGCAGACCCTCGCGCTGGCGCACGGCCCCAATCTGCTGGGCCGCGCGGCGGATTGCACCGTGGTGGTGGATCACCCCACCGTGTCGGGCCGCCACTGCGAGATTTTCGTCAGCGATTTCGGCGTGCGCGTGCGCGACCTGGGCTCGAGCAACGGCACCTTCGTGGATGGCGTGCTGGTGGCACCCGAGGCCGAACTGCGCGACGGACAGGTGCTCACCGTGGGGGAAGTGCGGCTGCGAGCGGGCGTGCCGCCGCCGCGCGTGGCTATTCCGCAATTGTCCGCCCCAGAAGACGACCGGGTGGCCTTCACGCCGGAGGGGGCGCCCGCCTGTGTCCACCATCGCGGTACCCCGGCCACGCACGTCTGCACTCGGTGCGGGCGGACGTTTTGCTCCGAGTGCGTCCACGCCCTGCGCGTGGCGGGCGGGCCGGTGCGGCTGATGTGCCCGGCGTGCAGTCACCCTTGTCAGCGGCTCGAGGAAGCGGCGGCGCAGGGCAGGGGCCACACGCTTTGGGCACGGATGGCCCGGGAGATTCGGCGGGCGTTTGACTTCCGGCGTCCGCCCCGTTGAGGCGCTGGCGGGGAATGGGTAAGGGGGCGCCGAAGACAAGCTGGCGGAGAGGGGGAGATTCGAACTCCCGGTGGGGTATTAGCCCACTCACGCTCTCCAGGCGTGCGCATTAAACCACTCTGCCACCTCTCCGCCGTGGCGGGGCAATTTGCGCCAGGTCCGGCGCGTCCGCAACGGTTTTTGCCCGGCCCCGCGCCAGCGTGCGGTGGGCTTGGTAACCTTCGGCGTTGGGCCTTGGGGCGACGGTTGCCTTCGCTCCGGGCCGGCGGGTAGCCTTGGGGCATGAACGCCGCCCCGGGACTGGCGCTGACGTGGTTCGAATGGGCCGAGTACCTCAGTTACGTGGTCACCATCTTCGGTTTCCCGATGGCGATCTGGGTGTTCTTGTACGAGCAGCGCAAGGAGCGCCGCGGCGAAGCCGAGGCCATTTATCAACGGCTCTCGGACGAGTACGTGAATTTCCAGAAGCTCGTGCTCGACAACGCGGACCTGCGTCTGCTCCGCGCGCCGGGGCGCGAGATGGACCTGACCGAGGAGCAGCAGGAGCGCCAGTTGGCCCTCTTCAGCGTCCTGGTCTCGCTCTTCGAGCGCGCCTACCTGCTGGTGTACGAGGAGGACATGGACCAGCAGTCCCGGCGCATGTGGCAGTCATGGGAGGACTACATGCGGGAATGGTGCCGGCGGCCGGATTTTCAAGCGGTGTTGCCCGAGTTGCTCGAGGGCGAGGACGAAGAGTTTGCTGCGTACATCCGGCGCATCGCCGCGGAGGAGGCCGCCCGGGCGCGAGGCGCGGCCGGGTCGGCGCCCTCCGCGACCGCCCCACCGGCGCGGGGTCAGTCCAGGTGACAGACCTCCTCCATGTCGGCCCGCAAGCCGATGACCTTGCCGAAGCGTTGTACGGGCATGGGCAAAACGGGGTGGCAGGCTCCACCGCGCGGCTCATGGCAGTTCGCGGATGCGCAGGTTTTTGAACTCGACCGGGGCGCCCTCCGATTCGAGGCACAGGTGGCCGGTGCGCGGCTCACAGCCGGTGCCGCCGGAGACTTCCTCGCCGTTGACCCAGAGGCGGACCTCGCCGTTGATGGCGCGCACGTAGTAATGATTCCACTCGCCCACCCCCTTGCTGAGGTGTTTGCGGGGGAAACTGCGTTGGCCATTCGGGGCCGCCGGCGGGAAGGGGGTCATGCGCGATTTGCCCACCGGAAACACGTCGCCATGCGTGGTGAACCAGTCGGGTTTCTTGCCGGTCTGTTTTTCGTACTGCTCGGCGTAGCCGTGGTCGAGCACCTGCACCTCGATGCCCCCGGGCGGGAGCTGGCCGGGCCGGAGTCCGGTCAGCACCTCCGGGCTGGCCCACAAAAACACGCCCGAGTTGCCGCCCGGGGTCAGGTGCCGCCACTGCACCACCAGCTCAAAGTTCGTGAAGACCTGCCGGCTGCGCGTGACGCCAATGGGCTGGCCGGTGCAACGGATGACCCCGTCCGCCTCGGACCAGGTGTCCGGCGCGCCATTGACGTACTCGAAGTCGGCCAGGCGCAACGGGCGCCAACCGGGCTCGGCCCCGGTAATGCAGGCACGGGGCAGGTCCGCGGGGGGTTCGGCGGCGATCGGTTGCGGCATCGGGCAGGCGGCGATGCTGCCCAGCAGGGCGAGCGCGGCGGCGCCGTTCCGAATTTCGGGGGCGAGAAGCATGGGCGCAACCTACCGTGCCCGCCGCCGCCGGGCCAGGGGTTTCGCGGCCCGCCATCGGCGGAAGCGCTCCCGGCCGCCTTGTGCCGGGCCGCCACCGAAAGCCGGGTCCCGGACCAGGCCCGCGCGCACCGACCGCCCCGCCGGCGCGCCCGACCGCTGCACCGGCCTTTTCCGCGCCCGACTCCGGCTTGCCCTTGCCAGTGCCCTGCGGCCGGACCAAACTGCGTGCTTTGCGAAGCATCAACGCGCCACAACACCGGTCATGAGCAACGAAGCCATTCTCGAACTTGAAGGCAAGCGCTACGCCCTGCCCACCGTGACGGGCACGGAGAACGAAAAGGCCGTCGTGATCAGTTCGCTGCGCGACCAGACCGGCTACATCACGCTGGACGACGGCTACGCCAACACGGGTTCCTGCCAGAGCCGGATCACCTTCATTGACGGGGAGAAGGGCATCCTGCGCTACCGCGGCATCCCCATCGAGGAACTGGCCGAAAAATCCACGTTCGTCGAGACCGCCTACCTGCTGATCTACGGCGAACTGCCCACGCACGCCCAGTTGCGCCGGTTCTCCGACCTGCTCACCCAGAACGAGAACCTGCACGAGGACATGAAGCACCACTTCGAGGGGTTCCCGGCCACGGCGCACCCCATGGCCATCCTTTCGGCCATGATCAACGCCAGCAGTTGCTTCTACCCGGGGCTCATGGGCCGGGCCAACAAGGAGCGGTTCGACGTCCACGCCGCCCGCCTGATCTCGCAGGTCCGCACCATTGCCGCCTTTTCCTACCGCAAGTCCCGCGGCCTGCCCATCATCTACCCCAAGCCGGTGTACAAATACACCGCCAACTTCCTGCACATGATGTTCTCCGAGCCGTATCAGGACTACGAGCTCAAGCCCGAGGTGGTCAAGGCCCTGGACCTGATCTTCCTGCTCCACGCCGACCACGAGCAAAATTGCTCCACCGCCACCGTGCGCATGGTCGCTTCCAGCCAGGCCAACCTCTTTGCCTGCGCCGCTGCCGGCGTTTGCGCCCTGTGGGGGCCCTTGCACGGCGGCGCCAACCAGGCCGTCATCGAAATGCTCGAGGACATTTACGAGTCCGGCGACGACGGCTCGCGCTTCATCGCGGCCGCCAAGGACAAAAACAGCGGGCAGAAACTCATGGGCTTCGGGCACCGCGTGTACAAGAACTACGACCCCCGCGCCAAGATCATCAAAGCCGCCTGCGACCGGCTCCTCAACGCCCTGCACATCAGCGACCCGCTGCTGGACATCGCCAAGAAACTCGAGGAAGCCGCGCTGCGGGATGACTACTTCATCTCGCGCAAGCTCTACCCCAACGTGGATTTCTACAGCGGCATCATCATGCGCGCCCTGAACATCCCGGTGGAGATGTTCACCGTCATCTTCGCCATCGGCCGGATGCCGGGCTGGATCGCCAATTTCAAGGAAATCCTCGACGACCCCAAGAGCCGCATCTACCGTCCGCGCCAGATTTACCAGGGCCCCACCCTGCGCCCGTACGTGCCCATTGACCAGCGCGGGTGATGCAGCCCGGATTCGCCGGGGGCCAGTTTACATGCGCGTGTAGTGCCGACTCGGGCAAAAATGACCGATGATGAAATTCTGCGAGGACATCTCGCATGGCTTCGGCGACAAAATATCCTGAGTTGAAAAGCGACGAAGTCCTGCTCCGCTTGCGTGAGGATTACGAGCAGGCCGTGCTCGACCTGTTTGAAGCTGATGCCGAAGTCCGGGAGGTCCGTCCAGCGTTGGAGATCGTCGGCCATACGTCCAACTTCCTCGACAATCTGCGCCTGCCGGTGCACCGCTGGTTTCGCTACAGCGCGGGTTTTTCGGCCGAGTGGGTGAAGTGGCTGTTGGCGGAACGGAGGGGCGTTGAACGCCGCGTCCTTGATCCGTTTGTCGGCTCGGGCACGACCTGTCTGGCCTGCGACGAAATGGCGGTGGAATCTTACGGCCTGGAGGCCCACCCGTTCGTTTACCGCGTCGCCAAGGCCAAGCTCAGCTACAGCGCCGATCCGAACCGTTTTTTGAGCAAGGCGGAGAACGCCTTCCGCTTTGCCCGGCAGGCGCAGGCGACCGATCGTCACCCCGACCTCATCCGGAAGTGTTTCGGGCCTGAAACGCTGGATTTCCTGGACCGTTTTCGGCAGGCGGTGGAACGCGAACAGGACGGCACGTCCGAGGCGGAACTGCTTTGGATGGCATTGGTCGCCTCGTTGCGGATCGCCTCCGAAGCCGGCACTGCGCCCTGGCAATACGTCCTGCCCGGCCGCCGCAAGACTGCGCCACCTGCAGCGGAGGTGGCCCTGCACAAGACGGTGCAAATGATCGCGGCGGACATTCGCTTCATGGTCCGGAGAGCCAAACCGCTGGCCAGGCTGCGCTTGGACGATGCCCGTCGTTGCGTGACTGTGCCGGAAGCCTGGGCCAACCTGGTCATCACTTCGCCGCCTTACGCGAACAACTACGATTACGCCGACGCCACTCGCCTCGAAATGGCTTTCTTGGGCGAGATTCGCGGCTGGGGCGATCTTCAGGAGGCGGTGAGAAAACACCTGGTCCGCGCCTGTTCGCAGCACGTTCCGCCGGGCGCGGTGGACCTCGACGCGGTGCTCGCTTCGCGGGAACTTGCGCCCATCCGTGACGAGATCGTCGCCGTCTGTCGCGCGCTGTCCAAGGTGCGGCTGGAACGCGGCGGCAAGAAGACCTACAACAACATGGTGGCCTGCTATTTCCTCGACATGGCGCAGGTCTGGCAGGCGTTGCGCCGCGTTTGCGCTTCCCCCTGCGAGGTCTGTTGGGTCATCGGGGATTCCGCGCCCTACGGAGTTTACGTGCCGGTCATCGAATGGTTGGGCAAGCTGGCGCGGGCGGCGGGATTCGACTGGTGGACCTTCGAGAAGCTTCGTGACCGCAATGTGAAGTGGAAGAACCGCAAGCATCGTGTGCCCTTGTGCGAGGGACATCTGTGGGTGCGCGGATAATCAGGGGGAGCATGGCCGAATCTTACGCGCATCGCTGGGGACAGATCATCGGAGACTGTTTTGAAGCCTTCGTTCGGGACATTCTGACCGAGGTCGCTCGTCAGCACAGCCTTTACCTCGACTTCAAGCGCCCGCGCAAAGCCCGGGGCGGCCAAAACAAGGTCACGTGGCTGGACGGCTTCGGCAACCGGCACGACCTCGACTACGTCTTGGAGCGCGGTGGAACGGAGGAAACGCGCGGTATCCCGGTCGCGTTCATTGAATCCGCTTGGCGGCGATACACGAAGCACTCCAAGAACAAGGCGCAGGAAATCGAGGC
>CAYXPA010000132.1:0-10003 GCA_964466945.1 uncultured Verrucomicrobiota bacterium | reverse complement strand
CCTCCATCTCGTTGAGGTCGGCGATGGTCATGATCTCGGTGCCGGCCATCATGGCAGTGCCGACCACGCGTTCGCCGACCTGGGAGTTGAGGCGGATGACGGTGCCGTCCAGGGGCGAGTAGATCACGGTCTTGCGCAGGTCCTCCTCGGCGCGGTCCAGGGCGGCCTTGGACATTTCGACCTGGTGGGTGGCGCTGCGCAGTTGCGCCCGGGCCACTTCGTAGGCGGTCTTGGCATCCACGAACAGCGACTCGGAGACCAGGTTGTTTTTGAAGAGCGCCTCCTGTCGGCGAAACTCGGCCTCGGCCCGGGCCAGGTTGGCCTCGGCGGTGGTCTTGGCGGCCAGCGAGGCGCGGTAGCTGGCGGTGGCGGAGTTGCTGTTGGCGATGTAGGTGTCGGGTTTGATGCGCACCAGCAGGTCGCCCTTGCGCACGGTCTGGCCCTCCTTGACCGGCAACTCGATGATCTCGCCGCTGACCTCCGGGCTGATCTTCACGTAGAGGACGGGCTGCACCCGGCCGTTGGCGACCACGGTCTCGGTGAGGTTGCGCCGGGTGACCTTCTCGGTTTGCACCGTGAGCACCACCTCGCGCTGGCGCAAGTAGGCGGCGGTTCCCAGCCCGCCCAGAAGCACCACGATGAGGGAAAAGACAAGGACCTTGCGGCCCCGGGATTTTGACTTGGCCATGTCCGTTGGCAGTTAAGACACCGCTGCGATGAGAATGTTTCACGGAAACCGGGCGCCCGGTTACAGCGGCCCGCGCCCGCAGCTCAAAACCCCAGCAGCCGGCTCACGCCCCAGGAGGCCCCCACCAGCAGCCCGTTCAGGCCCGCCCAGATCGCCACCAGCCAGGCAAAACCGCGGCCCCACGCCGGGCCGCCCAGCGCCGCCATGCCCGACGCGCGCACGCCGCACACCCACACGCCAAAGAGGTCCAGCGTGGCCAGCGCGGCGTGCAGCGGGTTGAAGGGGTCGAAGTCCGGCAACAACAGCGCGGGGGTGGGCGCGGCCTGGAGCCGGCCCAGGGCCAGGATCAGCAACGTACGCACCAGCGAGCCGAGCACGGCCACCATGTTCGCCAGGCCGGCGACCTCGAGCGCCTTGCCGTAGGTGAAGCGGCCGCCGTGGAGTTTGGTGCCGATGAGCCAGATCAAAAACGCGCCCCAAAACGGCGAAACCACGGCCAGCCCCAGCACCGCCACCGCCGGGCCCAACAGATATTTGGCCGGGCCGCCCCCGCCCAGGTTTTGCTCGAGCTGCTCGAACTGCTCGCGCGTCAGTTTCCCGTTTTCCACCATGCGCTGGAGCACCCGGAGCTGGATTTCGTCCTGCTGCTGGCGAAAGACCGGCTGGCTGAACACCAGCCACGTGCCCAGCCAGCCCGCCAGAACAAGCAGACACGCCGGAACCACCCAGTGCGCCGCGCGGGGCGGGCCCTCACGCACCTCGGCGAACACCTCGCCCGGCGCGGCCAGGACGTTGCACAGCCGCGCCAGCAGGGAAGACGGGCGCGCGGCCCGCGGCGGGGCGGATTCACCCGGGGCCGCGGGTTCCGGGGTCGAGGCGTTCATGGGTGGACCGGCTCGGTCTGCCGCAACAGCGGGACCAGCGCCGCGTCCAGCTCGGCGTCGGACGGACCGAGCGCGGCGCGGAAGAGGTACCAGCGCTCGACATGCTCGACGGTCGCGCCGGGGGCGACACGCGTCAGCGGCCCGAGCGTCTCCAGCTCGAGCATGTCGCCGTTGGTGTAAATCTCGGTGTTACAGCCCAGGTCGGCGTACGTGGCCCGCGGATCAAAGGCGAAGCGTTTCAAAAACACCTCCTCCCCGCGCGCAAACGCCGCCCAGCCCTGCGTGTTCAGGAAGCCGACCTTTTGCGAGGTGCGGCGTTCGGGGTCGCTGCGCAACTGCACAAAACGCGTGCCCCACGTGTACCGCGGGTCCTGCATGTCCGTGTAGCCCCACAAGGCCATCGTCCGCACCGGCAGCAGGCGTTCCGAATGCGGCACGGGCGGTTCCTGCGGCACGATCGCCCGGCCCGGTCCCTGGCAGACGGTCAACGCCCAGGGCGCCACTTCGATGTCCCACTGGCTGCGGTTGTGGAGCCGGTGGGTGACCGTGGCGGCCGGCTGGTTGGTGCTCAGGGCGACCTCGATTTCCTTTTGCAGCCCGGTGCTGGCCTCCACCCGCTGGGTGAGCCGCAGCCGGCGGCCGTCCCAGTCCACCTGCACCGGGTCATTGTCCGGCGCGTAAGTGCGCGGGCGCACTTCCGGGGCGTGCCAGAGGCGGTGGCCGCCGTAAATGCGCCACTCCTCCCCGCCGGTCTTGCCCAACTGGTCCGGCCATTCCTTGAACAGGTTCGTCCCGCCGGGCCGCGCCAGGTGCAGCAGGCGCGGGCCGACGTCGGTGGTGGCGATGAGTTCGAGCTGGCCGTTGGCGAGGCGAATGCAGTTGGGCCAGCCACCGTAGCTGATTTTCTCCATGTGAATCTGGGCGTGAAGCGGGAGCAGGGCCGACACCAGGACCGCGCCGCGCATCAAGTGCCTCGGGGACCGCTGCCACGTCTCGCGCGCTTGCATGGGCGGAAGCCAACCACGAACCCCCGCCCCCGGCAAGCGCGCGCAGGGCCGGGCGACCCGGCTTAGAAAAGCGGCCGCAAGCGGCCGCACACCAAACGCGGGCGCGTGGCGTGGGCGCCCGGTCAGTCGCGAAGCGTATGGAGTGCGCCGGCCTGCCGCGCTTCGCGGGGCGCAGGCAGGCCGGCTGGCCGGCGCTGTTGGTAGGGCCGCGCTGCCGCGCGGCCGTGGAGCGGCGCCGGCGCAGCGGCGCCCTACCTAGTCAGAAGTCAGAAGCGAGAAGTGAGAAGAGGGACGCCGGATGCCGGATGCCAGACACCGGATGCCGGATGCCAGATACCGGATGCCGGATGCCAGACACCGGATGCCGGATGCCGGATGCCGGTGGGGGAAGCTGACCTGTAGTTGGCGCGCGGGTCGAGCGCCAGATTCGTCGCGGAGCGCGTGAAGTGCGCCGGCTTGCCGGCGCTGTCGGTAGGGCCGCGCTGCCGCGCGGCCGGGTGGGCGGCGCCGGCGCAGCGGCGCGCCAGCTTTGCGGGTCGCGGGACGCACTTTGCTTCCCGCCCGGGCCCGGGGCGTGTGGCGTGCGACGGCTGAGCAGCCGGGGCTCGGATCGCCGGGTTTACTCGACCCGGCTGCGGACGGTGCCGCGCTGGACGCGGGTGGTCAGGGCCTGGCCCGGCCGGGTCTCGGCGGCGTCGCGGATAATCCGGCCGGTGGCAGTGTCCATCGTGATCGAATAGCCGCGGGCGAGGGTGTGTTCGGGCGAGAGCAGGCGCAGGCGGTCCTCGAGGGCGTGGAACCGGTGCCGGTCCAGTTCCAGGCGGCGGCGGGCGAGTTCGTGGAGGCGCGCGGCGGTTTCGGCCGTGTCCCGGCGCAGTCGCTCGAGGCGGGGGCGCGGGTGGACGCGCGTCCAGGCGGCGAGGGCGGCTTCCCAGCGGGTGCGGGCCTGGCGCGCGGCGTGGCGGACGACGCGCGCGAGCGTGGCGTGGAGTTCGTCCAGGCGTTGCCAAGCGAGATTGACGCGCTGGCGGGGGTGGGCGCGGCGCAGGCGGGCCAGCAGGTCGGCCAGGTGGGCGGCGCGGGCGGCGTGGTGTTCCCGGGCCAGGCGGGGCAGGCGGGCGCGGGTCTCGGCCAGCCAGTCGCGCGCGGCCACGGCGCCGGCGGTGATGAGTTCGGCGGCGGCACTGGGTGTGGCGGCGCGGCAGTCCGCCACGAAGTCGCTGATGGTGTAGTCAATTTCGTGGCCGACGGCCGAGACCACCGGCAGGGCGGATTCGAAGATGGCGCGGGCAACGAGTTCCTCGTTGAAGGCCCAGAGGTCTTCGAGGCTGCCGCCGCCGCGGGTGACCAAGATGAGGTCCAGCCCGGCGCGCGGTCCAGAGGCGGCCGTGACTTCGGCGTGGTAACGATTGAGCCGGCGGATGGCGTCGGCGATTTCGGCCGCGGCGCCTTCGCCCTGGACGCGACACGGGGCGAGCACCAGTTCGAGGGAAGGTTGGCGGCGTTCGAGGACGTGCAGCACATCGCGCAGGGCGGCGCCGGTGGGGGAAGTGACCACGCCCAGCCGCTGGACGTAACGGGGCAGCGGGCGTTTGCGCTCGGGTGCGAAGAGGCCTTCGGCGGCGAGTTTTTGCTTGAGGCGCTCGAAGGCGAGTTGGAGGGCGCCCAGGCCCTGCAGTTCAATCGCGCTGACGATCAGTTGGTATTGGCCGCGGGGTTCGTACACGGTGAGGTCGCCCCGGAGGAGCACTTTGCGTCCGTCGGCGAGCAGCTCGCGTTGGGCGGCGGTGCCGCGGAACAGCACGCAGGCCAGTTGGGCGCCGGCATCCTTGAGGGTGAAGTACGCGTGGCCGGAAGCCTGGACGCGCAGGTTCGAGACCTCGCCGGAGACCCAGACCGAGCCGATTTGGGCTTCCAGGAGGCGTTTGACCTGGGCGGTGAGCTCGGAAACGGTGAGCACGCGCCGGGTGGCCTCGGGCGGGAACAGTTCGCCGAAGTCCCACTGGGATTTGGTCTGGCGGGGCATGGCGCCGGGCGTCAGGGGTTGGGTTCGGGCATCGGTTCGTTGATGCGCCGGATGCTGCGCGCGCGCCCCGTGGCCTGGTCCAGTTCGATCAAGGCCCCTTGAAGGCGGGGTTGCGCGGTGGCCACGTGGAAACGCTGGGGGAGGTTGGTCAGAAAGCCCTTGATGACCGGTTCGATCTCGCGCCCCAGCACGCTGGCGTGCGCGCCGGTGAAGCCGGCGTCGGTCAGGTACGCCGTGCCGCCGGGGAGGATTTGTTCGTCGGCGGTCTGGACGTGGGTGTGGGTGCCGATGACGGCGCTGACCTGGCCGTCGAGCAGGCGGGCGAGGGCGATTTTTTCGGAGGTGGCCTCGGCGTGGAAGTCCAAGAAGAGCAGCGGGGTGGACGCGCGCCAGCGGCGGACCTCGGCCGGGACGACGTGGAAGGGGTTGTCCAGCGGGGGCAGGAAGACGCGGCCCAAGGCGTTGAGCACCACCAGCGGGGCCAGGCTGGGTTTTTGGAGCAGGAAGGCCCCCTGACCGGGCGCGCCGGGCGGGTAGTTCAACGGGCGCAGGATGCGCGGGTCGGCCGGCAGGTAGGCCATGATTTCCTTCTGGTCCCACATGTGGTCGCCGCCGGTGATCACGTCCACGCCCGCCTCGAAGACCTCCGCGGCGGTCTTGGCAGTGATGCCGGCGCCGCCGGCCATGTTTTCGCCGTTGGCGATGACCACGTCCACGTCGAGCTGGGCGCGCAGACGGGGGACGAGCTTGCGGACGGTTTTCCGGCCGGGTTCGCCCACGATGTCGCCCAGGAACAGGATGCGCACCCGGCCAGACTAGGGCGAGGGGCGGGCTTGGCAAGCGCCAGCGGCGGGGCGGGCCAATTCTGGCGAAGAACCTGCTAAGAAACAGGGGTGTCCTATGAAAACCTTGCACGCCAGCACGGATTGGAGAAGTCCGGTCACCGGGCCGGGCGAGCTGGAGCGGGCGGTTTCGACGCTTGCGACGGGGGCCGACGGTGTTAAAAGTCGGCGCGTGTCTGAGGTCGAAAACGGCTCCCGCAAACAGTACCGGATGGTGGCCTGTCCGGCCTGTGGCACGACCCTGTTCGTGCCGGGAGACACGGAGCCGTTGAGCCATTTCCCGTGCACCAAGTGCGGGGCCAGCGTGATGATGCCCATGCGGTTGCGGCAGTTCGAGCTGCGCGCCCGCATCGCCTCCGGCGGCATGGGCACCGTGTACCGGGCCTTCGACACCGTGCTCGAGCGCGAGGTGGCGGTCAAACTCGTCAAACCCGAGCTGCTCCAGGATGAAAAGGCCATGGCCGGCCTGCTGCGTGAGGCCCGCGCCTGCGCCCGCCTCAACCACACCAACATCATCCATATCTACACCTTCGACGAGTCCGAGGGCCGGCTCTACCTGGTCATGGAACTGGCCGACCGCGGTAGCTTGGACAACCGGATCGAAAAAGGCCGCCTGCCCGAGCTCGAGGTGCTGGACATCGGCATCAAGGTCGCCTCCGCCCTCAACGCCGCCCTCAAACACGGCCTGCTGCACCGGGACATCAAGCCCGGCAACATCCTCTTCAACGCCGAGGGCGAGCCCAAGCTGGTGGACTTCGGCCTGGCCCGGCCGGCCGATGCCGAGGAGGACTCGGACGGTACCGTGTGGGGCACCCCGTATTACATCGCCCCGGAAAAAATTCGGCGCGAGCGGGAGGACTTTCTCTCGGACATGTACAGCCTGGCCGGGACGTTGTACCACGCCCTGACCCAGCACGTGCCCTTCGAGGCGCCCACGGTCGAGGAGGTCGTCGCGGCCCACGTCCATACCCTGCTCACGCCGCCCAACCGGGTGGTGCCGGAAATCACTGAGCCCACCAGCGACGCCATCATCAAAGCGATGGCCAAGAACCCGGCCGACCGCTTCCAGAGCTACGAGGAATTCATCATGGCCCTCGAGGCGGCGCGCAGCCATTACCTCGTGGGCCGCTACGTCACCGGTTCCACCCCGCCGCCCGGGGGCAAACCCGCAGCCAAGACCGGCGGGATCAAAAGCTGGTTCCGCCGAAGTTGAGAAGAAGCGCCGCGTCGGGCCGCGCTTACGGTGCGGCGGCCGATTTAGACTTTTTGCCCGGCTTTCCCGCCGCACCGGACTTTTGCGGCGCCGGACCAAAACGCACGGACACGGCCACCGTGCGGCCGTCCTCGGTCTTGCGGGCCGAGCCGGCCACTTCCTCGCCCACCACGCCGTCCCCCAGCACGGCCGGCTTGCCGTCCTTGGTGAAGCGGGTCTGGGAGGTGATGTGAATCACGCGGTCCTTTTCCTTGCCGGCCAGCGTCAGGGTCATCGCGTCCTTGTCCACGGCCTTCAACGTGCCGCGAAACGGGAAGGTCGCCGGCTTTTTGGCGGGGGCCTTTTCGGCCGGCGCTTTCGGTGCTTTCGGTGCGGGTGCGGGCGCCGGTGCGGGCACGGGCGCGGGCGAACCCGGGGCCTGGGCCAGGGTGACTCCGGCCAACGCGAGCGCGGTCACCACCGCATACCAAACCAGTTTTTTCATGGGATGCCTCGATTGTGTTACGGTGCGACACCTACGCCGACCCCGGAAAAAAGCAACCCGGAAAACGCCCGTGCGCCGGAGCGAAAAGCACTTCCCGGTTTTCGGCAAAGCGTGTCCAGATGCCCGACAGCCCGGCGCGGCGCTTGTGCCGCGTGCCCGGCTGCAAGGTTCAGGCCCCCGTCACGCCCCCAACCGGCCGCTGCACCGGGAAAAGATTGCCAAGCGCCCGGCCCGCTGGTATTGGCCAACCCATTTCCGGCGCAACACGACAAAAACCATGAGTCATCCAGTGCGTTTCGACCTGACCGTTAAGGACCTCCCCCGGGCCTGGTACAACCTGCCCGCCGATTTTCCCGAGCCCATGCCCCCGCCGCTGCACCCGGGCACCCGGCAGCCGGTCACGCCAGACCTGATGACCGCCATCTTCCCGGAAAACCTCGTTCAGCAGGAGATGAGCCCGGAGCGGTGGATCGAAATCCCCGAGCCGGTGCGGGAAATCTACGCCTTGTGGCGGCCCACGCCGCTACTGCGGGCCGTGCGCCTGGAGAGGGCCCTGAACACCCCCGCCCACATTTACTACAAATACGAGGGCGTCAGCCCGGCCGGCAGCCACAAACCCAACACCTCCGTCCCGCAGGCCTACTACAACAAACTGGCCGGCACCAAACGCCTGGCCACCGAGACCGGCGCCGGCCAGTGGGGTTCATCCCTGGCCTTCGCCACGCGCCTCTTCGGCCTGGACTGCGTGGTGTACATGGTCAAGGTCAGCTACCTCTCCAAGCCCTATCGCGGCCTGATGATGCAGGCCTGGGGCGCCGAAGTGCATCCCAGCCCCAGCGAACATACCGAGTACGGTCGCAAACTGCTCGCCGAGGACCCCGACTGCCCCGGCAGCCTGGGCATCGCCATCAGCGAGGCCATCGAGGACACCGTCAAACACCCCGGCACCAAGTACTCTCTCGGCAGCGTGCTCAACCACGTCTGCCTCCACCAGACGGTCATCGGCCAGGAGGCCATCCGCCAGATGGAACTGGCCGGCGAAGCGCCGGACGTGATCATCGGGTGCGTGGGCGGCGGCAGCAATTTCGCCGGACTCACCTTCCCCTTCCTCGAGCACAAGCTCAAACGCGGCGCCAACTACCGCGTCGTCGCGGTCGAGCCTTCCTCCTGCGCCTCGCTCACCAAGGGCGAGTTGCGATACGACTTCGGCGACACGGCGGAGATGACGCCGTTGCTGATGATGTACACGCTGGGGCACCGCTTCATGCCGCCCAAGATTCACGCCGGCGGCCTGCGCTACCACGGCATGGCCCCGGCCGTCAGCCACGCCAAGAAGCTCGGGCTCATTGACGCGGTGGCCTACCCCCAAACCAAGGTCTTCGAGGCCGGCGTGCTCTTCGCCCGCACCGAGGGCATCCTGCCCGCGCCCGAGCCTTCCCACGCCATCGCCGCGGTCATTGACGAGGCCGTGCGCTGCCGCGAAGAGGGCCGCAAAAAGGTCATCCTGTTCAACCTCTGCGGCCACGGCATGTTGGACCTGGCCGCCTACGACACCTACCTCTCCGGCAACCTCCGCGACGGCGAGGCCTGAACCCGATTTCCCGCCGCACCGGCGGGACGCAAAACCATGACCAAATCCACAACTCCACTCCTGTATCTCGGCGGCGCGCTGGCGCTGCCGCTCCTCGCGCTGGCCCAGCCCAGCTTCACCGGCCTTTACCCCGTCGGGGTCGAAGGCCTCAAGTCCGGCACCCTGCCCCCGCCGGGCTTTTACCTGCGCGACTACAACCTCGCGTACTACAGCGACCGCCTCAACGACTCCAACGGCGACAAGGTCCCGGTGGACTTCGAGGCGTTTGTGTATGCCAACGCCATCCGGCCCATCTGGATCACCGACTTCAAAATCCTCGGCGCCAATTACGGCTGCGACGTCTTGGTGCCCTTCCTCTACAAAAACGTGAAGGTCGCCGGCAACCGCGACGACACCTTCAACCTGGGCGACATCTTCATCGAGCCCGTCACCCTGTCCTGGCACTGGCAGCGCGCCGATGCCGGCCTGGGCTACGGCATCTGGGCGCCCACCGGCAACGTGGACACCGGCAGCCTCACCGGCGGCACCGGCCAGGGCACCTGGACCCACATGGTCACCGCCGGCGGCACGGTGTACTTCGACGCCGAGAAAACCTGGGCGCTCTCCGCGCTCGGCCGCTACGAGCTCAGCCACGAAAGCGACGACTACAACATCACCCCCGGCGACGTGCTCTCGCTCGAGGGCGGCCTGAGCAAAGCCTTCAGCCCGGCCCTCGAGGCGGGCGTCTGGGCCTACTACCAGGGCCAGATGAACAATGACGAGGGCGACAACGGCGTGGCCGTGAGCTCGGAGAAGGACCACGTGGTGGGCGTTGGCCCCGAAGCGGTCTGGTTCTGGGAAAAGGCCAAACTCTTCATCTCCTTCCGCTACGCCTACGAGGTGCTGGCCGAAAACCGCCCCGAAGGCCATCGCGGCACGATCACCCTCACCAAGAGGTTCTAACCCGCTTTCAAACCTCGCGACGCCGGCGGCTCGACCCCGCCGGCGTTTCTTTGCCGGCGAAACGGGCGGACTCTTGGTCAAACCGGCCCCGGTTGCGGCCACCGCCCCCGTGCCCGCCGCGAGCGACGTCCGGTCGCCCGCCGCCGCGCAGTCCCGCTGCGCGCAAAGGCGTCTTGCCGCGCCCGCCCGCCTCGCGCAGCCTACCCGCCCACATGCTGGAAGCCGCCCGCGCCTTTCAACACCACTTCGGCTCCGCCCCCATCCGCCTCGCGCGCGCGCCGGGCCGGGTCGAACTGCTCGGCAACCACACCGACTACAACCAGGGC
>CAYXPA010000131.1:0-10411 GCA_964466945.1 uncultured Verrucomicrobiota bacterium | reverse complement strand
AGTGATCAGGACCTGACCCGCCGCATTGATCGCTGTCGCCTGGCTGAAAAACCTGCCTTCGATCCCCAGATCAATCGGGATGTAGTTGGTCGTTGTCTGCGCATGGCCGGGGCAAAGTCCGGCGGCCCACATCAGGAGAGTAAGCCAGCAAACCGCGGGGGTCGTGCGGGCCAATCCAACCGGTCGCCGTGGATGTCTGGAATGGGGGCACTGGTGCCCCCCGGACAAAGCTTGTGCTGTTGTCGCTCGAACGTTACCCCGCGCTCGGGCAGACTTAGACTTGGGTTGCACCGAGAGGCATTTGCCGTGCGCCCGTGGGCGCAACCCGGTCAGCGGTCCGGGCCGGCGGGCCTGTTCCTGCCGCGGGCGGCGCCAGACCCGCCACGGGTGGCGTGTCTTTGGCGGCGAGTTCAAGCCATTGGGCAAGCCTGTGGCCCGGCGATGAGGATTCGGCCGGACCGGCAACGAGGTGAGCAAACGCTCCAAAGCCCGCCGCTGGCAAGACCGCCCGCGTAAGGCCTGGCCCGGTCGGGGACAATGCCGCCTGCGCGCCGCCCGACGCAGGGACTCGGGAACTCAACCCGCCAGAGCCGGGCTCGAGCTGCGGGCACTGGGGTGTCCCTGCCTTGCAACTGGCAGGCACCGGCCCAGGCGGAGCAGTCGAAGTGACCGCCCAGCCCGCTGCGGAAGTACGACCGGCCGATGGCGACAAGTCGCCGAGCGTTCGGTGGGCCGGCGGACAAGTGGTGCCTGCGGCCGGACAAACCGTCTCCACTACCGGGCACCGGGTTTCGACCGGCGGGCAAATCGTCTGCGCCAGCACACACTCGGTCGCCACCGCCGGACATTTGGTTTGAACCGGTGGACACTGGGTCTCTACCGCCACGCACTCGGTGGGTAATGGCGGACATTGGGTTTGGACCGGCGGGCACTGGGTCGGCAACGTGACACACTCCGTCGGAAAAGCCGGACATTTGGTCTCCAGCGGAGGACAACGCGTCTCGATCACCGGACACCGGGTCTCAACCGGCGGGCATTGCGTCACCACCGCCATGCACTCCGTGGCCACGGGCGGACACTTGGTCAAAAGCGGTGGGCATTTCGTTTCCACCGGCGGGCAGCGCGTCTCGACCGCCGCGCACTCCGTGGCCACGGCCGGGCACTTGGTCAAAACCGGCGGACACTTGGTCTCCGCGGGCGGGCATTGCGTCTCGACCACCACGCACTCGGTCGGCAACGGCGGACACTGCGTCTGCACCACCGGACAGCGGGTATCCAGCGGCGGACATTTCGTTTCCAACGGCGGGCAGCGCGTCTCGATCACCGGACACCGGGTCTCAACCGGCGGGCACTGGGTCAGCACCGTCACGCATTCGGTGGCCACAGCCGGGCACTGCGTCTGCACCACCGGGCAGCGGGTATCCAGCGGCGGACATTTCGTCTCCAAGGGCGGGCAGCGCGTCTCAACCACCGGACACCGGGTCTCAACCGGCGGGCACTGGGTCAGCACCGTCACGCATTCGGTGGCCACAGCCGGGCACTGCGTCTGCACCACCGGGCAGCGGGTATCCAGCGGCGGGCATTTCGTTTCCAACGGCGGGCAGCGCGTCTCAATCACGGGACACTTGGTCTCCGCGGGCGGGCATTGCGTCACCACCGCCATGCACTCCGTGGCCACGGCCGGGCACTTGGTCAACAGCGGCGGACACTTCGTTTCCGCCGGCGGGCAACGGGTTTCCAGCGGCGGACACTTGGTCAGGACCACCGGGCAAGTCGTTTCCTTGGGCGGGCAGCGGGTCTCCCGCGGCGGGCAGGCAGTCACTTGCGGCGGGCAGCGGGTGGCGACCGCCGGGCACTTTGTGACTTCCGCCGGGCAAACGGTTGGACTGGGTGGGCAGGCCGTGGCGGAAGGCGGGCAGGCCGTGGCCACCGCCGGACACTGCGTGGCTGCCGCAGCGGTCGGACACACCGTCACCACAATCTGACAGGCGGTTACCAGCGGCGGGCAGGTGGTGGCTTTGGGCGGACACCTGGTGGCGACGGGCGGGCATTGCGTCACCGCGGGCGGACAAGCCGTCGCCTGCGGTGGACACTGGGTCGGTGCCGGTGGGCATTGCGTGGCCACGGGCGGGCATTGCGTGGCCGCAGGCGGACAGGCGGTCACTTGCGGCGGGCAGCGCGTGGCGGCGAGGGCGCCGCAAATCGTGTCGGCGGCTTGGCAGACCGTGGCCAGCGGCGGGCACTGGGTCTTGGTGACGGGACACTGGGTCTGCACCGGCGGACACTTGGTGGCCACCGGCGGGCAGCGGGTGGCCACCGCCGCGCCGCAGTGCGTATCAACGGCCGGGCATTGCGTGAGCGCGGGCGGGCACTTGGTATCCACCGGCGGACACTTGGTCTCTGTGGGCGGGCACTTCGTTTCGAGGGCGGGGCAAACCGTGTCCCGGGAGTCGCAGACCGTGGGCAGCGGCGGACACTGGGTTTGCGTCATCGGGCACCGGGTGGCCACCACCGGGCAATGGGTCAGTTCGGCCGGGCATCTGGTTTCCTCCGGCGGACATCGCGTCTCGACGGCCGGGCATTGCGTGGCCACGGCGGGACACACGGTTGCGGCCACTTGACAGAGTGTCGCGGTGGGCGGGCATTTGGTCTCACTCGGCGGACACTTGGTCTCGACCGGCGGACATTTGGTTTCAATCGGGGGGCACTTGGTCTCGACCGCCGGGCAAACTGTCTCCTTGCCGACGCACCGGGTCACCACCGGCGGACACTTGGTCTCGGCGGGCGGACAACGGGTTTCCTGGATGGGGCAGACCGTCTCTTTGGGCGGGCACTTCGTTTCCACCGGCGGGCAGACGGTGTCCACCACTTGGCAAACGGTCGCCACCGGCGGGCAGGTGGTGAGCGTGGCCGGGCACACCGTGGCGACCGCGCGGCAGGCGGTTTCCACGGGCGGGCATTTGGTGATGCTCGGCGGACATTTGGTCTCGACCACCGGGCAGCGGGTCTCGACCGGCGGACACCGCGTGGCCGCGGGCGGACAACGCGTTTCGACCGGCGGGCATTTGGTCAGGCGCGGCGGACACTTGGTCTCCACCGGCGGACACTTGGTTTCAATCGGCGGGCACTTGGTCTCCACCGCCGGGCATTGGGTTTCGGCCGCCTGACACAACGTGGCCGTGGGCGGGCACTGGGTGTGCACCGGCGGACAACGAGTCTCGACCGGCGGGCATTTGGTCAGGCGCGGCGGACACTTGGTTTCGACCGGCGGACACCGGGTTTCAAGCAACTGGCAAGCGGTGGGCACCGGCGGGCAGTGCGTTTCCGCAACCGGGCATTTGGTGATCACGGCCGGGCAACGCGTCTCGACCGGCGGACAGATGGTCTCGGCAACCTGGCAAGCCGTGAGTTGCGCCGGGCACTGGGTCTGCACGGGCGGACAGCGCGTCTCGGCCACCGGGCACTTGGTCTCCACCGCCGGGCAGCGCGTCTCGACCGGCGGACACACCGTGGCCTTCAGTTCGCAGCGGGTCGGCACCGGCGGACAGCGCGTTTCGGCCACCGGACACTGCGTCTCCACCGGCGGGCACCGTGTGGCCCGGACCGGGCAGGTGGTGGGCACGGGCGGACAGCGCGTTTCCAGCGGCGGACACTTGGTGGGCACGATGGGGCAACGCGTTTCGACGGCGGGGCACTTGGTCAACTCGGCCGGGCAGCCGGTGGGAATCGCCGGACAAGCCGTTTCCAAGGGCGGGCAGCGAGTCTCGAGATTCGGGCACTGGGTCTCGACGGGCGGGCACACGGTCTCCGCCACGTGGCAGGCGGTGGGCACCGGTGGACAACGCGTTTCCGTGGTCGGACATTGTGTTTCGACCGCGGGGCAGTGCGTTTGGACCGGCGGACAGTGCGTCTCCAAGACCGGGCAGCGGGTTTCCACAGCCGGGCACTGCGTCTCAACCGCCGGGCACACCGTCTGGGTGGCCGGGCAACCGGTTTGGAGTGCCGGGCAGCGGGTGTTCACCGGCGGGCAGGCGGTCGCCAGCGGCGGGCAGGCGGTCGCCAGCGGCGGGCAGGTCGTGGCCAGGGCGGGGCAGATCGTGCTGGCCACCGGCACCATCGTGAGCACCGGAATCCCGATGCCGCCCAGGGCACGGAAATCCGCGGCGGCGGCCGTAAGCGCCGCCTCCCAGGCTTCGCGGGACAGGCGCAGGAAACGTCCCAACTCGGCGGGGTCCACCACCACCGGACTGTGTCCGCCCCCCTCGACGTCTTCCCACGGCCCCTCGGGGGCGTCGGCGGTCTGGAGCCAGCCCTCGCCGTCCCATTCGATTTTTAACTCCCCGGTCTCCGGGATACGGCTGATCCGCAGTTCGGTGGGACTGAGATTCATCAGGGCCAAGCCCACCGCCTCGGTCTCGGACGGGTCGGCTTCGGCCGACCCCTCAGCAGCCAGGCCGGCCGGCCAGGGTACAAGCCAGACCGCGGCGAGCACGCTGGCCAGAAGGATGAGTTTGCGGGTTGTTCGAGCCCACCCCAAGAAGTTCACCGGGCTTTTCATGGCGATATTTATTTGAGTTGACGAGAATTTCGGCACAAGAGCTTTGGCGGTCAAGGAAAAATTTTCGTTACCCGAACCATCCCGTCCAACCTTTGGAAATCACCCCGGTGTCACGCATAGCCCCCGTTGCGCGTCCCTCGCGCTTGCCTCAGGCTCGGACCATGCGCGTTACCCCGGCCCTGGGTAGGCAACGCTGGCTCAACGGCACGGTGCTGGGCATCGGCCTGGCCAGTCTGCTCAGCGACTGGTCGCACGAAATCGCCACAACCGTCCTGCCTGCCTACCTGGCCACGCTGGGCGTGGCGGCGTACTGGGTGGGCCTGATCGAGGGGGTGGCGGACGGCGTGTCCAGCGTGGCCAAAATGGCCGGCGGCTACTACACGGACCGGCTTTGCCGCCGCAAACCCATCGCCGTGGCGGGGTATCTGGTCACCGCGCTCGGCACGGCGGCATTCGGCCTGGCCACGGCCGCGTGGCACGTGTTGCTGGCCCGCGCGCTGGCGTGGCTGGGGCGAGGGGTGCGCACGCCCGTGCGCAAGGCGTTGCTGGCGGCGGCAGTCACGCCCGAGACCTACGGACGCGCCTTCGGCTTCGAGCGAATGATGGACACGCTGGGGGCCATCGTCGGCCCCGCCACGGCGCTGCTGTTGCTGGGATGGTTCGCCCACGATTACCCCAAGCTGTTCGCGGCTGCGCTGGCGCCCGGACTGTTGGCGGTGGCGGCCATCGCCTTGCTGGTGCGGGAGCGCGAGCGCCGGCCGGTGCCGCACGTGTCCTTCGGCGAACGTCTGCGGGCGCTGCCGCCGCGGTTCCGGCGTTTCCTGGTGGCGGTGGGGTTGTTCGGGTTGGGCGATTTCGCCCACACGCTGCTGATCCTGCTGGCGACGCAAAAGCTCACTCCCGAGTTGGGCGCCACGCGGGCGGCGAGCGTGGCCGTGGGCCTGTACGTGCTGCACAACGTGTGTTACGCTGGCTTCGCGCTGGTGGCCGGCTGGCTGGCCGACCGCTTCCCGAAGTCCTCCGTGCTGGCCGCGGGCTATGTCCTGGCGGCGGTGATGGCGGGGTTGGTCCTCGCCCTGCCGCTGAGCGCGGTCACGCTGGCCGCGGTGTTTGTCTGCGGCGGGGTGTACGTGGCCGTCGAGGAGACACTCGAAGACGCGTTGTGCGCGGAACTGGTGGATCCCGCGCAGCACGGCATGGCCTTCGGCGCGCTGGCCACGGTGAACGGCGTGGGCGACTTCGTCTCGAGCCTGGCGGTGGGCGCGCTGTGGAGCGCGTGGGGCATCCCGGTGGCCTTCGCGTACAGCGCCGTGTTGTTCGCGGCCGGGGCCGCGCTGGTGTGGCGGCTGCGGCCGGCCGGGGCCGAGGTGGCCGCGCGCGCGCCCTGAAGCGGGCCGGCGGGCCGCGGCACCGTGCTTTTCGTTTGCCGGGCTGCCGGCCTTCGGGCATTTCCAAGGCCATGTTAGCCCGCGTCTTTTCCGCGGCGGTCAACGGCATCGAGGCCTACCCGGTCGAGGTCGAGGTCAACGCCGGCTGGGGCGACACGGTGGTGGTGATCGTGGGCCTGCCGGACACGGCGGTGAAGGAGTCCCGCGACCGGGTGAGCACCGCACTGACCAACTCCGGGTTCAAGTTCCCGATGGGCCGCACCACCATCAACCTGGCCCCGGCGGACGTGCGCAAGGAGGGCCCCAGTTTCGACCTGCCCATCGCCCTGGGCATGATCGCCGCCAGCGAGCAGATGAACGGCGAGCGGCTGGACCGCTATTTCATCACCGGCGAACTGGCGTTGACCGGCGCCGTGCGGCCGGTGAAGGGCGTGTTGCCCATCGCCCTGTGCGCCCGCGCCGCGGGCAAGGCCGGCGTGCTGGTGCCCGCCGACAACGCGGCCGAGGCGGCAGTCGTGAGCGGGCTGGACGTGATCCCGGTGCAGAACCTGCGCGAGGCGGTGGGCTTCCTCGAGGGCGAAGCGGACCTCCCGCCCACGCGGGTGGACGTGGCCCGGCTGTTTGACCAGCCGGGCGAAGACGAGTTGGACTTCGCCGAGGTCAAGGGCCAGGAGCTGGTGAAGCGGGCACTGGAGATCGCGGCGGCCGGAGGCCACAACGTGCTGCTCATCGGCCCGCCGGGCACGGGCAAGTCCATGCTCGCCAAGCGGCTGCCCACCATCCTGCCGCCGCTTACCCTCGAGGAGGCGCTGGAGACCACCAAGGTTCACAGCATCGCGGGCCTGCTGCGGCCCGGTCAGGCGCTGGTCACCCGCCGGCCGTTTCGCGCGCCGCACCACACGGCCAGCGACGCCGGCCTCTTGGGCGGCAACATCAACCCCACCCCGGGCGAAATTTCGCTGGCCCATCACGGGGTGCTCTTCCTGGACGAACTGCCCGAGTTCAAGCGCAGCGTGCTCGAGACGCTGCGCCAGCCGCTGGAGGAGGGCTGCGTCACCATTTCCCGCGCGGCCGGCACCGTGACCTTCCCCGCCGCGTTTATGCTCGTGGCCGCCATGAACCCCACCCCGGACGGCAAGATGCCCGGCGAATCGCGCTGCTCGCCGCGCGAAATCCAGGCCTACCTGGGCCGCGTCTCCGGCCCTTTGCTGGACCGGATTGACCTGCACGTCGAGGTGCCGCCGGTGAAGTTCCGCGACATCACCGCCGCCGCCCCGGGCGAACCCTCCGCGCGCATCCGTGAGCGGGTCATCGCCGCGCGCCAGCGCCAGCAGGCGCGGTTCCACGGCCGGCCCCGGCTCACCTGCAACGCCCGCATGGGCAGCCGCGAGCTCAAGCAGTACTGCGCCCTGGACGAGCCCACGCTCGAACTGCTCAAGATGGCCATGCACGAGCTGGGCCTGAGCGCGCGGGCCTACGACCGCATCCTGAAGGTCGCGCGCACCATCGCCGACCTGGCCGGCAGCGAACGCCTCACCGCCGAGCACGTGGGCGAGGCCGTCCAGTTCCGGTCCCTGGACCGCCACCTCTGGGGTTAACCGCACGCCCGGGCGGGCGGCGCGCGGCGGCCCGTCCGGGAATTGCTTTCCCCGCCGCGTCGGGCCGGGTAAAACACGGCGCGTGCCTGCGGCGTTGGAAAAGCTGGGACGGTTGGTGTTGCGCGGTTTGCCCGCCTCGGAGGGCGTCTGCCGCGGCCGGCTCTTTGTGCTGGCGCCCCCGCGGCCGCTGGTGATCGAGCCGCGCCCCATCACCGAGGCGGATTTCCCGACCGAGATTCAACGACTTGAGGAAGCGCTGCTGACCACCCGCCAGCAGTTGCTCGAGGTGCAAGAGCGCGTGAGCGCGGGCGTGGGCGCCCACGACGCGCGCATCTTCGACGCCCAGTTGCTGGTGCTCGAGGACCCGTTTCTTCATGACGAGGTGCTCAAACAGATGCGGCGGGACAAGGTGTGCATCGAGTACGCCTTTCACGACTTCGCCCAGCGGTACTTCACCACGCTCAGTTCGGTGGAAGACAAGTATCTGAGCGAGCGGGCGATGGACCTGCGCGACGTGGCCGAGCGGGTGTTGCACAATTTGCTGGGCCAGGAACTGCCCGCCGACCTCTCGCACCTGCACGAGCCGTGCATCGTGGTGGCCTACGACCTGACCCCCTCCCGCACCGCCACATTGGACCGCCGCTACGTGCTGGGCTTCGCCACCGAGCTGGGCAGCCTCACCTCGCACACCGCCATCCTCGCGCGCTCGCTGCGCATCCCGGCGGTGACCGGCCTGCCCCAGGCGGTAACGCAGGTCCGCACGGGTCAATTTGCCCTGCTGGACGGCTACGAGGGGCTGCTGATTGTCGAGCCCACCGAGCAAACGCTGTACACCTACGGCCAGCTCGAGCGGCGCCAACTGGCCCTGCGCGGCCGGCTCGAACAGTTGCGCGACGAGCCGGCCATCACCCTCGACGCCGAGCGCCTGGTCCTTTCGGCCAACATCGAATCCCCCGCCGAACTGTCGGAGGTGCGCGAGTTCGGGGCCGAAGGCGTGGGGCTGTTCCGCACCGAGTACCTGTTCCTCAACCGACCCAAGCCCCCCGACGAGGAGGAACAGTACGCCGCCTACCGCGAAGTGGCCGAAAAGCTGGCCCCGGCGCCGGTCATCATCCGCACCCTGGACCTGGGCGGCGACAAATTGCCCGAGGTGGCGGGCGACCTGGACGAGCGCAACCCGTTTCTGGGCTGGCGCGCCATCCGCATCTGCCTCCAACAGCCCGGGCTGTTCAAGGCCCAACTGCGCGCGGTGCTGCGGGCCAGCACCCACGGCAACGTGAAGCTCATGTACCCGATGATCTCCAGCCTGGACGAATTGCTCCAGGCCAACGCCCTGCTCGAGGAATGCCGGCAGGAGCTGCGCGCGGCCGGCCAGCCCTTCAAGCCCGACCTCGAAGTGGGCGCCATGATCGAAATCCCTTCCGCTGCCGTCATGGCCGCTTCGCTCGCCCGGCACGTGCGCTTCTTCAGCATCGGCACCAATGACCTGATCCAGTACACCCTGGCGGTGGACCGGCTCAACCCGCGCATTGCCCAGCTCTTCGAGCCCACGCACCCGGCGGTCATCCGCCTCATGCACGCCACGATCGAGGCCGCCCACGCGCAGGGCTGCTGGGTGGGCGTGTGCGGGGAAATGGCCGGCGAGCCGGTCTTCGCCCCGCTGCTCATCGGCCTGGGTGCCGATGAATTGAGCGCCGCGCCCGCCCGCGTGCCGGCGGTGAAATTCGTCATCCGCCGGCTCAAGCGCGCCGAGGCCGCCGCGCTGGCCGCCCACGCCCTCCAATGCGAGACCGGGCGGGAAATCCTCGCCCACTGCCGGGACCTGGCCCAACGCATCGCCCCCAGCCTGTTTGAAATCGCTTCCGGCGCCGCGCCGGAGGCGGCCGCCCCCGCCCCGTCATGAAACTCCTGATTTTGGCCGCCGGTTACGCCACGCGGCTGTACCCGCTGACCCGGAACCAACCCAAACCCCTGCTGCCGGTCGCCGGCCGCCCGATGCTCGAGCACGTGCTCGACGCCCTCGCCGACCTCCCGGACCTGGACCGTGCGTACGTGGTCACCAACGCCAGATTCGCCGGCCACTTCGCGCGCTGGGCCGCCGCGTATCGCCCCGCCCGGCCGGGCCTGAACTTCACCATCGTCAACGACGGTTCGACCGATGACACGAACAAGCTCGGCGCCATCGGCGACATTCACTTCGTGCTCACCCGCGAGCAGGTGGACGACGACCTGGTGATCGTGGCGGGCGACAATCTGTTCAGCCAACGCCTGAGCAATTTCGGCCGGTTCTGCCGGGAGAAAAACGCGCCCGTGCTGGGCGTGTACGACGTGGGCCGGCTCGAGCTGATCCACAAATACAACGCCATCGAAACCGACGCCGAGGGCCGGATCATCTACTTCGAGGAAAAGCCCGCCCAACCGCGCAGCACGCTCACCGGCATCGCCCTGTACTTCTACCCGCGCCCCACCCTGCCCTGGATTCACCGCTACCTGGCCGAGGGCAACAATCCCGACCAGCCGGGACGCCTCGTCCAGTGGTTGTACCCGCGCCTGCCGGTGTACACCTGGCGGGTGCCGGGCATGTGGTTCGACATCGGCTCCTTCGAGCAACTCGAAGAGGCCGACCGCCTCTTCCGCGCCACCGTCCAACCTTGACCCGGGCGCGCCGGAGCAGCGGCGAGCGGCCGGGCCGACCCGGGCTCTGCTGATAACGGCCGTCAACGCGCCTACAAACTGGAGTCGCAGGTCGTTTTTTTCTTTTCACGCGCGCCCCGGCGCAGCAAGTTCAGCGCAGCTTAACTTGCGTGGCTGAATGCTGAGTTTGTCACAAACTACCGGCTACGCCATCCGGGCGCTGGCCTGCCTGA
>CAYXPA010000130.1:0-10614 GCA_964466945.1 uncultured Verrucomicrobiota bacterium | reverse complement strand
TTGATCCAGGAGGCGCTCGAGCGGCTCATGGCCGGCCGCACCAGTTTCGTCATCGCCCACCGCCTCAGCACCATCGTGCGGGCTGACCAGATTCTGGTGATCCGCGGCGGCGAAATCGTCGAACGCGGCACGCACGAGGAACTGCTGGCGGCCGAGGGGTTGTACGCGAAGCTGGCGCGCATCCAGAGCACGGCCACGATCGAGGAGGGGTTCGAGCGTCTGGGCGTGACGCCGAAATAGGTCGGCGCCAGCCCGCGGGACCGGCCGGGGCGCCACCGGCCGCCAGCCCGGAGAAGCGCGCGCGGGTCTATTGCTTGCGGACGCTGGCGCGCTCGTTGATCCAGGCCGTGTCGCGCGGCGCCTTGCGCACGCCGCTGATCCCTTTGATCAAGGTGTCCGGGTCCAGCCACTTCTTGATTTCGGCGTGGCCGTCGGCGAAGCACAGGCCGCTGGCCTGGTTGTGGTAGAGGGCGGGCAGGTTGCCCCACTCGGGCGGGCGGTCCACCAACACCAGGAAATAGCCGTCGTCAATGCTCTCCTCGCGCTCGTCAATGAACACGAACTGCGTCGAGGGGGTCTGGATGTCCGACATTTTCCGGTAGGTCCACCACTGACGGTCAATGAGGGCGGTGTGCCAACTGTTGCCGTTCATGCAGCCGTTCATCGAGATGCTGCGCGTGCGGGGGTACTTCTTGCCGCCGATGGTGACCATGAACTTGTCGGCCGGGCATTTGTAGATGGCGATGGATTCGTTGTACGGGTAGAGCTTGCCGCGCGGGGGCTTGAGCAGGTTGATGTTGGTCCAACTGGTCGGGTTCACCGGCCCGGCGGTGGTGTGGATCCAGCCGCCCACCCAGCCCTCGCCGTCGCCGTCGCCGTTGGGCACCAGCCGGCCGTTGTAGTCGTCCGCGTACATGATCCAGGCCAGGCTGAGCTGCTTGCCGTTGTTGATGCAGCCCACGGCGAGGGCTTTGCCCTTGGCCCGGGCCAGGGCGGGCAACAACATGCCGGCGAGGATGGCAATGATGGCAATCACCACCAGCAGCTCGATCAAGGTGAAGCCCGGGGCGGCGGCGGACCTGCCCCACGGCCGGCGGATCGGTTTGGGACGGTTCGTTTGCATGGCGATTGACCGGAATTTAGGCCGTCCCGCGGCGCATTGTCCAGTGCGTCCACGGCCTCAGACCGCCGCCGCCGCGGGCGCGGTCTCCCGCGCTTGGAGCGCCGCCAGCAGCCGGGTGTGAATCTGGCCGAAACCGCCGTTGCTCAGGACCGCCACCACGTCGCCCGGCCGGGCGGCGCCGATCAGGAACTCGAGAATGGCCGGCACGTCCGGCAGGTACTCGGCGGGGCGGCCGGCCTGGCGCAGATCGGCGATGACCCGGACGGGGTCGAGCCGTTCGGCCGGCGGGATGCGTTCCAGGGCGGCCACCTGGGCCACGATGATGTGATCGGCCTCGGCCAGGGCGGCGGGCAACTCGCGCTGGAAGACCCGGCGGCGGGTGGTGTTCGAGCGCGGCTCGAAGACGGCCCACAGGCGCCGCCCGGGATAGCGCAGCCGGAGCGCGCGGAGGGTCTCGCGAATGGCCGTGGGGTGATGCGCGAAATCATCAATCACCGTGACTCCGGCGGCGGTGCCGCGCACTTCCATGCGGCGGCGCACGCCGCCGAACGTGGCCAGGGCGTGTTGAATCACCGCGTCGGGGATGCCGCAGTGGCGGGCGCAGGCCACCACGGCCAGGGCATTGCGGACGTTGAACTCGCCCGCCAGCGCCACGCGGAAGCGGCTTTCGCCCACGGTGAACTCGCTCGCTTCGGCGCCCAGCTCGAGTCGGCGGGCGCGCACGGCGTTGCCCTCGCCCAGCCCGAAGCGCGTGACGGGGCAAAAGTTCACGTCCAAGAGCGGCGCCAGGTGCGGGTCGTCGCCGTTGGCCAGCACCAGGCCGTTGCGCGGCACCAGGCGCAGGAAATGGGCGAAGGATTTCTGAATGGCGGCCAGGTCCTCGAAGATGTCGGCGTGGTCGTACTCGAGGTTGTTCAGGATGGCCACCTCCGGCAGGTAGTGGAGGAACTTGCTGCGCTTGTCGAAAAACGCCGTGTCGTACTCGTCGCCCTCGATGATGAACCACTCGCTGTCGTTGAAGCGCGCGCCGCCGGGGAAGTCCCGCGGCACGCCCCCGATGAGAAACCCGGGTCGGCGGCCGGCGCACTCGAAGACCCGGGCCAGCAACGCGGTGGTGGTGGTCTTGCCGTGCGTGCCGGTGACCACGATCACCCGCCGCCCGCGCAGGAACCGCTCGCGCAGCAACTCGGGCAACGAGCAGTAGCGCAAGCGGCGCTCGAGCACGGCTTCGGCCTCCGGGTTGCCGCGGGAAATGGCATTGCCCACCACCACCAGGTCGGGTGCCGGCTCCAGGTGGCGCTCGTCAAAGCCGCGCCAGGGCGTGAGGCCGGCCTCGCGCAGCACCGTGGCCGCCGGGTCGTAGATGTCCCCATCCGAGCCGCTCACTTGGAGGCCCCGGGCTTTCAAGGCCGCCGCGGCCGCGGCCATGACAATGCCGCCGATGCCGATGAAATGAACCGAACGCACGTCGGAAAACATGGCCCCGATAATCACCGTCCGCCGCGGCGCGAAAAGCCCGAACCGCGGCCCGGATGTTCACCGGTTGTGCCCGGCTGCCGCGGCTGCCGGGCCGGCCAGAGGCCGCTCCGAGGCGGCGGTCTTTCGGCCAAACGTGGCGTTCATCTCGGTGAGGCCCGGCCGCCGCTCGCCCAAGTGTTTTTACGATTGGACACGGTTTGTCCAAATGTTGGCCGCCGGCAGCATGAGAAGTCCCCCAACTGCCAAGGCGCTTGCGTGAAAATTTTTGCGTCCGATAGCGGCAGCGCGTCGGCCGGAGTGTGGTCGAAAGGCCGCCCGGGCCGGGTCCGGAAAATTTCAACAACTGGTTCGGGATCAAACGCATCAGCCAACGCTTGCCGGGCAGCGAAGCGAGCCGGACGCCGGGCCAATTTTGTTTTCGCGAGGCACCCCGGAAAGCAGTCGGGCCGGCAGCCGTGGAATCCTCGGGCACACCGGCTGCTTGAAGTGCGGGCAACACTTTGCGCCCAAGGGTTGCCGCCGTGCACGGGGGCCGGCGGCTGGGCGCGTCGTGTGGCGCAGTTGTCCGGCCAGCGCGCCGGAACGAGCCGGTTGGGGAAACAGGGTAACCCGGCTCATAGGGTTGGTCTGCCGCCCGCGGCAACGGGCGGCAGACTTTTAACGTCAGGGCGCAACTGCGACTCGACTGCTAGCCCAAACAACAGGTAGGGCGGCCGGGAACACCATCCCGGCCGCCTTTTTTTTCACGGGAGGCGGCAAGCGGTCTTGTCGCGCCGCCGTGACTTTTGTTACGACTCCGCCGTGGTCGCCTCGCCCGAACCCGTGCTCGCCTCGCCGCCCTCCCGGACTGCCGAGGCCGCGCCCGCGGCCGTCGAGGTCATCGCCCTGAGCCGCCGGTTCGGCCCCGTGCTGGCGCTGGACCGCGTCAGCCTCCGCGCGGCGCGCGGCGAATATTTCGCCCTGCTCGGGCCTTCGGGCTGCGGCAAGACCACTCTCTTGCGGTTACTCGCCGGCCTGGACGCGCCCGACGCCGGCGAAATCCGCCTCGACGGCCGGCCGGCAGCCGACCTGCCGGCGCATCGGCGCCCGGTCAACACCGTTTTCCAATCCTACGCCCTGTTCCCGCACCTCACCGTGTGGGACAACGTGGCCTTCGGGCTGCGCATGAAGCGGGTGCCCGCGGCGGAGTTGGAGCGCCGCGTCACGCAGGCCCTCGAGCTGACGCAAATCCGCAACCTCGCCGACCGCCGCCCCGCCCGGCTTTCCGGCGGAGAAAAGCAGCGCGTGGCGCTGGCGCGGGCCGTGGTCAACGAACCGGCGGTGCTGTTGCTGGACGAACCGCTGGGGGCGCTGGACCTGGCCCTGCGCCGTCAGCTCCAAGGGGAATTGAAAGCCCTGCACCGCCGCCTGGGCATCACCTTCATCCACGTTACGCACGACCAGGAGGAAGCGCTGGCGTTGAGCGACCGCGTGGGCGTGCTGCGGGCCGGGCGTCTTGAACAGGTCGGCCCGCCGCGTGCGCTCTACGAGCGGCCGCGCAACCGTTTCGTGGCGGAGTTCCTCGGCGCTTGCAACCTCCTGCCCGCCCGGCGCGCCGCCGGTGGACCCGCCGGGCAGACCACCTGGGAGACCGCGCTCGGACCGCTGCGCCTGGCCGACGCCACGCCGGTGCCGGACCGCGCGCAGGTCACCCTGGCGATCCGGCCCGAGAAGATTCCACTCCACCGCACCGACGCGAACGCGGGCTCACACGGCGAAGCTGACCTGCCCGGTCGGGTGACCGACGTGGTGTTTGCCGGCGCGGAGACCCATTGCCAGGTCCAAGTGCGGGGACAAACCTTGCGCGTGCACGTGCCGAACGCCCACCCGGCCGAGGCGCCGCTCCGGCCGGGCGAAGCGGTGACGTTGCGGTTGCCGCCCGAAGCGCTCTTCGCCCTCGAGGACTGAGATGCCCCGCGCCGTCGCCAGTACACGCCGCCGGGAGCGCGGGCGGGTCGCCGCCGCCTGTGGCACGGCCGGACCGGGGCTGTTGTGGCTGGGCGTGTTTTTCTACCTGCCGTTGGCGCTGATCCTGACGGTGAGTTTTCTGAGCCGGAGCGAGCTGGGGGAAATCACGCGGCCGTTCACGCTGGAGAACTACCGCCGCCTGCTGGGTTTCGGGCTGCTGGGGTTCGACCCGCTCTACCCGCAAATCCTCCTGCGCAGTCTGGCCCTGGGCGCGCTGACCGCGGGCTTGTGCGTCCTGGCCGGACTGCCGCTGGCGTTTTTCATCGCTGGCCTGCCCGCCCGTTGGAAGACCGCCGCGCTGACGCTGGTGGTGATCCCGTTTTGGACCAACCTGCTGGTGCGCACCTACGCCTGGCAAATCCTGCTCGCGCCCGCGGGCCTGCTCAGCCGCGCCGCCGCCGCGCTGGGCCTGGTGGCGCCGGGCGCGGCCTTGTATCCGGGACCGGGCGCGGTGCTGGTGGCAATGGTCTGCGATTACCTGCCGTTTCTGGTGCTGCCGCTCTACGCCTCGGTCGAGAAGCTGGACTGGACCCTGGCCGAAGCGGCGGCGGACCTGGGCGCGGGCCGCTGGCAGGTCTTCCGGCACGCCCTCTGGCCGCAAATCCGGCCCGGCCTGGCCGCGGGCGCGGTGCTCGTGTTCCTGCCGGCGACCGGGCAGTTCGTGATTCCCGACCTGCTTGGCGGCGCGCGGACCGTGCTGTTGGGCAACGCGGTGCAACAGCAGTTCGGGCCGGGGCTGGACTGGCCGTTTGGCGCCGCCATTGCCGCCTTCGGCCTGGCGACAATGCTGGTCGGGCTGTGGGTCTATGCGCGATTGACCGGCCGGCGCGGCGTGGCTCCGGAGGTGTGGGGATGAACCCGCGCGTCACGGGGCGTCTGCCACTGGCGCTGTTGGCCGCGCTGCTCTACGGGTTCCTGTACCTGCCGCTGGCGGTAGTGGTGGTCTTCTCGTTCAACGTCGCGCAGCACGGCCTCGCCTGGCAGGGCTGGACGTTGGACTGGTACCGCCGGCTCCTGGCCGATGACGTCGCTCTGGCCGCGGCCCGCACCACGCTGGTGTTGGGCGTGGCGAGCACCGCCCTGTCCGTGGTCCTGGGCACGGCGCTGGCCCTGGGTCTGCACCGGCTGGGCCCGCGGGCGCGGCAACGGGCGCAACGGTTGCTCCAGGTGCCGATATTCATCCCCGACATCGTGATGGCCGCGGCGATGCTGCTGTTCTACGCCCTGGCGCGGCGGTGGCTGGGGCTTTTTGAACTGGGCCTGGGCACGATGATCCTGGCGCATGTGACCTTCCAGGTGCCGTTCGTCACGCTGGTGGTCGGGGCGCGGCTGGCCGGGCTGGACCCGGCCCTCGAGGAAGCCGCGCGCGACCTGGGCGCGACACCCGGGCGGGCGTTCCGGCACGTGACCCTGCCGTTGATCCTGCCCGGTGTGCTGGCGGCGGCGATGCTCGCGTTCACGCTGAGCCTGGATGATTTCGTGGTGAGCTTTTTTACCAGCGGCCCGGGCACCACCACGTTGCCGATTCTGATCTACTCCTCGGTCAAACGCGGGTTGACCCCGGAGATCAACGCCCTGGCCACGGTGCTGGTGCTGGGCTCGCTGCTGGCCACGCTGGGCGCGGTCTTGCTCCGGCGCCGCGGGGCCGGTTAACTGCGCGGCGGCAAATGTCCCTATCCCTGCGAATCCTCGCCGGCTGGCTGGCGTTCGGCTTCCTGGCGCTGACCACCGCGCTGGCCGCCCGGCCGCGGCTGCACGTGTTCATTTGGAGCGAGTATCTGGACCCGGCGGTGGTCCGGGACTTCGAGCGCCGGTACGACTGCGAGGTGGTGCTGGACTTGTACGAGGACGACGGCGCCATGATGGCCAAGCTCCAGGCCGGCGGCGCCGCGTTGTACGACGTGGTGGTGCCCTCGGACTACCGTGTGCCGGCGTTGATCCAGTTGGGCCTGCTGGCCCCCCTGCGCCACGAGCGCCTGCCCAACCTCCGCCACCTCGAGGCGCGTTTCCTCAACCTCCCCTTCGACCCGGAAAACCGCCACACCGTCCCGTACCAGTGGGGCACGATGGGCCTGTTGGTGCGCAAACGTCCCGGCCAGCCCGTGCCCGATTCCTGGGCGGCGGTGTTTGACCCGCCCGCCGACGCCGCGCCGGCGGTCCTGCTGGACTCGTCGCGCGACCTGATTGGCGCGGCCCTCCGGTACCGGGGGCTGGATGTGAACACCACCGACCCCGCGCAATTGCGCGAAGTGCGCGACCTGTTGCTGCGCGCCAAACGCCGCGCCCTGGGTTTTGACGGCAGCGTGGGCGCCAAGAACAAGGTCCTGGACCGGCTGGCCGGCGTCGCGGTCGTGTACAGCGGCGAGGGCGTGCGGGGCATGGACGCCGATCCGGAGACGCAGTACGTGATTCCCCGGGAAGGCAGCCTGATCTGGGTGGACAGCCTGGCGGTGTTGAGCCGCGCGCCCAACCGCGACCTGGCTGAGCAGTTCATCAACTTCTGCCTCGAGCCCGAAATCGGCGCGCGCATCGCCAACTTCACCCGGTTCGCCACCCCCAACGCCGCCGCGCGGCGGTTCCTCCGTCCGGAGGACCTGGCCAACCCGGCGATCTACCCGCCCGCCGACGTGCTCGCGCGGCTGGGTTTCCTCAAGCCCCTCGGCGCGCAAACCCGGCTCTACGACGAGGTGTGGACGGCGGTGAAGGCGCGTTGACGGCCGCGGTCGCCCCGCGCCGGGCCGGGCGGCGCGAGGATTTCACGGCGGGGTCACTTCTGCCGGCCGGCCCTGACAGAACTGCTCGAAGGCGCCGCCCAGCAGCGCGGTCACATCCCGCCGGACCTCGGCCTCGGTGGGCTCCCAGCCCGTGACGGCCAGGTCGCCGTATTTCTCGGCCAGCACTTTGGTCAGGATGCGGCGGGTGTGGTCGAATTTGTAGATGAGTTGTTCGAGCACGCGGGCGTCGGAGTGCTGCGGGGTGAAGCTCAGGCCCAGGAGTTCCAGCCGCATCCGGGTGATTTCCTCGATGAGCGAGGGCACGTTGGTGAACCACCAGCAGCCGAAGACGTGCAGGTTGCGGAACTTGCGGGCCACAACGCACAGCTCGTGCTGGTTCTCGCGGCTGAGCACGGTCACGGCAAAGCGGTTGTCCGGGAAGGCGTCGCAGAGGTTCACCAGCGCGCACAGGTCGCTGCGGCCCATGCCGTCCCCGGCCAGTGCGAGGCGGGGATTGACCGCGCGCCGCACGCCCAGCATCAGCGCCAGCGGCTGGCCGAAATCGCGGCAGTGCGGCAGCACGGCGCCCTCGAGCAGGCCGGCGGTGTCGCTGGCGGCCGGGTAGGCAAAGTCCGGCGGCAACGAGACCATGCAGTAACGCGCGTCCAGGCGGCGGGTCCAGTCGGCCAGGAAACGGCGCACCTCGCCGAGGGTTTGTGTGGAGAGGCCCTCGCCGACGTTGTAACCCCACTCGACCAGGCGCAGGGCGGTGCGGGGCCAGTCCAGCAGGAGCGGGTCAATGCGCAGCGCGCTCACGAAGCGCTCGTCGCGCAGGAAGCCGCGCTGCCAGATGGCCCGCTCGGCGTCGTCGAAGGGCGAGTTGGTCATGTACACGCGTTGCACGTGCGCCAGCTCGAGCACCCGGTGCACGTGCGCCTCCAGCGGCCATTCCTGGAACCAGGCCCGCAACGCCGGCAGGTCGCGCACCTTGGCGTCCAAGCCGAAGCGGTGGAGGATGGTCAGCACGCCCCGGCAGGCCTCGGACACGGGGGAATGGGCAACGAAGAGCTCGCGCCAGATTTGTTCCGCCTGCTCGGCCCGGGAGAGGGCGAAGAATTTTTCCGGCGGCACTTCAAGGTACCGGAACGCCTCGGCGGCCAGGTAATGGTACACCAGCAGTTCGTCCAGGCCCCAGAGCAGCAGCCGATCCATGAGCGGGTCGTAGAGGTGCGTGTGGATGTCCACCACAGGGGTGGTGTTCACCACCCGCTCGATCAAACCGTGGATGGCGGTGCGGCGGAAATCGCTCGTCGCAGTGGTCGGCATGGCGCGCTCAAGCTAGGCAAGCCCGCGCGGACGCGCCAAGCCTTTCTTCAAGCGCGGGCGGGCGGGGATGGCGCCCGGACCGAGGGCGGGTTCGGGGGGCGCCGGGCGGCGCCCGGGGCTACACCTCCAAGCCGTAGCGGCGGATTTTGTTGTAGAGCGTCTGGCGGGTGACGCCCAACTCGGCGGCGGCCACGGTCTTGTTGCCCCGGGCGCGGGCCAGGGCCTGGCGGATGGCGTCGCGCTCGACGTTCTCCAGCAGGCTCAACGGGCCTTCCGGACCCGCCCCCTCCTGCCCGACGGAGCCCCCGATGGAAAGGTCGTTGAGCTGGATGGTGCCCGATTCGCACATGAGCACCGCGCGCTGGACCTCGTTTTCGAGCTGCCGCACGTTGCCGGGCCAGTCGTGGTCGTGCAGGGCCCGGGCGGCGGCCTCGCTGAATCCCGTGATGTTCCGGCCGGACTGAGCGGCAAAACGGCGCAGGAAGGCGTTGGCCAGGGGCAGGATGTCCTCGCGGCGCTCGCGCAGGGGAGGCAGGTGCAACGTCACGGCCGAGATGCGGTAGTACACGTCCTCCCGCAATTTGCCCTCCTGGATGGCCTCCTCGACCTTGCGGTTGGTGGCCGCCAGCACGCGACAATCCGCGCTGAGGCTGGTTTTGCCGCCGACCGGCCGGAAGGAGCGTTCCTGCAAGACGCGCAAGAGCTTGGCCTGGGTGTCCAGGGGCATTTCGGAGATTTCGTCCAGCAGGATGGTGCCGCCGCTGGCCTCGTGAAACAGGCCGTCGCGGTCGGCGTGGGCGCCGGTGTAGGCGCCCTTGACCACGCCGAAGAGTTCGCTCTCGATCAACTCGCGGGGCAGGGCGGCGCAATTGACCTTCACAAACGGCCCCGTGGCGCGGGGGCTCAGGGCGTGAATGAGGTCGGCGATGACCTCCTTGCCCGTGCCGCTTTCACCGGTGATCAAGACCGGGGCGTCACTGCCGGCGATGCGCTCGACCAACCGCAGGATGTCGGTCATGGCGTGGCTGGTGAAGATGGGCGGGCACTCGCCGCGCAACCGCGATAGCGCGCGCTGCAGGGCGGTGGTGCGGTCGCTGAGCTGCTTGTGCTCGCAGGCCCGGCGGATCAACAGCGTGAGGCTTTCGGCGTGGAAGGGCTTGCTCTGGAAGTGGAACGCGCCGAGTTTCACGGCCTCCACCGCCACGTCGAAAGTGGCAAACCCGGTCAGCATGATGACCTGGGTGTCCGGCCAGTGGCGTTTGAGCTCGGGCAGAAAGGTCAGCCCGTCGCCGTCGGGCAACTGCCAGTCCAGCAGGGCCACGTCGGGCTGGACCCGCTTGGTGAAAAGCTCGCGCACGGCCGCGAGGTTGGCGACGGCGGCCACCTCGTAGCCCTCTTCCCGTAAAAGGTCCTCGAGCAGCCCGCAGGTCTGCTCGTCATCGTCTATGACCAGAATGCGTCCGGTTTGCTGTGCCATGTTGAAGCGACTGTCGGCCAAGAGGTCCCACGTTCAACCCATCAAAGTTCCCGAGCATCGCCGACCGCCGGTTTGCATTTGCAGGAGGCTACATACCGGAAGACCCGCCTTTTGACCAGCCCCGAATTGCATTTTGCCACGGCCCGCAAGGCCAGTAACCCGAAGGGGGAGGCCGGCTTGGCGCGCGAGCGACCGACGGGGCGCGGGCTTGGGCTTGGCTCGTGCTGAGCCGTTGGACTTGGACCCGGGGCAGAGCGTCGGGTTTGGGCACTCTATCGGTGCGAGCGTTGGCAAGCATGCCCGGAGGTTGAAAAATGTCCGGGGCGAAGTCTGGCGCAACAATCACTCCTCGTTCCCGCTATCCCTTGCGCCCGCAGGGGAATTGGCCGCGCCGGCACCCCGCGCCGGCCGCGCTCAAGCCAGGAGTTCCCGGACCACCCGGCCGTGGACGTCGGTGAGGCGGAAGCGGCGACCCTGATAGAAATAGG
>CAYXPA010000129.1:0-10679 GCA_964466945.1 uncultured Verrucomicrobiota bacterium | reverse complement strand
CGGACGCGCTCGAGGACCAGGTCGCGGAAGCCGGCCTTGTCCTTGTAGAGCGCGGCGTCGGCGGTCATGCGGGCCGAGGCGTAGAGGATGGCGTTGTTGAGCAGGTTGGTCAGAAGCGTGGGCGCGTGCGCGAAGCCGAAGACGTAGCGCACCGGGTCGGTGATGCGGTACTTCACCGTGGCGCGCACGTGGATGATGTTGCCGTCGGCGGTGAGGGTGTAGCCGTCGGCCTCGGGGCGGAGGATGCCCTGGGGGGCGGGCTCCCGGCCCAGCGCGTCCAGCTCGGGCGTGGAGGCGTGCCAGCCGGCGGTGGAGGTGGCGGTCTGGATTTCGCCAATGGGGATGCGCACGACCTCGTTGATGGGATAGGGCCAGGCCCAGTGCCAACCGGGCTTTTTGAGCTGCTCGGGGCCGGTGCCCATCGGCCGACCGAAGAGCAGCACGATGGCCAGTTGGTTGGGCTGGACGACGAACATGCCCGAGCACAGGAACACCAGCACCAGCCCGGCCATGAGGAACTTGACGATCTTGAAGCTGCTGCCGAAGGCCTCGGCCAGCGCCTGCGAACTGGCGTCGTCCGCGCCGGCGGACACCGGCGGTAGCGGCGGCGGACCGGGCGGCGGGGCGACGGGGGGAAGTTGCGGGTCGCTCATGGCGCAAACTCCGTTCAGTTCGAGCGGCCGGGGGCGGTGACCGCGTTTTGGAGCAGGTCAAACGGCGGCGTGCGCGGGTCCAGGACCAGCGTGGCGCGCTCCTTGAGCGATTGTTCGAGGGCGTCGAGCTTGAGGAGGAAGACGGCCAACTCGGGATTTTGCTCGAAGGTCTTGAGCTGGGCGGCGGCCCGGGCCTCGGCCTCGCCCAGAATCTGGCGCGCCTTGCCCTCGGCCTCGGCCAGGATGCGCTCGCGCTGCAGGTCGGCGTCGGAGCGGATGCGGATGGACTCGCGCTCGCCCTCGCCCTGGAACTGCTTCACCAGGCGCTCGCGCTCGGCCTTCATGCGGTCGAAGACCTTGGTGGTGATGCTCTCGGGCAGGCCGATTTGCTTGATGCCCAGCAGGACGATCTCGACGCCGAAGTTGGCAGTGGCGGCGCGGATTTCGCGGAGCATTTCGGCCTCGATCTGATCGAAGCGCAGCGACTGGGGGTCCACCGAGATGAAGTCGGCCAGGGGATGGCTGCCCACGGTGTTGTTCTTGGCGGTGCGGAGCTGGATTTCGAGGTTGCGCTCGGCGGCGGCGAGGTTGTCGCCGAAGAGCTCGAGGAACTTGCGCGGCTCTTTCACGCGCCAGCCCAGGAAGACATCAATCACGATGATCCGCCCGTCCGCGGTGGTGGTCTGCTCGTATTTTTTCTCGAGGTTGCGGATGCGGTTGTCGAAGCGGTGCACGTTCTGGATGGGCCAGGGCCAGCGGAAGTACAGGCCGGGCGCCTCGAGGCTGCGCGCGTAGCGGCCCAGGGTGGTGACGATGACCACCTCGGTCTGCCGCACCTGAAAGGCGAAGAGCATGGCCGCGAAGATCAACACCACCAGCGCGCCGGTGGCGAGGGTGACAGGGTTTCGCTTCATGGTCGGGTCTTAGGAAAAAGCGGTCGGGGTTCAGCGGCTCGAGGGCGCCGGCGAGGCCGGCAGGGTCACGTCCAACAGGTCCCGGCGGAGACGGTCTTCGAGGTTGAGGGTGACCACCTCGTGGGTGTTGCTGGGCACGATCACGTACTTGCGGGCCGGGGCGATCGAGCGGCTGACCGTGTCCAGGTAGGTCCGCAACCGGTACACCTCCGGCGAGGCCTGGTAGGCGAGCACCTGATTGGTGAAGCGCGCGGCGGTCCCGGCCGCCAGCGACGTCAGCCGGGCGCGGTAGGCCTCGGCTTCGTTGACCTTGCGGACGGCCTCGGCCTGGGCCAGCGGCACCCGCTCGGCGGCGTAGGCCCGGGCCAGATGGTTGGTGGCCTCTTTTTCCTGGAGGGCGCCCAGAACGCGCTCGAAATCCCCGGCCACCTTGATCGGCGGATGGATGCCGTGCAGCCCCACAAACAGGACCCGCACGCCGAGCCGGTGGGCATCGGCCTGGGCCTGGAGGCGTTGCCGCAACTCCTCGCTGGCGGCCCGGCGACCCCGCCCCATGATTTCATCGAAGTCCACGTTCACCAGGTAGCGGGTCACCTCGCGCTGCGCCAGAAACTGCAACAACTGGCCGGCGTTGACGTGGCCGAACGCGTAGGCTCGCAGGTCCGCGACCTGGTACTGCACCGGCATGTTCACGGACAGCAGGTTGACCGGCACGGCCTGTTCGCCCTCCGGGGCGGCGGCGCCGGCCGCGCGGGCGTCTCCGCTGGCCACGATGAGGTTGAACTCCTCCTTCGCGTGCGGCTTGGTCCAGAGCATCACCCGCTGCGCGGCATACTCATCGCCTTCAACGACACCCACCGTGAAGTGTTGCACCCGCTCGGTCGGGTAGCGCTGGACGCGGTCCACCGGCCAGGGCCACTTGAGGTGCGGGCCGGGCTCGAGCACCTCCCGCCCGGCCACCGGCCGCCCCCAGCGCAGGAGCAGGGCCTGCTCGCCCGGCTCGATGAACACAAAGCACGTGGACAGGAGCAGGACCGCCAGTTGCCCCAGCACCAGCCAGACAAAGGCCCGCTCGAGGAAGCGGTAAAACCAGGTCTGGGACACCTTGAAGCCGAACTGGTAATCCAGCGCCTGGGCCGCCGTGGCGATGAGCCCGCCCGGCTGGCTGAGCACGCCGATGAGCCGGCTCTCGTACAACGGGTGCACCACCTGCTCCTTGACCCGCGGCCGGTAAATCTCCAGCACCAGCGTGATGAGATTCTCCACGGCCACCAGCGCCAGGATGATCACCAACACCCGCGCCGCGATCACGTCCGCCTGCGGGTAGCCCGCCCAGCCGGCCGCCTCGACCCCCGCGGTCACCACGCACAAGAGCGAGCCCAACAGCAGGTACGCCGCCTGCGGGCGGAGGTAGGGCTGTTGCTGGAGCCGCGCCAGCACGGCCGAGTACTTGCCCACCTGGAAGTACACCAGCGCCAGCATCCCGTAGAGCGTCATGGCCACGGTGGCCTGCTCGACCGTGGACGGGCGGTCCGCCCCGAGATGCCGCCACAGGAAATAGGCCCCGAGCCCCTGTCCGACCAGCAACAACACGGCAAAGGCGGGCACGATGTACTTCTCGAACTGCTCGCGCGCGCGCCGGGCCGGGAACTGCTCGGCGTCCGGCGTGGTGAAGAGCGACGCGCTGGTGGCGCTCTTGCGCAGCTCGTCGAACTCGAGCCGTTCGAGCCGCTCGCGCTCGACCAGGCGCATCTGGACGTAAGCCACCAGGGCCACCAAAAAGCCCATCCCGATGAACGCGGTGGCGGCCAGGCCCGTGGCCGATTGCGCGTAGCGGGCCAGGGCGCCCGCCGCCACGGTCAACACCAGCAGCAGCACCCAGTTCACCAATCCTTTGCCGGAAACGTTTTGTTCCATGCGCTCAGGTCAATTCACGGTCCTCGAACAACACCCACGCCACCGCCAGCACCGCCCCGAGGTACCCCGCGCTGTACAGCGCCGCCCGGCCCACATACGGCCAGGGAATGCTCTTGTCCATGCCCAGGGCATCGGACATCCAGAACAACTGCCAGTTCGGCAGCAACGTGTAGAGCACCTGCGCCCAGGTCTGGCCGGACTCCGCACGCGTGCCGAACAGATAATCCGACAACAACCCCAGCACGAACAACACCGTGCACACGGCCAGCGTGGGCAGCATGTCCAGCCGCGTCGAGCAGGCCAGCGCCAACCCGGCCAGCACCCACACGGCCAGAAGGATCAACACCATCGCCGGCACCAGCCGCCAATCCACCACCTGCGGATTGGTGAACGGAATCACCTCCGGCTTGACCACAAAGGCAATGTACAAAAACCCCAGCGTCGTCAGCCCGCACGCCGCCAGCACGGTGGTGGTGGTAAACACCCGGTCCAAAAAATAATTGGCAAAGCCCCCCGCCAGATACGCCAGCGCCAGCGCCCCGAAGTAAATGCTCAACGAGCGCACGTCCGCGTCCCCGTAAGCATCAAAGGCCATGCGGCTGGCCAGCAGCGCGGCGATGCCCGTGAAATACGTCAGCACGGTCAACGCCGCCGCCAACCCGGCGTACTTGGCCAGGAGAAACTGCCCGCGGCCGACCGGCTTGGCCAGCACCGCCAGCGCCGTGCCGGTGCGGATTTCGTGGGCCAGCGTGGCCGAGGCACTCAACACCGCCCCCACCAGCCCGGCCAGCAACATCACCGCCAGTACGCTGTCCTTGACCATCTTCGGGTCGTCGCCAAAGCCGAAGTACGGCACCGCCGCCAAAAACACGTTGAACCCCCCGGCGGCGGTCAGCAGCAGCAGAAACACCGGCTGCCGGACCAGCTCCTGGAAGGTGTTGCTGGCGATGGTCAGAAACTGTCGCATGGCGACGATGCGAGCCGGGAACTTTACGGGCCCACCCCGTGATTGCAACGGGTTAATCCCGGGCGCCTCCGCCCGCCCCCACCCGCCCGCGGCAGCGCATTAAACCAGCCCGCCCCGAACCGCAAATGTGCGTCTGGCGGCACAGAAGTGCCGGAGAGACAGACCTCCGCCGAACCCGCACCCGCCTCCCGCCTCCGGCATCTGGCATCTGGCATCCGGTATCCGCCTGCTCCCCCCTCACTCCTCGCACCTCACCGCACCCGCCGCCGAAACGGGCTTGCGAACACCCCCTGCATCGGCACCATAAAGCCCGCCCCGTTCCCGGTCAGTCGGACTCAGCCACCGAAAAGTGCGATGGCCCGTCTTGAAGACCTCCAACCCGACACCACCGTCCGCGGCATCTTGCCGGACGCGCCGGTCACGGTCATCAGCGTCACCTGGCACGGCCGCGAGGCCGTGACCCTGGTGTATCGCGCCCCGGACGGCCGCGTGGCCGATGAAATCCTCTACCGCAACGACGAGGCCCGGCTCGAGTTGGTGCAGACCGGGCGGCCCTGGAGTTTCGACGGCGACGGCGCGCTGTTCCGGCTCGTGGCCGAGGCCCACCGCATCCGGCTGGCGCACCTGTTTGACCCGCTGCTGGCCGTGCACACCTCGCTGGTCGAGCCGCTGCCGCATCAGATCACCGCGGTCTATGAGGCCATGTTGCCCCGCCAGCCGCTGCGTTTCCTGCTGGCCGACGACCCCGGCGCGGGCAAGACCATCATGGCCGGCCTGCTGCTCAAGGAGCTGATCGTCCGCGGCGACGTGCGCCGTTGCCTCATCGTTTGCCCCGGCAACCTGGTCGAGCAATGGCAGGACGAACTGCACCAGCGCTTTCATCTGCCCTTCGAAATCCTCACCAACGACAAGCTCGAAGCCGCCCGCACCGGCAACTGGTTTCTCGAAAACGACCTCATCATCGCCCGCCTCGACAAGCTCGCCCGCGACGAGGACGTGCAGCAAAAACTCGCCGCGCCCGACGGCCGCTTCGACCTCATCGTCTGCGACGAGGCCCACAAGCTCTCGGCCACCTTCTTCGGCGGCGAGGTCAAATACACCCGGCGCTACCGCCTGGGCCAGCGGCTCTCCGGCCTCACCCGCCATTTCCTGCTCCTGACCGCCACGCCCCACAACGGCAAGGAGGAGGACTTCCAGCTTTTCCTGGCCCTGCTGGACGGCGACCGTTTCGAGGGCCGTTTCCGCGACGGCGTGCACCAGGTGGACGTCTCCGACCTCATGCGGCGCATGGTCAAAGAGCGCCTGCTCAAGTTCGACGGCCGCCCGCTCTTCCCCGAGCGCATCGCCTACACCGTGCCCTACAAACTCTCCGACGCCGAAGCGCGCCTCTACAAAGAGGTCACCGACTACGTCCGCGAGGAGTTCAATCGCGCCGAAGCGCTGCAAAACGACACCGGCGCCGGCACGGTCGGCTTTGCCCTCACCATCCTCCAACGCCGTCTGGCCTCCAGCCCCGAGGCCATTTACCAGTCCTTGCGCCGCCGCCGCGAGCGCCTGGAAAAACGCCTGCGCGAACTCGAGCTGCTCCAGCGCGGCGAACGCGCCGCCAAGAGCGCCGAGCCCCGCGAGGGCGAGATGTCCACCGCCGAGAATCCAGAAGCGCCCAGCGTTCCCCTCCAATCCCCCACGCCTCCGCGCCCCTCCGCGCCCTCTGCGGTGCATCCTCCCGCGGTCAGCCCGCCGGCCCGGGAGTTGACCCCGGACGACCTCGAAGACCTCGAAGACGCGCCCGAAGACGAACTGGCGGCCGCCGAGGAAGAGATTCTCGACCAGGCCACCGCCGCCGCCACGCTGGCCGAACTGCGCGCCGAAATCGCCACCCTCCAGCGCCTCGAATCCCTCGCCGCCCAGGTCCGCCGCAGCGGCCAGGACACCAAATGGCGCGAGCTGGCGCGGCTGTTGGAGGAAATCTTCACCCCCGCCGGCCTGGGTGGCCGCGCCGCCGAAGACGCGCCGCCCTACCGGGCCGGTCCGTTGCCTGCGCCCAAAGCTTCCCCGCGCCAGAAACTGGTTATCTTCACCGAGCATCGCGACACGCTCAACTACCTGGCCGAGCGCATCGCCACTCTGTTCGGCCGTCCGCACGCGCTGGTCACCATCCACGGCGGCCTGGGCCGTGAGGAACGGCGCAAGGCCCAGGAGCGCTTCCTGCATGACCCCGAGGTGCAGGTCCTGCTGGCCACGGACGCCGCCGGCGAGGGCATCAACCTCCAGCGCGCCCACCTGATGGTGAACTACGACCTGCCCTGGAATCCCAACCGCCTCGAGCAGCGCTTCGGCCGCATCCACCGCATTGGCCAAACCGAGGTCTGCCACCTCTGGAATCTGGTCGCCGACGAAACCCGCGAGGGCGACGTCTATCGCCGCCTGCTGGAAAAACTCGAGGAAGCCCGCCAGGCCCTCGGCGGCCAGGTCTTCGACGTGCTGGGCAAACTCCAGTTTGAAGGCAAGCCCCTGCGCGAGCTGCTCCTCGAGGCCATCCGTTACGGCGACCGCCCCGAGGTCCGCGCCCGTCTCACCCGCATCGTCGAAAACGGCGTGGACCGCGCCCGCCTGGCGGACCTGCTCGAAGAACGCGCCCTGGCCCACGACACCCTGGACGCCAGCCGCGTGGCCCGCATCCGCGAGGACATGGAACGCGCCGCCGCCCGCCGCCTCCAGCCGCATTACATCGAGTCCTTTTTCCTCGAAGCCTTCAAACGCCTCGGCGGCTCGGTCCGCCAGCGCGAGCCGCGCCGCTACGAAATCACTCACGTACCCGCCCTGGTGCGCCACCGCGACCGCCAGCTCGGCCGGGGCGACCCCGTCCTGGCCCGCTACGAGCGCGTCACCTTCGAGAAGGACCTCATCGCCCCGCCCGGCCAGCCGCTGGCCGCCTTCGTCTGCCCGGGCCATCCCCTGCTCGACGCGGTGCTGGACCTGACCCTCGAACGCCACCGCGACCTGCTCCGGCGCGGCACGGTGTTGGTGGACGAGCGCGACCCCGGCACGCAGCCTCGCGTGTTGTTCCTCCTGGAACACGCCATTCAGGACGCCAGCCTCCTGCCCTCCGGCGAGCGCCGCACCATCTCCCGCCGCCTGCTCTACGTCGAACTGGATGCCGCGGGCCAACTGCGCCACCTCCACCACGCCCCCTACCTCGACTACCGTCCGTTGGCGGACCACGAGCCGGCCGCCGCCGACCTGCTCGCCCGGCCCGAGTGCGCCTGGCTCACCGGCCGCGGCGGGAGCGGGGCAACGCCTGTCGAACAACGCGCGCTGGACCACGCCATTGCCACCGTCGTCCCCGAGCACATCGCCGAAGTCCGCGGCCGCCGCCTGGCGTGGATCGAGAAAACCCGCGCCGCCGTTCGCGACCGTCTCACCAAGGAAATCGCCTACTGGGATCACCGCGCCGAAGAACTCAAACTCCAGGAACAAGCCGGCAAACCCGCCGCCCGCCTCAATTCCCAAGAAGCCCGACGCCGCGCCGATGACCTGGCCGCCCGCCTCCAACGCCGCCTGGCCGAGCTGGACCGCGAAGCCCAAATCTCCGCCCTGCCGCCCGTCCTGGTCGGCGGGCTGGTGATTGTTCCCGCCGGTCTCCTGGCCCAAGTGTCCGGCCGCGCCGAGGTGCAGCCGCCCGCCGCCACGGCCGACACTCAGGCCGTCGCCGCTCGCGCCCGGGCCATTGTCATGGACGTCGAGCGCGCCCTGGGCTACGCGCCGGTGGACCGCGAGGCCGACAAACTCGGCTACGACCTCGAAAGCCGCGACCCCCGCACCGGCCGCCTGCGCTTCCTCGAAGTCAAGGGCCGCGCGGCTGACGCCGCCACCCTCACCGTCACCCGCAACGAAATCCTCACCAGCCTCAACCAACCCGACGACTACATCCTGGCCATCGTCGAGTTCCTGCCGGGCGACGCCCACCGGGTGCACTACGTCCGCCAGCCCTTCCGGCGCGAGCCGGACTTCGGCGTCACCAGCGTCAACTACAACTTCGCCGAGCTGCTCGCCCGCTCCACGCCGCCAAGCTGAGCAACCGCGAATGAACGCGAATGAACGCCAAGGAAAACGAAGCAAGGGAGACCAAGGTCGCAGGCGGGCCCAAGGATCGGGCCGGCCCGGACCGCCCCGAAGCGCCCGGCGCCACTTTCCCCACTCCCAATTCGGGTCCATTCGCGTTCATTCGCGGTTCCCCCTCGGGCGCATTCATTCGCGGTTGAACCTGCCATGACCCCAGCAAAAGAGGTCATCGAAGTCCCTGGCCTGCGCCAGGGAGGCGCGACGTCCTGTCCTGTGCCGAGCGGCCGGGCCTCGGGCTGCCTTTGCCGGCTACCCCTCGCCCGCAGTCGCGGCGCCGCCCCCGGAAGGGAAGCGGCATTGCGGAAAAGCCGCATTGCGGTAGGGTAGTGCCATGACGACAACGACTCGGCTCAGCCCGCGCGGCACGCTGACGCTGCCCAAAAAACTCCGGGAAAAGTTCGCCCTCACCGGCCCGGCCACCGTGGTCCTGGAAGACACCGCTCAAGGCATCCTCGTGCGCCCCGCCGCCGTGTTCCCCATCGAACACTATTCCGACGACCGGCTTGCCGAGTTTGAGGCTGAGAACAATCAGGCCCTTGCGAAGTTCTTTCCCGCGCCGGGCGGAAAGAAGAAGGGGCGCCGATGAGGATTTTCCTCGACGCCAACCTCATCTTCTCCGCCGCCCAAACCGGCAGCCCCTCCCGCCAACTCCTCGAAACCCTGGCCCGTCATGCGACGCTCATGACCCATCCGGCGGTTTGGTACGAGGCCGAGGACAACCTCCGCGCAAAACGTCCTGCCTGGCTGCCCGGCCTGGCTTCGCTCCGCGCCTTGCTGCACTTCCACGCGGGCGTTGCCCCCTGTCCCAAGATCGGCTTGCCCGCCAAAGATCAACCCGTGCTCGCCGCAGCCATCGCGGCCCGCGCCGACCGGCTGGTCACGGGCGACCGTACCCACGTCGGCCCGCTCTTCGGTCAAACCATTCAACGGGTCAAAATCCTCTCCCCGCGCATGATGGCCGAGGAAATGCAGGCCCACGGCTGGATTCCATGACCCCCGCAGAGTCACCACGCACTGGCCCCTCACCCGCCGCGCTCGGCCGGACCTTGCCTTTTCTGACCGCGAACGGACGCGAGCAGTCATCCACCGCGAATGAACGCGAGTGGCACTGCACCGCGAATGAACGCCAATGGACGCCAATGAAAACGAAGCAAGGGAGACCAAGATCGCAGCCGTGCCCAAGGCTCGGGTCGGCTCGGTTTGCCCTGAAGCTCCCGGCGCCACTTCCCCTCCCCAAATTCGCGTTCCTTCGCGTCCCTTCGCGTCCCTTCGCGGTTAACCCCCATTCCCTTCGTGTCCCTTCGTGGTTGAACTTCCCATGACCCCCCGCAAGAAGCTCATCGAAGTCGCCCTGCCGCTGGAGGCCATCAACGCCGCCAGCGCCCGCGAAAAATCCATCCGCCACGGCCACCCCTCCACCCTCCACCTGTGGTGGGCGCGGCGGCCCCTGGCGGCGGCGCGGGCGGTGATCTTCGCGCAGATGGTGGACGACCCGTCGGCGTGGCCGGACCTCTTTCCCACCGAGCGCGCGCAGGAGAAGGAGCGCCAGCGGCTCTTCCGCATCATCGAGGAACTGGTGCAGTGGGAGAACACCACGAACGAAGCGGTGCTGAAAAAGGCGCGCGAGGAAATCTGGCAGTCCTGGCGGCGCACTTGCGCGGAGCATGCCGGGCACCCGCGGGCGAAGGAACTGTTTGACCGGCACAAGCTGCCCGCGTTTCACGATCCCTTTGCCGGCGGCGGCGCGTTGCCGCTCGAAGCCCAACGCCTGGGCCTCGAAGCCTGGGCCAGCGACCTCAACCCCGTCGCCGTGCTCATCAACAAGGCCATGATCGAAATCCCGCCCCGCTTCGCCGGCCGCCCGCCGGTGAACCCGGAGTGGAGAACCGCGAATGAACGCGAATTCACGCCAATCAGCGGCCGGGAAACGGAGGCCCTGGCTTCTTCCGATTCGCGTCCCTTCGCGTCCCTTCGCGGTTCAACCACCGGCGCTCCCGCGTCCATTGGCGGGTTCGCACGGGAATGGAAGGGCGCGCAAGGGCTGGCCGAGGACGTGCGCTACTACGGCCAGTGGATGCGCGACGAGGCGGAGAAGCGCATCGG
>CAYXPA010000128.1:0-10756 GCA_964466945.1 uncultured Verrucomicrobiota bacterium | reverse complement strand
TGGACTGGCTGAATTGCATCCGCAGCCGGGGCACCCCGAAATGCTCGACCGACGAAGCGTTCATCGAAACGGCCACGTTCCTCATGTCGCTCAAGGCGCAGCAGGAAGCGCGCATGGTCCGCTGGGACCCGGCGCGGGAGGAGATCGTGTAACGGCGAGCCGTTGCCGAAACCGCGAGCCTGCAAGAATGAAGGTTACCTCCATGAAAACGCCGCTGATGCGCCGTCTCATCACCCTCCAGCTGCTGATCGCCGCGCACGGTCTTCTCGCGGGGCAGCCCGAGCCCGGGCCCCTCAAGGTGTTCATCCTCGCCGGCCAATCCAACATGGAAGGCCAGGGCGTCGCCGACCTCGACGACCAGGACCATAACTACGGCAAAGGCACGCTGGCGCGGTTGCTGCAGGATCCGCAGAAGGCGCCGCGGTTCGCCCATCTCCGGGACGCCCAGGGCCGGTGGGCGGTGCGCGACGACGTCTGGGTGCGCTATCAGCGCGAAGGCCGGCCCCTGTTGCGCGGACCGTTGACGGTCGGCTTTTCGGTTTATGGCGACGCGCACCATTTCGGGCCGGAGCTGCAATTCGGCTGGCTCGTGGGCGATTGGTTCACCAACCAGGTGTTGCTGATCAAGACGGCTTGGGGCGGCAAGAGCCTCTACCAGGATTTCCGCCCGCCCAGTTCCGGCGGCCCGGTGGGACCGTATTACATCAAGATGCTGGCGGAAATCCGCGAGGCGCTGGCGAATCTGCAGGCCGACTTCCCGGCTTACGATGGCGGCGGCTGGGAACTCGCCGGCTTCGTCTGGTATCAGGGCTGGAACGACGGCTGCGAACCCCGAACCGCCGTGCCGCAATACGAGACGAACCTGGTGAATCTCATCAAGGACCTGCGCCGCGACCTCGCCGCGCCCAGGCTGCCGGTGGTCATTGGCGAATTGACCGGCCCCTGGGTGGAGGCGCCCGGCGAATGGGCCGCCCTGCGCCAGGCTCAGGCCGCCGCCGCCGCGCGACCGGAGTTCCGGGGCAACGTCTTGTTTGTTGAAACGCATGATTTCGTGCGTCGTCCCGAAGATTCGCCCAATCCAAGCCACGGGCACCACGAGTTCGGCCATGCCGAGACCTACTTTCTGGTCGGCGACGCCCTCGGCCGGGGGATGCTTCAACTTCTGGGCGGCAACCCGCCGCTGAAAACCGCCTTGCAGACCCCCAAGCCGCGCGAGACGGAAGCCAGCCGTGTAACCTCGCACTCCGAGGGCCTGCATGGCTACATCGGCTTTGGTCACGAGCAGTTGCCGGCCGAGGGCGGCTACAACGCCGGCATGGGCTTCTACGCGGCCGTCTGGCCCCTGGTGGACCAGCCGCTGGCCGACTTCCAGATCGGCCTGCCGAGTTCCTGGATTCAACCGGACAACTCGGACAACAAGGCCCAGCCGCTGTGTCCGGAGGGCACGCTCGCCCGCAAGTGGAAGGAACGCGGCCCCACCTGGAGCAGCGTTTTCCAAACCATCGAGGGCGGCCTGGGCTACTGGGCCGGCAACCACTTCCGCTACGGCCCGCCCAAGTTCAGCCTGAACGCCACCCCGCAATGCTACGACTACGAAATCGGCTCGCCGGGCTGGTCGTTCTTCTACGACAACGAGGCGCTCCCGGACCACCGCCTCGGCATCGCGCAACTGAGCAACCGGTTGCTGATCCCGCCCGACGGGCTGCCGTTTGCGGGTCAGCCCAACGGCGAGTTCCTCGGCTACTCCTGGATGGCGCTGCCCTTCACCGATCCCACCACCGACGACCCGCCGACGGGCGACCAGAGCTGGACCTGCTTCCTCAGCGCCGCCAATTTCAAAGGCCCCATCGCCTACTACATCCCGGAAACGTGGAGCAAGATCGGCAAGCTGTTCAACGATCCCTTCCTCTATGGCCGCGGCCTGGACGCGCGTCCCGGCATCATGGGCGGCGGCGCGATGGAGATTAATACCGTGCCGCGCTTCGACGCCAGAGACGCCCAAGGGGTGGTTTACTCGAAGATTCCCAAGCTGCAGTGGCCGGTGGACGCCGAGGGCCGGGCGTATCTGGTGCAAGACGTCACCTACTACTCGAAGGCGGCGCTCTACGACGCGTTCAAAGCCTGGCGCGACGGCGGCCCCGCCTGCTCCGGCCGCTTTGACCTCCGAGGCGCTTTCAAGCCCAAACTCAACACCCGCACCACCCGCTACGACCAGGCGGGCAAGAAGATCGTCGGCGTCGAGCGCGCGTTCGACACGCGCATCTTCGAGGGCAACGTCTGGGGCCTGCAATGGTTCACCAACGAGGTCGCCCCGAAAGGCCTCTTCCCGCAATACTACAAACAGGTCGGTGAAGAACGGGTCGCCATCCCGGCGACGGAAGTCCCGGCGGAAACCCAACTGCACGCTCAACAGTTCAAGCTGGCCCAGGTGGGCGTGCCCTACACCTCCCCGACCACCGGTGCGTGGGCCAGGCCCGGCCCGAAACTGGGGCCGTTCACGGTCAAACTCGCGGATGGCTCCGTCGTCACCTACCACTGGTATCGCTTCGTGGACCAGCCGTCGTTCCAGCAATACCACTGGAGCGCGGAAAAGAAGGCCAAGCTCCAGGCCTTCGTGGAAAAACTCCACGCGAATTGGCCGACAGACCGCGACTACATGCCGCCGCCGACGCGCGGCAAGCTGGTGGCGCTCGATCCCGGCCTGTTGGTTACACCGCCCGCGGGCTTGGAGGTCGGTTATGTGCCTATCGTCACCCGGCAAGAGGCGGCCGCCCCGTCGGCACAACGCTGACGGCCGCCGGAAGCGAGTCCTGACCCGTCCGGCTGTGGTGAGCGTAAGCCAACTGAAACAGCCTGGAACAGAGTCGGGATACGGAAAGCCCCGTCACCGGAGCCGTCGTGAGCCATCGGAAACCGGCCGTGTTGCATCTCGCCACCGTTTGCCCAGAACGCCTGTCGCCCCATCGTCTGAGCAGACACCACCACGGGCCTCACGCCGCCCCGAGTCGAGTCCGACAGGTTGTTTGCCCGGCGGCCGGCTCGATCGTAATGGTCTCCACATCTGAACCCAAGCAGGACCTCCCATCGCCATGACCCGACGCCAGTTCATCGTGATTTCGACAGCGGGTTGGGCGGCGACGCTGCGGCCGTCCGCCCTGTTCAGCCAAACGACAGCCTTGCCGCGTGACAACCCGGCGGCCGCGCTCCGGATTGGGTGGACCAACCGTCTGGCGTGGGGGCGTGTGTTGGACGTAACCACGCAACCGGGCACGACCTGGGAGCAGCGGTTGGAAGCCGCGCAGGCGCGGCTGGCGGCCGAGGGTGGTGGCGTGGTGTTCTTTCCGCCGGGCGAATATGTCTTCACCGAATCCCTCCGGTTGAAGAGCGGGATCGTGATTCGCGGGGCGGCCCCGCCGGACGGTCTGCGCGCGGTGGACCAGGCCTACACGTTGCCCACCCGTTTCGAGTTCCCGCGTTACCGGCCCAAGTTGGAGGGCGACGGGACGCCCATCGAAACCGCCTTCCGGGGCATTGTCCTGGAAGACCCGGCCACGGCCGCGAACTGCGGTGTCGTCCATGTGGCCCTCAACCACGGGCACATCCACTTGGGCGAGGGGCCGCAGCACCGGTGCGGCGCCAACCGGCTGGTGTTGGGCTGCGTGTTGCGGAATGCGGCTCGGGCCGACCCGCGGGTTCCCGACCTGACGCTCGGCCAGCAGGCCTGGCAGCGGTTCACCCACGGGCACGCCCCGGCCATCAGCGTGCACGCGGCGGAGAATCTCCTGATCGCCGGCAACCGGCTGCCCGCCAGCGACGCCAGCTTCACGATGCCGGGCTACGTGTTGAAGGCGCGCCAGAAGGGGGTTGCCACGGTGGCTTACGATATCGTGTTCGACTACGACAACCGCCCGGGCATCGCGGCGAATCCCGCGTGCGTGGGCGCGCCCGGCGGGCAGTCGGGTCGCGGCACGCCCGAGCAATTCCCGTGGGGCTTTCGACGCGGCGCCGTCATCCGGGACAACTACGTCTATTCCACGGGCCGCACTGCCATCGCCTTCACCGGGGACGGCACCGTCTGCGTCAACAACGTGATCCGCTTCCCGCGGGACATCTGGCGGCCGACCAACACCGGCCTGCACGAGACCTCGGGGTCGTCCACCAACGACAATCGCGCCGTCGAGATGCGCGGCTGGCGCTGGGTGGTCGAGGGCAACGACTACGAGGTCTGGCGCAATTGGGCGGCCGACCACAAGTATTACATCAACGACGGCGAAGGGCTGATGCACGAGCACCACTGCAACGCCAGCATCCGGGACAGCCGCCTGGTGAACAACCGCGGCAACGCTTACCTCTCGCTCTACCTGACCGAGGGCATTGACGGCCTGCTGGTCGAGGGGAACGAAGTGGCCGTGGACCGCGGCTACGCCATTTTCGTGAACGCCAATCTCAGCAGGCAGGTCGCCGCCCCCTGCCGGCGGGTGACCATTGCCCGCAACGTCACCCGGGGCGGCGGCATTCTCATTGCCGGGCAGCCGGCCGGCGACAACGTGGTGCGGGACAACCGGCATCTGGGGCCGCCGGCACCGTTGCGCAACGAGGCCGCCGCCCAACTCAGCCACAATGAGAACTACGAGGTGGCAGGTGTCTGAGCCGGAACGACACCGTCGCCGCGCGTTGTTCGCCGGGTGGGAGAGAGGGATTTTTGGCTTGGCTCCATCGGCTCGAGCTCGCGCCGAACCCACGGCAAACCGCCGGGCGGGCCGCGGAGTTCCAGCAACATCGCGCAAACCCGGGGCCTGGCGGAAAGGCTCGCTCACCCGGCGCCGGGTGGGATAGTGTGGCGGCGTCCCATGAAACGGTTGCTTTTGAGTCCGCGAGTTTCCTGCGGAGGGTTGCTCTCGGCGCTGTTCCGTACCAGCGCACGTGGCAGAAGCACCGCGGTTTGTTTGTTGACCCTTGCCGCCGTGGCCGCGCCCGATCCGGGTTGGCAACACCGCTCCAGCCGCCTCGGCGACCTTCCCCCGCCGCCGGGCGGCTCGACCCAGCAAACCGGCGCAGTGGTGGGCGATTTCGACAGCGACGGCCTGAACGATTTCCTCCTCGCCTGCCGGCAAAAGCCGCCGGCACTGACATGGTATCGTCGCACCGCCACGGGATGGGAGGCCTTGGTCATCGAGCCGGCCTTGCTGACCCTCGAAGCCGGCGGCGCCGTGCAGGACATTGACGGCGACGGTGATCTGGACGTGGTCTTCGGCGGGGACTGGCAAAGCAACGAGGTCTGGTGGTGGGAGAACCCCGCGCCGCACTTCGATGCACAGAAGCCCTGGGCGCGGCACCTCCTCAAGTCCGGCGGGGCCAACCAGCACCACGACCAGTGCTTCGGGGATTTTCTGGGCACCGGCCGGCCGCAACTGGCCTTTTGGAACCAGCAGGCCAAGACCCTGTACCTGGCCGAAGTCCCTCCCGACCCGCGCCACGCCGCCGCCTGGCCGCTGACCCCGATTCTGACCAACGCCCGGCCCGCGGGCGTGCCATACCTCGAGGGCCTTTCGGCCTTCGATGTGGACGCGGACGGGCAACTCGATTTGCTGGCCTGCGATTCCTGGCTCAAACACACCGGCGGCCGCGCCTTCAAGCGCATCCCGTTTGCTCGGGCCGGCGGACTGATCCTGGCCGGCTACTTCAAGCCCGCGAAGTATCCGCAAATCGTGATTTCCCCGGGCGACACCTCCGGCCGGGTGCGGCTCTACGAGTGCGTGGGGCACCCGGAAAATCCCGACGACTGGCGCGGCGCCGATCTGCTCGATCGCGAGGTCGTCCACGGGCACAGCCTGCAACTGGCCGACTTCAACCGGGACGGTCACCTCGACCTGTTCGTGGCTGAGATGGCCCAGTGGGGCCGCGGACCGCAGCGCGATCACCCGCAAGCCACGGCCTGGATTCTGTACGGCGACGGCCGGGGGAACTTTCGCCGCACCGAACTGGTCGCCGGCCACGGCTGGCACGAGGCGCGCGTGGCCGACCTGGACAACGACGGCGACCCGGACCTCTTGAACAAGCCGTACACTTGGGACACGCCCCGGTTGGATGTGTGGCTGAACGGCGACACGCGCCCGGACGCGCGAGGCACGGGGACCAGCCGCAGTTTCCACGGGCCGGTGGGGCTGCAACTGTACAGTCTGCGCGACCTGCTCGCGCAAAACCTACCCTTGGGCTTGCAGACGGTGCGCAACCTGGGCTTCCGTCAGGTCGAACTGGCCGGGACCTACGGGCTGCCCGCGGCCAGGTTCCGCGCCCTGCTGGACCAGGCCGGGCTCCAGCCGGTATCCGCCTTGTTCGACTACGACCGGTTTGCTGCGGACCCCGAGAACGTCGCCGCCGAGGCGAGGACCCTCGGTGTGCAAGCGGCGGGCGTTGCCTGGATTCCCCACCAGGCGCCAATGAACGAGGCCGCCATGCGCGCGGCCGCCGCCGTGTTCAACCGCGCCGGCGAGGTCCTGGCTCGCCACGGGCTGCGGTTCTTCTACCACCTCCACGGCTACGAGTTTGCGCCGCACGGCGAAGGCACCCTGTTTGACCTGCTGGCGCGCGAGACCCGGCCGGACCGGGTGGCCTTTCAGATGGATATTTTCTGGGCCGCGCACGCCGGGCAAGACCCGGTCCAACTGCTGCGCCAGCACGGCCGCCGGTGGCTTTCGCTGCACTTGAAAGACATGCGGGCGGGCACCGCCACCGGCCGGTTCACCGGCGGCGAGGACGTGCGCAGCAACGTGCCGCTGGGCACCGGGCAGTTGGACCTGCCCGCGATTCTGCGGACCGCGCAGGAGATCGGGGTGAAGCACTACTGCATCGAGGACGAGTCGCCGGCGGTTCTCGAACAACTCCCGCTCAGCGTGCGGTACCTGGAATCCCTGGCCTGGTAGAACCCCGTGAAGACCTCGCGCTCCTGGCAATGTTGGAGGTGCTCCCTCGCGACATGGACCATGCTGACCACTGCGCACGCCGCGCCGGCCTGGGACGCGCCCCCCGACCAGCAAACCCGCGGGCAGTTCTGGCGCGAGCACTGGTACGAACGCGGCGCGCCCGGAACACCCCCCGGCTACGACCGACGCTTCCGGGTCAACGCACCCGAGACCTCCCTGCACCCGGAGTTTGGCCGGCGGCCCGAAGCCCGCGAAAATGGGCTGATGCTCATCCGCGCCGAGGAAGACCTCTTTCAACTGACGGCCACCGAGTTTTACGCCGAGCTTTGGGGCGGCCACCCGGGCACGGCCAACAAGCGGATTACGATCAACGGTCGCAGCACGTACTTCCTGCCGCGCGTGGGCACCGAGGAGGGCCATTGCACCTACTTTTACCCCACGGTGCCCCTCCGCTTGTCCGATCTGGTCAATGGCTTCAACGCGATCCAATTCGCCGTGGACCAAGGCAGCGCGTTTTGGGGACACCTGCTCGTGGACAACGCGGCACTGCGGGTGGCGCTCACCGATCAACACCCGGACCTGGTCAAGTTGGGCTTGGACGGCTTCACAGCGCGGGTCCAAGCCGAGCCGTTGCCCGGGGTGGCGGGTTATGAGTTGTCCCTGGAGTGTCCGGCGGCCGCGGCTGGTCAAATTTCGAGCGTGGATTTTCAGGGCTGGTACGACGGCTACGACGAGAACGGAGATGGCCGACGCCTGGATTGGCACGGGTTCACCAAACACCGGCAGCCCGTGGCCACGCTGGGCGTCGTGGTGGCCGCGCCTTTCCGGCAGGTCTGGGACACGACCCTGTTGCCGGCCCAAACTCACGTGGCCGTGCGCGCGGTCGTGCGGTTCGCCAAGGCCACCAACCTGGTCTATCTGACCGCTGCCACCGCCGGACTGGAAATTGCCCCTCGTCCGCGAACTCGGGTCTTCCTCCTTGTTGCGCACGATCTCCCGGTGCCGTTTTGGTCGCGCGCCAATCAGCGTCGGACCTGCACCTTGAACCTCGACCTGGACCCGGCGCGGATCGAAGCGGCGGAATTGCACGTGGTCACCTGGACCGGCGGCGCCGACACAGTCCGGGATTACTTCACGCTCAACGGGGTGTTCTATCCCGTGGCCGAGGGCGACCGGCACGAGGTGATGTACAGCCGCCTGCCGGTCAATCCGCAGACCTTGCGCCGCAGCCCGAACCGCCTCGAGCTGCGTTCCGACACGGACCATCACGGCATCGAAATCTTCCTACCCGGCCCGGCCTTGATGCTTCGCTACCGAACGCCGCCGGATTGACCCGGCCCGGCCCGCGGCAGTGCGCGCAGTTCGGTTATCCCTCTGCGCGGCACCTTGAACAGCCGGAAGCGGCGGCCGGTTGCCGCCGAGCGCGCCCCGCTTGGCCGTGCCCCCCCGCACCAACCGAGTCTTCGAGGCTCAGGACGGGTTCAACGGTTGCTCGCGCGAGACCTCCGCCACGCCGGGCGGCGTTTCCGGCGCGGGCGCCGTGTCCGGCGCCGGGGCGCTTTCGGCTCGCAGCGGTGTAGCGAAGGGATTGTCCGCGGGTTGCGGCGCGGGCGGCACGGCGAAAGGCGAGCCGGCACGGCAGTGCGGCATACGCCATAATGAACCCAGCGCCAGCGCCGCCAGCAATGTCCGACAACAACCCCTAGATCCCCGGCCGCATGGTCAGCGCGCTACGCCGGAAGAGGTGAAAGGTTGCCGGACCGCCAGCGGAGGCGGTCCGGGGTGGAACGCTTACGTGAGGTGCGCAGCTCAGACCGCCTGGGGATAGCTGAACGTTTCCTGAATTTCCTCCAAGCAGCAGCCCATGCACCGGTTCGCGCCACTCTACGGGGCCGCACGAGAGAAAGCCGCATTGTATGATGCACTTGTAACCAACGCTGCCCAGATCGTGGTCTTGCGCTCGGATGTTCGTGCGAAACCCCCGGGCGCTGGGTCCAGGCCGCCAATCAATTTGCCGCCGTCATAGTGTCTTACTGACTGATCATTGCCGGGGATGAAATCATGAAGCGAGTGTAGCGGCCAAAAACATTCCGAACTTGGCGCCGCAGTTGGAACCCAAGCGCGAGAACCTTCCACCGGCCGAACGCGTGTTGCCAGCAAGACACTTGGCATAACGACGCCGTTCGGTGTAGTCCGCGAGGTTCACGCTCGGATGAAACCGACCGCCTGGGTGGTGACCCTAGGTCCGCCGCGGGCCCATCCGCTAGGTCGTCCCTGTGCGGCTGTTGTCTTCATGTTGAACCAGGAGTACCACCCCAGGGCGACGACATCGGACTGCGGTAAGCCGTGCGCGCGCAGATGAATCTGCCCGCCCGGGGTGTGGTTGTTGCGACCTCTTGCTGGCTACAATCACCCGAACCAGATTAGCCGGCCGTGCTGCGGACGCTGGAACTATGCCCGCAATGGTGATGTGGGGTGTGTGGGAGTTTTGCGTTACAAGCGTAGATAACTCCAACCGCTGCCAGTCTCTCCACCTTGCCTACACACCTGATTTGGATAGCTTGAAGGCCTTGAAGCGCCTTACGTTTGGACGAGTCAGTCGTTGCCCCCCAACACCAAGCAGCTCCACAACACTAGGTCAGCCGTGCCTCGAGCCAGGTCCAACACGTGCACGGACTGGTCACTCCAAAGGGACACTGAAGCAATACTGGCTTCACAACGTGGGAGAAACAGGGGGAAGGGCAATCCCCTTGCCCGACCATTGAGACAGTAATCGTAGGAAACCCAAAGCGACAGCAGGGTCAACGCCCCACCAAGAATTAGGCTTGTGAAAAAGAGTCGGGGTTTCATCAAGGGACAACGGTTCGATGCGCAGCAGTGAGATAGCAGACTTGGACTCCTCATTTGTGACCTAAGTAGATGAACACCACGCCACGCTTGGATCCTCCGGAAGCGTCATACATGTCGTATTTGACACGGCCCAGGCTGTCATAGTAAGCCCAATTACTCTGTCGCACACCGTCTATGGCGCGACTGAGACGATAAGCGTTTTCAACCGTAACTCCTTGTAAAACGACTTCTACCACGTAAGCAGGAAGTTTTGAGGATGGAGCTACGATTTGCGTTTTAGCATTCGGGTTAGGAAACATCGGATTAGGAATAGAGACTGTGTAGCCAATGTCAGTCCCGGGCGCAGGTGTACCGTAAGGCAATGGATAACAAACCTCAGCAGGGAACTGTCCCCCGCTTGTTGTACTGCGCTTGGACAGCCCCCGCAGGGGGAAACTCCAGAGCCGGCCGAGCCAGTTGAAATTGCGGTTCCTCGCTCGCTTGCCGCACAACGCGGTCAAGGGCTCCGGACCAATTGACATAGCCAAACAGGTCAAGTCCCGCGCCGCGGGCGATACAACAAACGAGGCCATGCCCAAAGCCTGGCCCAGCCGTCGGGAGGCCCACATGGTACATTCCCCGGGCGGAAGATTCAGCGCGGTGTATTCTTGGGTTAAATTATACAAGCCGTTATTGCCGTTGAATCCCCATAGTGATCCCAAATTGCCGTAAGATAGGATTGGAATCGTGGTATTGGTGGTAGTGATCCGGGCGACACGAACATAAGCATTGGTAGCAAAGCGGGTGCGGAGAGCACTTTCGATCAGACATTCCGACATTAAAACCCGGCGATCCCAATAATCATAGGTATTATTGGTCCAAGCATTTAAAGTAGCACCTCCGACTCCGGCAAACTTACCGTAGGTCTTGTAGTAGATCTGCGTCGCTTCGCTAAGAGCCTGTCGGACTTTTTTCGAGGGAAGATTGCTGTGAATTGAACCACC
>CAYXPA010000127.1:0-10767 GCA_964466945.1 uncultured Verrucomicrobiota bacterium | reverse complement strand
AGAGGTCGCCCTTGCCCATGCCGCCGCAGCCGATGAGGCCCACGCGGATTTGCTCGCTGGCGGGAGCGGCGCGGGCGGCGCGGGGAACCACCAGGCCTCCCCAGAACGGGGCGGCGCTCAGGGCGGCGGTAGCGGCAAGGAAGCGACGTCGCGTCACGGGATAGCTGGAAGCGTCGTTCATAAAATCGGTGCGGGAAAAGCTGGCAGTTTTGCCGGGCTCCGGCCAACTTTTTCCCGGGCCGGCCGTGGGCGGGGAACTGGTGACATCGCCCGGAAGCGGGCGTGAAAGCGCCCGAAAACACGGGTCAATGCGGCAAAAAAAAATTCACGAATCTGTGGTTGACAGGCGGTTCGGGGCCAATACACTGCGGGCACATCAGTACGGCACTGGCATTCAACCGAGACCGGAGATGATTATGAACAAACAACTGCGACTTTTCCCTGGTGTTCTGGCCCTCAGCGCGTTGGCCGTGGGTTTCACCGCCCTGGCCGGGGCCGGTTCGGCGCGCGTGGACGCGGTGCGGGCCGGCGCCGCGCACTACAGCACGGACGGCGTGACCTGGAACGAGGTCAAGAAGGGCGTGGTGCTCGGACCGGGCGCCACCATCAAGACCGATACGCTGGGCGTGGTGGACCTCTACTTGGGCAAGAACGGGCCGTTCCTCCGGGTCACCCCCGACACCACCGTGGCGTTGACCAAGCTGGACGTGGAGAGCGGCGCGGGGGAGACCATCGTCACCACCGAGTTGGGGCTGCGCGCGGGCAAGATTCAGGGCGTGGTGCGCAAGATGTCCGCCGCCTCGAAGTATGAGGTGGTCACGCCGGTCGGCGTGGTCGGCATCCGCGGCACCAAGTACCAGGTTTCTGCCCGGGGCGAATTCTCGGTGCTCGAGGGCGAAGGCTACGTGAAGTACAACGCGCCGGGCGCGACCGCGCCGACCGAATTCCAGGTCCGCAGCGGTTACACCTTCGAGCCCACGCTCAACCAGAACAAGGGCGGTCTGATCGAGTCGCTGCCCAGCATTAACGAGGAAATCACCCTCGCGGCCGGGCAGATGGGCGGGGCGCCGGCGGCCGCCGAAGTGGCCGGGGTCACCGGGTATGCGCCCGAACCGACTTGGGTAATTGAAGAGCGGCCGTTCACGCCGCCGGGAGTGGGCAGCGTCTTTAAGCCCTTTGTGCTGCCGCCGGTGTTCAACCCGACCACGCCGGTCACTCCCCAGGGCACGGGCGGTAGTGGCGAAGACGGTGGAAGGTAACTGGAACACGTAATTCCGCCGAAAAAACGAGTTTTGCGCAGATAAACCCGGGGTGGCGCGCCGCTCCGGGTTTATCCCTTCTCGGAGGATGTTTTCGGAAGCGAGTTCGGCCCGCGGGTTGAATCGGCAATTGCAAGCCCGGTCGCGAAAGCGGCCCTGTATCATGCGCACCGTCATTTATCCCGGCAGCTTCGATCCTGTCACCAACGGGCACCTGGACGTGGTCCAGCGTGCGGCCCGTCTGTTTGACCGCGTGATCGTGGCTGTGGCCGACAACGACGGCAAACAACCCCTCTTCACCCTCGAGGAGCGCCGCCAACTGGTGGCCAGCGCCACCCGGCACATTGCCCACGTGGAAACCGACAGCTTCGACGGCCTGCTCATTGATTACGCCCGCGCCCGCCGGGCCGACGCCATCATCCGCGGACTGCGGGCGGTGTCGGACTTCGAGTTCGAGTTCCAACTGGCGCTGATCAATCGCCGCATGTACGAGGCCATCGAAACCATCTTCCTCATGCCGCGCGAGACGTACACGTTCCTGAGCTCCCGGATCGTGAAGGAAATTTGCCGGCTGGGCGGGGATGTCAGCCCCTTTGTGCCCCGGCCGGTGTTGCGGGCCCTGGAGCGCAAATTCGGCCGCTCCGGCGCGCGCCGCACCAAGGCCCCGCCGGCCTGAACCGCCCTGGCGGGCCAACCCTGTTTCCTGTCATGCCAGTCCTCCTCAATCTCCACGCCCTGACGGACACCCCGGTGGCGCTGGAGGGTTTGCTGCCCCTCGAGGAACTGGACTGGGGCGGGACGGATGACCTGGTGGCCCTCGCGGGGCCGTTGCATTACCGCTTGACCGTGCAGCGCGAAGGCGAGGTGCTGCTCCTGCTCGGGGCGCTCGAGATCGAGCTCGAATGCCAGTGCGCCCGCTGTCTGAAACCGTTTCGCCACCGCCTAAGCCTCGAACCGTGGTCGGCGCAACTGGCGCTGGGCGGACCCGAGGCCATTCCCGTGGTGGGCGAAGTGGCTGACTTGACGGCCAGTCTGCGCGAAGACACACTCTTGGCCCTGCCGTTGCGGCCTTTGTGCGCGCCCGAGTGTGGCGGGCTGAGGCCGCCGCCATCAGCGCCAACGACAGGCTTGCCCGGCGCCGGAGCCGCCGGCACGACCGTGTGGTCCGAACTCGACAAGTTGAATCTCTAGCAGCGGAAATTTTATGGGTGTACCCAAACGCAAACCGTCGCACAGCCGCCAGCGGCAGCGCCGGGCTTACAACAGCGTGTTGAAACTGCCGCAACTGAGCACCTGCCCGCAGTGCGCCGCTCCGTACATTCCGCACCGGGTTTGTCCCGCTTGCGGGTATTACCGCGGCCGCCAGGTGTTGACCGTCGTGGCCGGCGGCTGAGCGGGTCTTCAGTCCTGGGTGCCGCGCGCGGGAGCACGCCTCCCGCGTCGGTTCTTTTATGCGCGTTGCGGTGGACGTCATGGGGGCCGACCACGGCTGCGGGGTTGTGGTCGAGGGGGCGCGCCTGGCACTGCGGCATTTCCCGGCCATCACCCGCATGATCCTGGTGGGGGACCAGGCGGCCATCCGCCAGGCGTGGGAGGCGCACGGCCCGCCGGACCCGCGCGTGGAAATCGTCCACGCCAGCGAGGTCCTCACGATGGAGGACAAACCCATCCAGGCTCTGCGCCGCAAGAAAGACAGCTCGATCGTGCGCGCGGTCGAGTTGCTCAAGGACCGCCGGGCCGAGGCCTTGGTCTCGCCGGGCAACACCGGCGGCGTGGTCACCGCCGCCACCATCAAGCTGCGCCCCCTGCCCGGCGTCGAGCGCCCGGCCATCCTCGCTGTCATTCCAGCCCCGGTGAACGATTTCGTCCTGGTGGATGCCGGCGCCAACGTCGAATGCCGCCCGCTTCACCTGACCCAGTTCGCCATCATGGGCAGCGTGTACGCCCGCGAAATCCTCGGTTACGCCCGCCCGCGGGTCGGCCTGCTCAGCGTGGGCACCGAGGATGTCAAGGGTAACGACCTGACCCAGGAGACCTTCAAGCTCTGCCGCCAACTGCCGCTCAACTTCATCGGCAACGTCGAGGGCCACGATCTGTTCGAGAACGGCGTGGACGTGGTGGTGTGCGACGGCTTTGTGGGCAACATCGTGCTCAAGACCTGTGAAAGCCTGGCGACCAGCCTCTTTCGCTGGCTGCGCCGGGAGTTGGGCCGCTCGGCCAAACGCCAACTGGGCGCCCTCCTGGCCAAGGGCGCTTTCAAGAGCATCAAGCAGCGCGTGGACCCGGAGATGCACGGCGGCGCGCCGCTGCTCGGCCTCAATGGCAATGTCATCATCGCCCACGGTTCCTCGCGGGAACGGGCCATCATGAACGCCATCGGCCAGGCCGTGCGCAGCGTGCAGCAAAAGGTCAACCAACACATCACCGCCGAGGTCGCCGCCGCCGCGTCCGTCCTGAAAACGGCCGCGCCCGGCCCCGCCGTCCCCGCATGAGCCCGGCCAGTCGCAAGCCCCTCCACAACCCCCGCGCCCGCCACGGTTACCTGGGCCGCTCCTGCTCCATCCTCGCCGTCGGTTCCTACGTGCCCGCCCGCGTGCTCACCAACGCGGACCTCGAGAAAATGGTGGCCACGACCGATGAATGGATTCGCACCCGCACGGGCATCCGCGAGCGCCGACTGGCCGCGCCGGACGAGACCACCTCGGACCTGGCCGCCAAGGCCGCGCTTAAGGCCCTGCACAATGCCGGCGTCGCTGCCGAGGCCGTGGACCTTATCATCACCGCCACGGTCACGCCCGACATGCCCTTTCCCTCCACCGCCTGCCTGGTCCAGGAAAAGATCGGCGCGCGACGCGCGGCGGCGTTTGACATCGAGGCAGCCTGTTCCGGCTTCATCTACGGCCTGGAAATCGGCCAGCAGTTTGTTATGTCCCGCACCTGCGAGACGGTGCTGGTCATTGGCGCCGAAAAGCTCAGCAGCATCGTGGACTGGACCGACCGCAACACCTGCGTGCTCTTTGGCGACGGCGCCGGCGCGGCCGTGTTGCAGCACCGCCCCGGGGCGCACGGCCTCTTGACCACCTGCCTGGGGGCCGACGGCAGCAAGGGCGACGTGCTCTGCGTGCCGGGCGGCGGCAGCCGGCTGCCCTCCTCGGTCGAAACGGTCAACGGCCGGCAACATTTCATCCGCATGGACGGCCGGGAGACCTTCAAATGCGCCGTGCAGGCCATGTATGCCGCGGCGCGCGAGGCGCTGGAGCGCTGCGAGCTGGACATCTCCCGCATCGCCTGCGTGATCCCGCATCAGGCCAACCGCCGCATCATTGACGCCGTGGCCGAGCGACTCGGGGCCCGGCCCGAGCAGGTTTACGTCAACGTGGACCGCTACGGCAACACCTCCGCCGCCTCCGTGGCCATCGCCCTGGACGAGGCCGTGGCCGCCGGACGTATCCGCCGCGGCGACCTGATCCTGCTGGTGGTCTTCGGGGCCGGTTTCACCTGGGGCGCGGCCATCATCGAGTGGTAGCGGGGGCATCATTGACGCCCATTCGCGATGTGGTAGCTTCTCCCGACCCTTATGGCGAGTGGCAAGCGGGATTCCGCAGAACCTCTGACCGGCGGTAATGGCGCCCCGGACGCGGCGCTGGTCCTGTCCCGGGCCGCGCTGGTTTTCCGCCACAACGGCTTGGAATTTCTCTCCGAACGCCCCCTGGCGCTGTGGTCCGAGGTCGAGGTGGACCTCCATCCCCCGGGACTTCCCGAGCCGGTCCGCGGCAACGGCGTGGTGGTGGATTGCTCCGGCAATCGCGCCACCGGTTACGTGATTGCCCTGCTCCTGCTCGACCTGCCCGGCACCGCCCGCCGGCACTGGGAGCGTCTGACCCGCTCGGCCCGGGCGCAGGCCGAGTGAGCGGGCGGGCCGTTTTTTCATGGAACTGTTCCTCCGCATCCTCCAAACCGCCGTCGAGGGCGGCGCCTCGGACGTCCACCTCAAGGTGGGCGGCCCGGTCATTTTCCGCATCAACCGCCAGTTGGTGGCCATCGAGGCGCCGTTTCCCACCCTCGAGTGGATCAATAAGATCGTGGACCAGATCGTGCCCCGGCATGCCCGCCAGCGGTTGGAGGAGGACCGCGAGGTGGACTTCTCTTACGCGGCGCCCGGGATCGGCCGGTTCCGGACCAACGTCTTCCAGCAAAAGGGCGAGTGGTGCCTGGCCATGCGCTACGTCAAGGTCAAGGTGCCCAGCTTCGAGGAGTTGGGGCTGTTGCCCATCCTCAAGAGGCTGGCCGAGTCGCCCCGCGGCATCGTGTTGGTGTCCGGCTCCACCGGCTGCGGCAAGTCCACCACCTTGGCGGCGATGATCGAGCACATCAACGCCAACTTCAAAAAGCACATCATCACCCTCGAAGACCCCATCGAGTACGTCTTCGAGGACAACCAGTGCGTCATCGAGCAGCGCGAAATCGGCCTGGACTCGCTCTCGTTCGACATGGGCCTCAAACACATCCTGCGCCAGGACCCGGACATCATCATGATCGGCGAGATGCGCGACGCCACCAGCTTCATGGCCGCCATCAACGCCGCCGACACCGGCCACCTGGTGCTCTCCACGCTGCACACCACCAACGCCTCCCAGGCCATCGGCCGCATCCTGGACTTCTTCAAGCCGGATGAGCGCGACCAGGTCCGCCGTCAGCTCGCCGCCACCCTCCGCGCGGTGGTCTGTCAGCGCATGGTCAACAAGATCAGCGGCGGCATGACGCCGGCCCTCGAGATCATGATCAACACCGCCACGGTGCGGAAACTCATCGAGGAAAACCGGCTCGAAAAACTCGCCGCCGCCATCGAGGTCGGCGTGGACGATGGCATGCAGACCTTTAACCAGGCCCTGTTCAACCTGGTCAAGCAGGGCATCGTCTCCGAGAAGGAAGCCCTCGCCAAGGCCACCAACCCGCAGGCCCTCGAGATGAACTTCAAGGGCATTTTCCTCGACGAGGCCCGGCGCATCCTCTCCTGAGGCACACGCCCCGCGCCCGCCGTCGTCGAGACCCGCTCCGGCCGGCCCGGCGTTCAGCGGCGCATGGCCGCCTCGATGGCCTCCGCCTCCAGCGGCACGTCCGCCAGCAGGTCCACCGGGCCTTCAGCGGTGATCAACACCAGGTTTTCCAAGCGGACACCGAAGCCCTCGCGGGGCAGGTACAGGCCGGGCTCGACGGTCAGCACCCAGCCGGGCGCGAAGGGCTCGTTCATGAACCCCACATCGTGCACGTCCAGGCCGATCACGTGCCCCAGCCCGTGCATGAAGTACTTTTTGACCGCCGGCCGGTCGGGGTCCTGCCGCCGCACCTCGCGGGGGGAGAGCAAGCCCAGCCGGAGGCATTCCCCGGTGAGCAGTTCTTCCGCCTCGCGCTGCCAGTCCCGGTGCAGCTTGCCGGGCACCGCCGCCCGGATCATCGCCCGCAGCGTGCGGCACACCGCGTCGTACACCTGCCGCTGGCGGCGGGTGAACCGCCCGCTCACCGGGAGCGTGCGGGTGAGGTCGGCGTTGTAATTTGCGTAGCTGGCGGCGGCGTCCACCAGGAGCACTTCGCCCCGGCGGCAGACCTGGTCGTTTTGGTTGTAGTGCAGCACGCACGAGTTGGCGCCGGCGGCGATGATGGGCGGGTAGGCAAACCGCCCGCGGCCGCGGATGAATTCGTGGGCCAGTTCCGCCTCCACCTCGCACTCGTTGACGCCCGGCCGCACAAAGCGCAGCACCCGCGCGAACCCCCGCGCGGTCAACGCGCAGGCCTGCCGGATCAGGTCCACCTCGACCGGCGACTTCACCACCCGCAGCCGGTTCATCAGGCGCGCCAGTCGCCGGTAATCATGGAGCGGGTAGCGCCGCTGCAGCTCCCGGACAAACCGCGCGTCGCGGCTTTCCACCTCGATGACCGCGCGCGGGTGCTCGTTCGAGTTGAGGTACACGTGCTCCATCTCGCACATCAACCGGTGCAACTCGGTGGGCAGCTCGGACAACCACCGCACCTGCTTCACCCCCGAGATGCGCGTCGCCTCCTCCGGACTCAGCTTGTGGCCCTCCCAGGTCTTCAGCCGCGCGTCGGACTGGCGCAGAAAGAGCATCTCCCGGTGCCGTTCCTCGAAGGCGTCCGGCGCCAGCACCAGCACGGTTTCCTCCTGCTCAATGCCGGTCAGGTAAAAGAGGTCCGAGTTCGGTTGCAGGGGCAGCGTGCCGTCCGCGTTGGTGGGCAGCACGTCGTTGGCGTTGACCACCGCCAGCGAACGCGGCTCGAGCAACGCCGCCAGCCGGCGACGGTTCTCCACAAAAAGCTCCGAAGGAATAGGGGCGTGGCGCATGACGCGGGCATGGTGGCGAGGCGGGTAATGCCCGCAAGCGCGAATGCCCGGGTCGGCGGTGACCGCGATACCCCTTCGCCCAAGGGTAGGGCGGGCGAAAGCGGCATTGCGCCCCGGGTGCGCGCGGCCCAAGATGCCGCGAGTTCCTCATGGCCGATCAACTGCAACTGGAGTCGGGGGTGGTGCTGGACGCGCGCGGCGCGGCCTGGTTTGGCGAAGCCGGCATCCTGGCCCTGGCAGGCGTGCAGATCGGAGGCCCCGGCGCGTCCCGACCGGGCGGTAGCTCTCTGGCGCTCTCGGCGTTGGACGATGCGCTCTATCGCTTCACCGAGTTGCTGGCGGATTACCGCCCGCTGAAAACGGTCGTCTTGGGCAATCCCTTGCCCGGGGTTCTGAACCCGGCCCTGCTCGAGCACGCCCTCAAGAGCTTCGTCGCCGCCGTGGCCTGTCACGGCGAATGGGTGGTGGTGCCGGGCGCCCTGGAGCCGCGGCTGGATGAAGCGCGCCAACGCTGGGGGTTGAGTTTTCAGGTCCTGCCCGCGCTCGAGGCGGGGCGCCTGCTGCTGGTCCACGGCGACGACGTCTCGGCCGAAGCGGCCCGCGCCTGGCTCGCCGGGCATCCAGGCGGTCTGGTGGTGTTTGACCGGGAACATCCCGTGGCCCTCGTGCGTCAGCACGTGCCCTCGCCGATGCGGTGTCCGTGCTTCCTGGTGGCGCCGGATCGGTTGTGTCTCCCGGCCTACTCTCCGGGCGTGGGCGTTTTCCAGGTGGGCGAAGGCCGCTTTCAGTCACCACTGGCGCGGGAAGCCGCTTGGAATCGGCTCGTGGCGATCGCCGGTCTGCGCTTGGTCTCTCTGCCCTGGCCGCAAGCGGCCCGCTGAATCCGCGCCTGGCTGGCCGGAGCGTGCGTGGCCTGACGCAGGTAATTCAGCCTGCGCAAAAATCGCCAACGCGGCTGGCTCGCGCAGCGGCCAAACGCCCGGCTCGAAAAATTCTTCCGTGCCGCAACCCCTTGGCGGCTTATGAGTTAGTCTTTGCATTCAACCCGCTCCCGCCCCCTGGCATCGCCGCTGCTTGACCGCGCGCCGTGCGCGGGTTCGCAACCTCCAACAAACCTTGTGGGGACGCACCCGGGCGAGTTGACCACGCGTCCGCGTGGCCTCCGCCTGCGGTGTGGACCCCGGACACTCCACGACGATGAAGAAAATCGAAGCCATCATCAAGCCCTTCAAACTGGAAGAGGTCAAAGACGCCCTTAGTGAGTTGAGCATCGAGGGCATGACGGTCACCGAGGTCAAAGGGTTCGGCCGCCAGAAAGGCCACACCGAGATTTACCGGGGCAGCGAGTACACCGTGGACTTCCTGCCCAAGATCAAAATCGAGGTGGTCCTGCCGGATGACCGGGTCGAGGCCGCGGTCAAGGCCATCCTCAAAAGCGCCAAGACCGGCAAGATCGGCGACGGCAAAATCTTTGTCTCGGCCGTCGAGGAAGCCATTCGCATCCGTACCGAAGAGCGCGGCGAGGCCGCGGTTTGAACCTTCCTGTGTCACCCAAAACTCCGCTCGAACGAATCCCCATGAAAAACCGACACCTGATCCTGACCCTGGCCGGCACAATCGCAAGCCTGGCCCTGCCCGCGTTGCTGGGCGCCGAACCCGAGGCCCCGGCGCCCAAGCCGAGCCTCGATTCCGGCAACACCGCGTGGTTGATCACGGCCGGCGCGCTGGTGCTGTTCATGACCCTCCCGGGCCTGGCGCTGTTTTACGGCGGCCTGGTGCGGGTCAAAAACGTGCTCTCGGTGCTGATGCAGTGCTTCGGCATCGCCAGCGTCATCACCGTCCTGTGGGTCGTGTATGGCTACAGCCTGGCCTTCAGCACCGCGGGCATGGAAAAGGGCGTCACCAACCTGCACTCCTTCATCGGTGGCCTGGACAAGGCCTTCCTCAAGGGGGTGAACCTGGACGCGGTCTCGGGCAGCATTCCGGAGGCGGTGTTCGTGATGTTCCAACTGACCTTCGCGATCATCACGCCGGCCCTGATCGTGGGTTCCTTCGCCGAGCGCATGAAGTTCTCGGCGGTGATGCTCTTCACGGTGCTCTGGTTCACCTTCTCGTACCTGCCGATTTGCCACATGGCCTGGTCGGGCGCCGGCGCGCTGTTTTTTGACTGGGGCGTCCTGGACTTCGCGGGCGGCACGGTCGTGCACATCAACGCCGGTATTGCCGGCCTGGTGGCCTGCGTCATGGTGGGGCGTCGCCTCGGCCACGGCAGCGAGCAACTGCGCCCGCACAACGTGGTACTCACCGTGGTGGGCGCGGCCATGCTGTGGATCGGGTGGTTCGGCTTCAACGCCGGCAGCGCCCTGGCCGCCGACAAAATCGCTGGCATGGCCCTGCTGGTGACCCAGATCGCCACGGCCACCGCCGCCGCAAGCTGGCTCTTCATCGAGTGGTTGTTCCGCGGCAAACCCACCGCGGTGGGCGTGGCCACCGGCGCGGTCGCCGGCCTGGTGGCCATTACCCCGGCCTCCGGCACCGCCGGCCCCCTCGGCGCCTTGATCATCGGCGCGGCCTCGGCGCTCTTCTGCTACCTGGCCGCCACCAGCCTCAAGGCCCGGCTCAAGTACGATGACAGCCTGGACGTCTTCGGCGTGCACGGCGTGGGCGGCATCGTGGGCGCCCTGCTCACCGGCGTCTGTGCGGATGCCGCGTTGGGCGGCGCCGGGCTGGCCGAGGGCGTGACCGTGGCAGGTCAGGTCTTCACGCAACTCAAGAGCGTGCTCGTTACCGTGGTTTGGAGCAGTGTCGTGGCGGGGATTTCCCTGTTCATCGCCGACAAGGTGGTGGGCCTGCGCGTGAGCGAGGAGGTCGAGACCGTGGGCCTGGACGTCTCCGAGCACGGCGAGGAAGGCTACCACCTGGCCTGAGAGAGGCTTGAAGCGGCAAAGGCCGTGCCCGGGTGTGGAGCGGGAGGTTCACGCCGGGCACGGCCCGCACAGCGCCCCGCGAAGGGAACGCCGCGCGGAACCGAACTACACAACAAAACCAAAAACAGCAATCCAATCCGATGAGTACTCCCGAGAAAGTGCTGGAGCTGGCCCGCAAGGCGGGCGCGAAGATGGCGGACCTGAAGTTTGTGGACCCGTTTGG
>CAYXPA010000126.1:0-10893 GCA_964466945.1 uncultured Verrucomicrobiota bacterium | reverse complement strand
GGTGGCCGAGTCGGCGCGCCTGGAATTGCCCGGGGACCTCCCGCCGCTGGGGAACGCCGGCGAGCCGCTGTGGATTTTGCCGCAAACCCAGGACCCCGCACTGCTCTACCTGGGCCTGTCCACCGAGGGCGTTTCACCCGCTGTCTTCCCCCAAGGCGTTGCCCTCTATCTGCGCGCCGTGCAGGGGCCGGGACACGCCTTCGCCTGGCAGGCCGGTCTGGGCGGACTGGAGGTGCGGTTCAATAGCCGCGATGGCTTCGACGATTCCGACCGCATTGCCTTGCCGGCCGGCAGTCACGCGCACTGGAACTTCGGCTTCACCTCGAACGGCGTGTACGAATTGGTCTTCGAGGTGCACGGCCGCCGCGCCGGCGTAGCGACCAATGATTTCAGCCGGCTCACGCCGATCCGTTTCGAGGTCCAGCCGCTCCCGCCCCCGGAACAAAAGCCCTTCGCCCGCTGGCAACGCGAGCAGTGGCCCGGCGTGGCCGATGAGACCGTCATCGGCGCCGGCGCCGACCCCGACCGCGACGGCGTGGTCAACGCGGTCGAGTACGCCCTGGGCCTGAACCCGCACGTGCCCGATCGCGACCGCCTGCCGCAACCGCGGCTGGTCGTCACCCCCGCGGGCCGGATGTTGCGCCTGGTGTTCGAGACCCCGCGCACCGCCACGGACGTGGTGTTCCGCGCCTGGCAAAGCCGGACCCTCGATGCCGGCGCGTCCTGGCAAAGCGTGCCCGGGCCCCGCGCGCTGCTGGGGTTTCCCGAAAGCGAGCGCGTGGCGCTGGCCTTTGAAATCGAGGCGGCGGACACCCTCCCCGCGGGATGGCTGCGCTGGGAGGCGGCATTGGCGCCCTGAGCGCTGAAGTTTCGCTCTTGGTTTTTTCCAACGGCTTTGCCGGCGACCGGCCAACGCGACGCACGAGTCGCCAATGTCTGCAAGAGCGCGGCAGCCCGTAATCGGAAAAACACGCCCGGCTTCGACGTGCTGGCTCTGTCCGCTGCAGGGGGTTCCTTGGGGGTGCAGTCGAGCCCTTGATGTGCATCGGGGCAGCGATTTGCTGGACTAAAATTGCTTGCGCCCCGGCGCTCGCGCGTTCATGCGTCTGTGCATGAAATTCGCCCGGTGCTTTCCCTTCGGCGTACTGGTCGGGGCATTGACTGCGGTGATTCCTCTCGAAGCGGCCGGCCGCGTGGTGCTGGGTTGGAACGATTTGGGGATGCATTGCTTGGACGCCGATTACTCGGTCTTCTCGCTGTTGCCGCCGTACAACACGCTGCACGCGCAGTTCATCGCCAATAACCGCCTGGTGACCACGCCCGGAGCGGTGCGCATCACGTACGAAGCCGTGGCCGATTCGACCGGCTCCATCAACCGCACCAGCGCGGGCAAGACCGCGTTCTGGCAATACGCGCCAGCCTTGTACCTGCCCCCGGGCGCGCCGCCGCTGGCCGTGGACATGGGGCTGGCCGGTTTTGCCATGCCCGGTCCGGCCAACACGCCGCAGCCCATGCGCTGGGACGCCGGCGCGGGTTGGTTCAGCGCGGAAGGCATTCCCATCGTTCCCCGGGACGATGCGGCCCTGCCCAATCCCTATCCCTTGATGCGGCTGGTGGCGCGCGACCCCGGCACGGGCGCCGTGCTGGCCAGCGCGACGGTGGTGGTGCCGGTCTCGGACGAGATGGATTGCCGCGCCTGCCATGCCTCGGGCAGCAACCTGGCCGCACAACCGGCCGGGAACTGGGTGTGGGACTGCGACCCCCAGCGGGACTTCCGCTTCAACATCCTGCGCGTCCATGACGAGCTAAACACCGGCCTGGCCCGGTACACGAGCGCCCTGGCGGCGGCGGGTTACGAACCGGCCGGGCTGGAAAGCACCGCCCGCCGCGGCACCCCGGTGCTTTGCGCGCGCTGTCACGCCTCGAATGCCCTGCCGGGCACCGGCGTGGAAGGGGTGCCGCCGCTCACCCAGGCCATGCACGGCTGGCACGCGTACATGCCCGATCCGGACACCGGCCGCCCGCTCAAAGACGATGTCACCCGCACCGCCTGCTACCGCTGCCACCCCGGCTCGGAAACCCGCTGCCTGCGCGGGGTGATGGGCAACGCCATCGCCGCCGACGGCACCCGGGCCATGGACTGCCAATCCTGCCACGGGCGCATGGATCAAGTGGGGAAGCGCGGACGCAGCGGTTGGCTGGACGAACCCGCCTGCCAGAGCTGCCACACCGGCACCGCCACGCACAACAGCGGCGCCATCCGGTTCACCTCGGTGTTTGACTCGAACGGCGCGGTGCGTGCGGCCGCCGATCAGACCTTTGGGACCAATCCGGATGTTCCGGTCCCGGGCGTTTCTTTGTACCGATTCTCGCGCGGTCACGGCGGGTTGTACTGCGCCGCCTGTCACGGCTCGCCTCACGCGGAATTCCCCAGCGCGCACGACAACGACAACCTTTACAGCCAGCAACTCCAGGGACACGCGGGGGTGCTGGCCGAATGCACCGCCTGTCACTCCACCATGCCCACCGCTCCGGCCGGCGGACCGCACGGCCTGCACCCGCTCGGGTCCGCCTGGATCAGCGGCCACAAGAGCGCCGCCAAGAACAATCTCAACGGTTGCCGCGCCTGCCACGGCAGCGACCTGCGCGGCACGGTGCTCTCGCGCACGCGGGCCCCGCGGACCTTGAACGCCTTCGGCACGAAAAACTGGTGGGCCGGCTTTCAGGTCGGCTGCTACAACTGCCACCGCGGGCCGACAAGCGACGACGCCACCGCCAACCGTCCGCCCGTGGTTACCGGCGCCACCCTGGCCACGACCACCGGCTCACCGGTCGCCGCACTGCTGGGCGCCAGCGACCCGGACAACAACCCGCTGACCTTGCGCATCGTCAACCCGCCCCGCCACGGCACCGTGGCGCTCACCAACCGCACGGCCACGTACTTCCCCGAACCGGACTTCGTCGGCGCCGACGAATTCACCTTCGCCGCGTGGGACGGGTCCACCGACTCGAATCTGGGCCGGGTGACCATCCACGTGGCGGCGGGCTCCTGTGCCCTGACCCTCCAGGCCGCGGCCCCGGACGAATGTTTCGCCGGTGAGGAAATGCCCTTCCGGGTCAAAGCCCGCCGGACCGGGTGCGAGGCCCCGGTGTCTTTTGCGTGGTCGTGGAGCGACGGCGAACCCGATCAAACCGGGGCCGAGGTCTGCCGCCGCTTTACCCGGGCGGGACCGGTGCAATGGCAACTCCGCGCCAGGGTCGGGGGCGCCGTCCAAACGCTTCAAGGCTCGATTCGCGTGAAACCCGCTCCCGGACCGGATGTGGCGCTCCGCGCGGTGCGGCTCGGGAATCAAATCCAGCTCGCCTGGCCGGACACCACGGCTGGCTTGGTCCTCGAAGCCACAGCCCAGCTTGCCGCGCCGGACTGGCGGTCGGTGCCTGCCACGCCCGTGGCCTCCGGCGGGCAATGGCGCGTGACTCTGCCCTTGGGCGCCGGCGAGCAGTACTTCCGGCTGCGCCAGGCGCCGTGAACGGGGGCGGCGCGAGAACCGATCGGCCCCCCGGCGCGAATATCACGTTGAGGGAAACGGTTCACACGCTAAGCTGGGGGCGTGCATTTGTCGGACGGCATCCTGCCCGCGCCGTGGCTGGCCGCCGGGTGGGTCAGCGCCGGCGCGCTGGCCTGGTGGGGCAGCCGGGGACTGCGCGAGGCGGACCCGCCGCGCGTGGCGGTCTTCACGGCGGCCTTTTTCGTCGCCTCGTTGCTGCATTTCCCCGTGCCGCCCACCAGCGTGCATTTGCTGCTCAACGGCCTGTTGGGCGTGGTGCTGGGGCGGCGCGCGCTGCTGGCCGTGCCGGTGGGGCTGGGCTTGCAGGCAGCGCTGCTCGGGCACGGCGGGCTGACCGCGGTGGGAGTCAACGCCACGATGTTCGGCCTGGCCGCGCTGCTGGCCGGGGCCGGTTATGACCTCCTGGTGCGGCGCGGCGGCTGGCGGCCGTTTTGGGGCGGCGCGCTCGCCGCCGCGCTGGGGGTGCTGGCGGCGGGCGTGCAGTTGACGTTGCTGCTCTGGTCGCTGGGCGAGGCGTTCCGGCCGGTGGCGCAGTTCGCGTTGCTGGCGCACCTGCCGGTGCTGGGGCTCGAGGCCCTGGTCACCGGGTTCACGGTCGAGTTTCTGCACCGGGTGCAACCCGCCCTCCTGTCGCGCGCCGCCGCATGAAAGCGCGCTTGATCATCACTGCCCTGGGCGTGGCGCTGGCCGCGGCGCTCCAGGCTCACCGCGTGAGTGCCCGGTGGGAACTCACCGGCAACACATTAACCGTGCTGGCCCGGGCCGAGGACACACCGGCCGCCGGGGCGGAGGTGGAATTGCGCGACGCCACCGGGGCGGTGCTCGCCAGTGGGGTGCTGGATGCCTCGGGCCGGTTTGAGTGGCCGCTGGCGGCGGGCGCGGGCGACCTCACCGTGGTGGTCAACGCCGGCCCCGGCCATCGCCGCACGTTGGTCATCCCGGCCGCGCAACTCCGGGTTTCCGCCGATGCCGCCGCTGGACCGGCGCCCGCAGCCGCGAATCCGGTCGCCCCCGCGCCGGTCTCCCGCCACGGCAAGAGTGACGGCGTCGAGCCGCTGGCCGTGCGCGTGGTGGTGGGGTTGACTTTTCTGTTGGCCGCCACGGCCGCGTGGCTTGGGTATCAGAACCACCGGCGGCTGGCGGCGTTGGAGCAACGCCTGGCGTCGCATGAGAAGCGAGGTTGAACTGTACGCCCGCGGCGCCTCGCCGGTGCACGCCTGGGACGCGCGCTGGAAGCTGGCCGCCGCCACCCTGTTCGCGGCAGTGCTGGTGAGCCTGCAAACGCCCGCCGCCGCCGCGCTGGGCGCCGGGTTGGCGCTGGGCTGGCTGGTGGCGGCCCGCCTGCCCGCGCGGCTGGTGCTGGGGCGCCTGACGGCGGCACAGTTTATTCTCCTGCCCTGCCTGGTGGTGCTGCCGTTTTCCGCCGGCGGCGAAAGTTTCCGGGCCGGCCCGCTCGAGCTGAGCCGCGAGGGACTCCGGCTCGCCGGGGTGCTTTACCTGCGGGCGTTGGCTCTCGTCACGCTCGGGCTGGCAGTGGTGTACTCGACGCCGATGGTGGTGTTGCTGCGGGCGCTGCAGGCGTTTCGCCTCCCGCGGGTGTTGGTGGAAATCGCGCTCCTGACCTACCGCTACCTGTTCACGCTGTGGTGGGAGTTGACGCGGATGCGCTGGGCGGTGGCGGCGCGCGGCTTTGCGGGGCGCGGCGGCCTGCGGGATTACCGGACGCTGGCGCAGGTGCTGGGCGTGACGCTGGTGCGCAGTGTCGAGCGCACCGAGCGCATTCAACAGGCGCTGCACTGCCGGGGCTTTCAAGGGCGTTTGCGCACGTTGCAACAGTTCCAAACCCGCCCGGCCGACCGGTTCAAGGCCCTGCTGGCCGCGGCGCTGGCCGCCGCGGTGCTGGCCTGGGAGCGGGGCGGCGGAGCCGGGTGAGAAAACCGCATGAGCTGCCTGGTCGAAGTCGAGCATCTGGCCTACGCGTACCCGCCGGGGCGTCCGGCGTTGCGGGACGTGACCTTCCACCTGCGCCACGGCGAGCGGGTGGGGTTGATCGGCCCCAACGGCGCGGGCAAGACAACGCTGTTGCTGATCCTGGCCGGGCTGCTCGAGGCGGCCGCCGGCGCGGTGGCCGTGGCGGGCTGCGACCTGTGCACCGCCGCGGGACGGCGCCAGGTGCATCGCAAGCTTGGCGTGGTGTTTCAGAACACCGACGACCAGATTCTCAACGCCACGGTCGAGGACGACGTGGCGTTCGGCCCGCTGAACCTGGGCCTGCCGCGCGAGGTCGTCGAGGCGCGCGTGCGCAGCGCGCTGGCCCGCGTGGGCTTGGGCGAGGCTTACCGCGCGCGCATTCCCTTCCACCTGTCCGCCGGCGAGAAACGCCGCGTGGCCATCGCCGGCGCGCTCGCCCTCGAGCCGCAAATCCTGTTGCTGGACGAGCCGACCAGCGACCTGGACCCGCGCGGGCGGCGCGAGCTGCGGGAAATTCTGGAAGGACTGCCGGTCACGCGCCTGATCTCCAGTCACAACCTCGAGTTCGTGCTCGAGACCTGCGAGCGCGTGCTCTTGCTCGATGAAGGCCGCTTGTGCGCCGACGGCCCGGCCGCCGAGGTGCTGGCCGACGCCGACCTGATGCTGCGTCACGGCCTGGAGGTGCCGCCCTCGCTGGCGCGGGCGCACCGCCCGGCACGCGTCGCCTCGCCGGCGGCCGCCGCGCCGCCACATCGCCACTGAACCGATTTCAACCCCACGACCGCCCGCGTATGAACTTGTTCCGTCCGCTTCGTTGGCTGCTCGTCACGGCCGGCCTGGCCGCGCCTGCCGCGCTCGCGCACTTCCCGATCTTGCTCCACGACGCGCCCTTGGGCGCCACCAACGGCCCGGTCACCGTGACCTTCGCCACGGGCCACCCGTTCGAGTTGGCGATGGAACCGGCCCGGCGGCCCGAACGCCTGGCGGCGGTGGACGCGCGCGGGCGCGTGACGAATTTGACCGCCGCGCTGCAACCGGTGCTTTTCCGGGGCGACACCAATGCGGGGGCCTGGCAGGCGCGGTTCGAGCCCGCGCGCGGCGACACGTGGCTGGCACTGGACAGCGCGCCCGAGGTGGACCGCGAGCAAAAGACCGTGTACCGCGAGTTTGTGAAGACCTGTGTGCACCGCGGCCGGCAGGAAGGCTGGGAGCGGCGCACCGGGCAACCGCTCGAGGTCGTGCCGTTGACCCGGCCCTACGGCCTGCGGCCGGGGATGGTGTTCAGCGGACGGTTGCTGCGCGGCGATTCTCCGGTGGCCGGTGCCGAGGTTTATTCCGAGCGGCTGAGCGAGCGCCCGCCCGCGCCGGGCGCCCTGCCGCCCGAGCCGCTAATCACCTTCGCGGTACGCACGGACGCGGACGGGCGTTTCGTGCTCGCGCTGCCCGACCCGGGCTGGTGGGTGGTGGGCGCGTACGTCGAGGACCTCGGCACGGAAGCGCACGGGGGCGAGCGCTACCGTCTCGAGGGCTTCGCCGGCCTGTGGCTGCGCGTCGAGGCGGACTGAGTCAGCGCACTACGCACGGCCCGGGCCGCCGGGGATTCCGGGCGGCGGCCAAAACTCGCGGAGCTTTTGCGATGCGCCCGCTTGCTGGTTCTCTCGGGGGGCTTGAAGGGCCGGTCTTGGCCTGCCCTTGACCGGGCGAAACAGCGCGGCTTTCTCCTTGCCCCGCGCGGCGGGGGTGTTACCAGAAGCCCATGAACAAGCCGCTGTCCTCGACCGCCGCCCCGACCCGCCCCGTCCCCGTCCTTCGCCCCGACCACCTCCCGCGCCGCCACTTCCTGCGCGCCCTGGGCGCCTTGCCGCTGGCCGCGCCGGCGTTGCTGCGGGCGGCCGCGCCCAACGGCAAGCTCCAGCACGCCTGCATCGGCACCGGCGGCATGGGCGCGGTGGACCTCGACAATTTCCGCCAGCACCCGCGCGTCGAAATCGTGGCACTGTGCGACGTGGACGCGCAGTTCCTCAAGGCCGCCGCCACGAAGGTCCCCGGCGCGCGGCTCTACCGCGACTGGCGCGAGCTGCTCGCCGCCGAGAGCGACCGCGTGGACTCGCTCAACGTGACCGTGCCCGACCACATGCACTTCGCCATCGCCTACAGCGCCATCCAGCGCGGCAAGCATGTGTACGTGCAGAAACCCCTGTGCCACGACGTGGCCGAGGTGCGCCGGCTCACCGAGGCTGCGCGCGTGAAAAAGGTGGTCACCCAGCTCGGCACCCAGTTGGCTTCCGGCGCGGGCGACCGCACGGTGGTGCAATGGTTGCGCGAGGGCGTGCTCGGCCGCGTGCAGCATCTCTACCTCAGCGCGAACCGCCCCGGCGCGGTCGAGGCCTACCGCCCCGCCGGGCCGCGCCCCGCCCAGGGCCAGCCCCCGCCGGCGCACCTGGACTGGGACCTCTGGCTGGGCACCGCGCCCGCGCGCCCCTACGTGCCGGACCTCTATCACCCGGTCAAGTGGCGCGGCTGGCTGGACTTCGGCACCGGCTGGTCCGGCGACATCGGCTGCCACATCTTCGACGCGGTGTGGAAGGGCCTCGACCTGCAGCCGCCCAAATCGGTCGTGGCCCGCGTCCAGGAATCCTGGAAGCAATCCCCCGCCCGGCGCGCCGACACCTGGCCCCAGGCCAACCACATCACCTGGGTTTTCCCGGGCAACGCGGCCACGGGCGGCGCCGACCTCGTGGTCGAGTGGTTTGACGGCGAGTTCTGGGCGCCCCGGGAAATCCGCGCGCTCTACTCGATCGAGGATTACCCGCCCGAGTCGGCCATGATCGTGGGCGAAAAGGGCGCGTTGCTCAATCCCCTGGGCCAAACCCCGCACCTGCTGCCCGAAGAACGCTTCCGCGACGTGCGCCGGCCGCGCTTCGACAACCGCAACCACTATCATCACTTCGTGGACGCCGTCCTGGGCGGGCCGATGTGCGAATCGCATTTCGCCCGGACCGGGCCCATGACCGAGGCCATCCTCTTGGGCACCGTGGCCGTGCGGTTCCCGGACGAGAAACTCGAGTGGGACCCGCAGGCCCTGCGCATCCCGAACCACCCGGCCGCCGAGAAGCTGCTCAAACGCCGGTACCGCGCCGGCTGGGAAATCCCCGGCGTCTGAGCCGATAACGCGCCGGGCAGAATCTGTGGCAGCGCTCCGCCTGGCAGTGCGGTGCGGAGCAACCGGACTGGTAGGGCCGTGCTGCGACGCGGCCGTGGCACGGCGCCGCCGCAACAGCGACCCGCCGTTCAGAGCGCGCGATTTTTCCTCCTCAACCCGCGCCGAACACCGCCCGGCAAATGGCCACCGACGCGATCACCCCCGCCAGGTCCGCCAGCAACCCCGCCGCCACCGCGTGCCGCGCCCGCCGCACCCCCACCGCCCCGAAATACACCGCCACCACGTACAGCGTGGTCTCCGTGCTGCCCAGCACCGTCGCGCCCATCCGGCTCACCAGACTGTCCGGCCCGTGCGCGCTGACCAGTTCCGAAAACAGCCCGATCGTCGCCCCGCCGCTCAGCGGCCGCATCAATACCATCGGCAGCAGGTCCGCCGGAAACCCCACCGCGCCGAGCGCCGGCCCCAGCGCGCGCGCCAGCAGGTCCACCCCGCCCGCCGCGCGAAACGTGCCCACCGCCACCAGCATCGCCACCAGATACGGGATGATCCGCACGGCCACGTGGAAACCTTCCTTCGCGCCCTCGACGAACTCCTCGTACACCGGCACCCGCCGCAGCGCGGCGTACAGCGGGAAAAACGCCAGAAAGAACGGAATCGCCAGCAGCGACACCGCGTCCACCGCGCGCACGAAGGGGCTTCCCGGCGTCGCCCCGGAAGCGGTCGGGCCGGTCATCAACCGCCAAAACAACCACGCGAAGAAGCCCAGGAAAACCACCAGCACCACGCCGCTGCCGCGCACCGGCCGGGGCATTTCCGCCGCCGGAGCCGCGGCGTCCGGAACGGCCTCTGCGGGCGGCGGCGGGTCGTTGGCCGGGGCGGCCGGCTCGGGCAGGCGAAAGCCGGGCAGGTTTTGCAGCGCCTTCACCGCCACGATGCCGGCGAGGGTGGACACCGCCGTGGCCAGCAGGGCGGTGCCCACGATGGCGGTGGGCCGTTGCGCACCGGCCGCGGCCAGGATGCCGATGGCCGTGGTGGGCAGCAGTTGCACCGAACTGGTGTTCAACGCCAGAAACGTGCACATGGCGTTGGTGGCCGTGCCGGGATGGCGGTTGAGTTTTTCCAGGTCGTTCATTGCCCGCAGACCCAGCGGCGTGGCGGCGTTGGTCAGGCCGATCATGTTTGCGGCCAGGTTCATCAGCATGGATCCCAGCGCGGGGTGATTCGCCGGGACTTCGGGAAAAAGCCACCGCAGCGCCGGCTGCAACGCCCGCGCCAGTGCCTGGATCAGCCCCGCCCGCTCGGCCAGGCGCATCACCCCCAGCCATAGCGCCGTCAGCCCGATCAACGGCAGCGCGATGGTCATCACCGCCGTCTTGGCGGCCTCGAAGGCGGCATCGGTCACCTCCTTGAGCCGGTCATGCACCCCGCCCAGGAGCACGGCCAGCAGCACCAGGCCCAGCCAGAGGTAATTGAGCATGGCGGCGTGTTTACACACCAGCTCGCCCGCCGCAAAGGCCAAAGGCCCGCCCACGCCCTGCCGTCCACCGCTCAGCCGACACGGCCGTGACGCCGTCGCCCGAATCGCCGCCACCTGGGGCGCGCTTTGGATCGGGCAAGACGCCGGTGGGGCGAGACTCCGTCGAGCCCTGCCCCCTGAGAGACCCCGGACACGGCCCGCCCGGGCCGCCGCGGCGCCGACTCGTTACCGCCAACTCGAGCGCCGCTCGCGCTTCCCGACCTTGCTGTTGTGCTGCCCGCTTTCTACACTCCCGGGCAACGCATGCCACCGACCCGGACCGCTCGGACGCCAGCTCAACCGGCGCCTGCCCGCGCAAAAGACACCCCTTCCGCCACCGTCGGCTACGAAGCCGAGCTGTGGCGCATGGCCGACGCGCTGCGCGGCTCGATGGACGCCGCCGAATACAAGCACGTCGTCCTCGGCCTTATCTTCCTCAAATACATCTCCGACGCCTTCGAGGAACACCACGCCCGGCTCGTCGCCGAGCAAGCCCAGGGTGCCGACCCCGAAGACCCCGATGAATACCGCGCCCAGAGCATCTTCTGGGTGCCGCCCGAAGCCCGCTGGTCCTACCTCAAGTCCCAGGCCCGCCAGCCCACCATCGGCCGGCTGGTGGACGACGCCATGGCCGCCATCGAACGCGACAACCCGGCGCTGAAGGGCGTCCTGCC
>CAYXPA010000125.1:8610-11022 GCA_964466945.1 uncultured Verrucomicrobiota bacterium | reverse complement strand
GATGCCCTCGAACCAGTCCTCGTGGTGGTCGAAGCGCGGGCTTTTGGGCACCTGCACGCCCCCGGGCGGTGGGGTGTATTCGAGCGCTTTTTGCTCGGTGTACACCTGGCCGTCGCCCACCCAGACCACAAGCTTGTCCTTGTCGCCGTAATAGACCGCGCCGTAGCCCTCGCGGATGCCCTCTCGCTTGACGCGCTCGCGATCGGGATAGGGCACCATCTCGCCGGGCTGGGCCCAGATGAGGGTCCAGTCCGGGTTTTTGAACTGGTAGGTGACCTCCATTTCGATGGCGGAATCCCACAGTCCCTTCGTGGGCACGCGGCCTTTGGTTTCGATGCTCACCGGGCCGGTGTGGTCGGCGCCCAGGAAGTGCAGGGCATTGCTCATGACGTGCGCGCCGCGGTCGCGAATCTGGCCGCCGCCGGATTCGAGCAGCCAGCGGAAGACGCCGTGCAGGTAGCGGGCGTTGTAGGGCCGCCAGGGCAGCGGGCCCAGCCAGAGGTCCCAGTCCAGCTCCGGCGGCGGCTCGCTGTCGGGCACAGGATTGTCATCGGACGGCGTGGCGTAATGCCAGCACTTCACCGTGTGGACGCGGCCGAGCATGCCGTTGGCGATGTACTGGTGCGCGTAAAACGCCTCGCGCTGGGAGCGCCCCTGCGAGCCGACCTGCACGGCCACCTTGTGCTCGCGCGCGGCGCGGACCATGGCCTTGCCCTCTTCGATGGTGCAACAGGCGGGTTTTTCCACGTACACGTGCTTGCCGGCCTCGCAGGCGTGGACGGTTTGCACCGCGTGCCAGTGGTCGGGCGTGGCGATGACCACGGCGTCCACGTCCGCGCGCTCGAGGATGTAGCGGTAATCGCGGTAGGGCGTGGCTTTGCCGCCGGTGCTTTTGACCGCGGCGGCAAGACGGTTCTCGTCCACGTCGCACACGGCGACCACGTTGACATCGCCGCGGGACTGGCGGGCGAGCATGTAGCCGAGATGGCCGTTGCCCATGCCGCCCACGCCAATGTGGGCGATGTTCAACCGGTCCTTCGCGCTGGGCGTGCTGTAGGCGGCGCCCAGCACGCGGGCCGGGAGAATCTGGGGCAGGCCGGCCGCGCCCAGACCGATCAACGTGGCGCCGGAGCCTTGCAGGAAACGGCGGCGGGGAATGCCGGGAGGTGTCATAGCTGGAGGCGGAGTTTAGGCGCGGCCACGGCTGCCGGCCAGCGCTTTCGCGCCCGGCGCCGTCGGCAATTCGTGACTTGATTTGCCCGCGCCCGTTTTCAATCTTTTCACGGTTCAAGGTCTTGGGTTCGCGGCGGGCGGCCGGCCCGGGCGGACCCGGGAGAAAAACCAGGTTATTGCGTGTGGCGAAAGAAGAACCGATTGCAGTCACCGGTATCGTGACGCAGGTGTTGCCGGGCACGATGTTCCGCGTGGCCCTGCCGAACAACCACGAGGTGCTGGCCCACATCTCCGGCAAGATGCGCAAAAACTTCATCCGCATCAGCGTCGGGGACAAGGTGGACCTGGAGATGTCGCCGTACGATTTGAACAAGGCGCGCATCACCTACCGGCACCCGTAGCGGGGACGGCCCCGGTCGGGCCCGGCCGGCCTTGAACCCATCTCGCAGTTGCCCTGTCAGAAACGGTGCGGCAGTCTTGCGGATCGTGGCGCACGTGCTGACATGGGATGGCGAGTCCCGCACCGCATCGTCTTTGCTGGTGCGGTCCTTCCTGCTTTCCCTCACGGTGCATCTGGTGCTTTTCGGGCTCATCGAAGTGGGCCATCGCCACGAGCTGTGGCGCTTCAGCCCCCTGGCCGCCCTGGCCCGGCTCTTGCAGCCCGAGGTCAAGGCCCTCGCCGCGCAGGTCCGCACCCACCCGCCCCGCGCCGCCGAGCCGGCCCCACGCCGGGTCGAGGAAGTCCCCGTGATCTTCGTGGACGTGGACCCCTCCCAGGCCAGCGAGGAAGAGCCCGAGCAAACCAAGTACTACGCGGCGGTCCAATCCCGCGCCGGCAACCCGGACACCAGCCGGGACACCGGCCAGCCCCGCTTGGACGGTACCCAGGAATTGGTCCCCAAGACCCTCGATACCGAGCGGGCTGCCGTCCCGTTGCAACCGCAAGCCCCCGCCGCTCCCCGGCCCGCGCCGCCCGAAGCAGAACACCCGCCCGCGCGGCCGCCGGACGCCGCCCAAGCCGGTCCACTGGTCGAGCCGCGCTCGGCACCGACGGCGGAGCCGCGCCCCGAACTCAAGCCCGGCGACCTGCTCATGGCCCGGCCCGGCCCGGAGCAAAAACCGGCCCCACCGCTGACCGCGCCTCCACCGCCCGCGCCCGCCGCGGCTCCCGCCGACGCCCGCCCGCGCCCGCGCACCCTGGCCGCCGCCCGCGCCCAGATGGACCAAAACCCCCAGAGC
>CAYXPA010000125.1:0-8600 GCA_964466945.1 uncultured Verrucomicrobiota bacterium | reverse complement strand
TGGGCCAGAGGATGTTTCAGGAAGGCGGGGTGAAACGTTTCTCGGTGGTGCCCGCGCTGGACACCAAGGGCTCGCCGTTGGGGGCCTACGATGCGCGGTTTGTGGCGGCAGTGCAGCAGTGCTGGTACGCCCTGCTCGAGGAGCAGCGCTACAGCCTCGACCGGCTGGGCAAGGTGGTGATCAGCTTCCGGCTCACCGCCGAGGGGCGCATCACGGACATGCGGGTCGAGGAGTCCAACGTGGGCGAGATTTACACCACCCTTTGCCAGCTTGCCATCACCAAGCCGGCCCCGTACGAAAAATGGCCCGCGGACGTGCGTCGCCTGGTGGGCCACGAGTACCGCGACATCCGATTCACCTTTTACTACTGAGCCGCGCTTTCCTCCCATGATCCAATTCCTCCAGGCCGGCGGGCCCTTCATGATCCTGCTGGTGCTCGCCTCGATCGTCAGCCTGACCTTCATCATCGAACGCGGCCTGGCGCTGCGCCGGCAACGGGTCATCCCGGACCCCGTGGCCGACGCGGTGGAACGGTGCACCGGCCGGGACGGCCTCTCCGCCCTGCACACGCTCTGCCGGCAACAACCCTCGACCTTCAGCCGCCTGGTCCTCACCGCCCTCGAACACCTGGACTGGCCCAAGGCCGAGACCGAGGACTGCGTGCAGACCCGCGCCCGGCAGGAAGTGGTCCGGCTCGAGCGCGGCCTGGTGGTGCTCGAGATCATCACCGGCATCGCGCCGCTGCTGGGGTTGGTGGGCACGCTGCACGGCATGATCACGCTCTTCGGGGACATCGGGAGCGCCGGCCTGGGCGATAGCAACGTGGTGGCTCGCGGCATCTCGATCACGCTTAACACCACCCTCATGGGCCTGCTGATCGCCATCCCCTCGCTCATCGCCTGGAGTTACTTCAGCCGGCGGATCGAGTCCTTCGCGGTCGAAATGGAAACGCTCCTGGATGAGTTTCTGCGCCGGCAATACCGCGTGGCCGAGGCGCCACCTCCACCCCCGCCGCCGGCCCGCCCGCGCTCCTCCGGCGGCCGCCCCGGCGGCCGGCGCACCAGCGCGGCGCCCGTCGAACCGCCTCCCGCCGCACCGGCCCAACCGGCCCCCACCCCGCTTACGGGCCCTTGACCCATGCGCTTCTTGGAACGCCGTCGCCGGCAGCCGCCCTCGATCATCATCGTTTCGCTGATTGATATCCTGGTGGTGCTGCTGATCTTTCTGGTAGCCACCACCACCTTCAAGCAGCACCCCTCCCTGCGCCTGGTCCTGCCGGAGGCCCGCGCCCCCCGCGAGGGCGGTCGCGCGGAAAACATCGTGGTCACGGTGGCCAAGGAGCCGCCGTACTTTTACCTCGGGCAAACACCGGTCACGCTGGACCAGCTCCAGTCCGAACTGGCCGCCCGCGCGGCTCAAAATCCCGACGCCGCCGTGGCGGTGCGGGCGGACGCCGACGCGCCCACGGGTCGGTTTGTGCGCGTGGTGGAGCTGGTCCGGAGCGCCGGCTTCAAAAAGCCGGTGAACATCCACACCCGGCCGGCGGAACGCTGAGGGGGCCGGCGGGCGCGCCACGGCGGTTTGCCGGCTGGACTTTCCGGGCCTGCGCCCGTAAACGAGCGCGGTGACGCTGGGGCAAATCGGAATCGCCATTCTGGCCGCGCTATTCATCGGCATCTCGAAGGCCGGCTTTGGTGGCGGCCTGGGGCTGCTGACCACGCCGCTGTGCGTGCTGGCCTTCGGGGCCAAGGATGCCATCGGCATTTTGCTGCCGCTTTTGTGCGCCGGGGACCTGTTTTCGCTCTACCACTACTGGGGCAAGTGGCGCCGCGAAAACCTCCACTACCTGCTGCCCGGGGTGGTGATCGGGGTGGTGGTGGGCGTGCGGCTGATCGGGCGCTTTTCGGCGCGAGAACTGAACCTGGCCATCGGCCTGCTGGCCGTGGCGTTTGTGGGGTTTCAGGTCGTCAAGGAGCGGGTCTTCCGGGCCGAGGGGGTGTTTCGCCCCGGCCCCGCCGTGGGCTGGCCGGTGGGCCTGGGAGCGGGGATTACCTCGACCTTCGCCCACGGCGCCGGGCCGCTGGTGAGCCTGTTCCTGATCCCGCAGCGGCTGCCCAAGGAAATTTTTGTGGGCACGACCGTGCTGGTGTTCACCTGGATCAACTGGATCAAGCTGCCGTTTTTCTGCGTGGACCGCACGGTGGTGCCGCTGGAGTGGCTGCCCGCCGAGGCCATCATCAACGCCCGCACCCTCCGGGCCAGCGCGGGGCTGTTGCCGCTGATCCCGGTGGGGGTCTGGCTCGGGGTGTGGTTGAACCGCCGGATTTCCGAGCAGTCGTTCGTGAACGTGATCTACCTGCTGGTGCTGCTGGCCGGGCTGCAGCTCATCTTCGACTTCAACCCGGCCGCCTGGCTACGTCGTTAAGACGCCCGAGCAAGCCGCCACCGCCCGGCGCACCGCCGCCTGGGCGATCAGCTCCGCCACCAGCTCGCACGAAAGCCGGTCGGTGTTGAACACCAGGTCGTACAGGAGCGGGTCGTCAATTTCCGCCTTGAAATGCTCGCGCAGGTAGCGGGCGCGGCCCCGGTCTTCCTTTTCGATGAACTCGCGGGCCTGGCGGGCGTCCAGGCCCCGCGTCTCCATCACCCGGGCCAGGCGCTTCTCGAGCGAACCGACCAGGCGCACGTGCAAGACGTGGGGCAGCTTGGCCGTGATCACGTTGGCCCCGCGCCCGATCAGGATCACGTGGCCCAGCTCGGCCAGCTTGAGAATGGTCTCGGAGACGGCGCGGGTGAGGGTCCAGGACGGCGGATGCAGCCCGAGCAGCTCGGTCATCATGTCCTCGAGCAGCGAGACCCGGTCCTCGGGCATGTACTCGGCCAGTTTCTTGGGCAGGTTGTGGTCGGCCAGGACTTTTTCGACCAGTTCCCGGTCGAACACGGTCCATTTCAACTCCGGGTCGGGCACGCGCCGGTCCAGGAGCGCCGCCAAATGCTGGGCCACACGCCAGGCGCCCGAACCGGTCTGCCGGGAGAGGGTCACCGCCAGGCGCGGGCGGCCGGGGGGACGTTGCGCGGGGCGCAACTGGCATTGGAGGAACGCCTGGGCTTGCTCGATACCTTTGTGGACTTCCATAAGCAGCGGGGTCACGGGGCCGGGCGGCCCGGCGGGAACGGATCGGCCGGAGCCGCGGCCCACAGCCACATTACCCAAAACGCCGGCGGCGGCCAAACCCATTTTACCCCCACAAGGCGGTTGCCTGAATCGGGCCGCCGGATAAAATCCACCCCTTGAGGGAACTGAATCTGACGCACGATGAACGCGGAACTGTGTCGCAAAGCGGCCGAGAAAATCGGCAACCCGAACATTCTGGTGAACCTGGTGTCCAAGCGGGTCCGCCAGTTGACCTCCGCCGGCGGCGCGGGCAGCCGGCCGCTGGTGGACCACGCCGAACACCTCGGCGCGGCGGACATCGCCCTGCGCGAAATCGTCGAGGACAAAATCACTTACGAACACCTGCCTGAAGAGGCCGAACCGGTGCGGCCGGCGCCCCGGCGACGGCGCGGCTAAACCGCCCGCCGGGCCGGGCCGGCCGGTGAGGCCGCCGGGCGGTCCTTTGCTGCATGGGTGACCTCCTCACCAACCCCAAGGCCCGGCGCGACTACCACATCCTCGAAACGGTCGAGGCGGGCATCGTCCTGCGCGGCACCGAGGTCAAGTCGCTGCGCGCCGGCCGGGGGCAGATTGCCGACGCCTTTGCGCGGATCGAAAACGGCGAGGTCTGGCTCTACAACGCCCACATTGACGAGTACTCCCACGGCAACCGCCTCAACCACGCCCCCAAGGCCCCGCGCAAGCTGCTCCTCCACCGCGCCGAAATCCGCAAACTCGAGGCCGCCAGCGCGGTCAAGGGCCGCGCCTTGGTCCCCCTGGCCTTTTACTGGAAAAACCGCCGCGTGAAGGTCGCGCTGGCCCTGGGCCAGGGCAAACAACAGTTCGACAAACGCGAGGACCTCAAGCGCCGCGAGGCCGAACGCGAACTCCAGCGCCTGGCGCGCCACCGGCTCACGGACCGTTAGCCCGCGGCGCCCGGCCCCGCGACGCGCCGGTTTCCGGCGTTGCGGATGCCCGGCTCGTGCGGTTAGTTTCCGGCCATGAAGTATTCGTACGAGGAGCTGGCCGGCATGCTGGACCATTCGTTGCTCCATCCCACGCTCACCGATGCCGAGCTGGACGAGGGCTGTCGCTTGGCGGCGAGCTACCGGGTCGCCTCGGTCTGCATCAAACCCTACGCCGTCCGGCGCGCGGCCGAGCTGCTTCGCGGCACCGGCGTGCGCGTGGGCTGCGTGGTCGGCTTCCCCCACGGCAGCTCCGCCACCGAGGTCAAACGCTACGAGACCGAACTCGCCTGCCGGGACGGGGCGGTCGAAATTGACATGGTGCTCAACGTCGGCAAGGCCCTGTCCGGGGACTGGGACTACGTCGAGCGCGACGTGCGGGCCGTGTGCGACGAGGCCCACCGCCACGGCGCCCGGGTCAAGGTGATCCTGGAAACCGACTACCTGGCCCGCGGCGGCGCGGGATTGAGCAGCGACGACCTCAAGCGCCGCCTCTGCGAACTCTGCGAGCGCGCCGGCGCCGACTGGGTCAAGACCAGCACCGGCTACGGCTTCGTCAAGCAGCCTGACGGCAGCTACAACTACCGCGGCGCCACCGAACACGACCTGGCCCTGATGCGCGCGGCCTGCTCACCCCGCGTGCAGGTCAAGGCCGCCGGCGGCGTGCGCGACCTGGACGCGCTCATCCGCGTGCGCGACCTGGGCGCCACCCGTTGCGGCACCAGCGTGACCGCGGCGCTCTTGGACGAATACCGTCGCCGGGCCGCCGCCGAGCAGGCGGGTACCCCAGCCGCGCCGTCCACCCCGCAGGCCGCCGCCCTGGGCGCCGGCGGCTACTAACGCCGTGGCCTCTGGCCGGCGCGGGGCGCGGCGGCCGCACGCGCTGCATCCGCACGTCCCCCAGCTCCCCGCCGCATGAACGAGACGACCCGTTACCTCCAGTCCCTGCCGGCCGATCATCCCATCGAGGTGGCCACGCTCTTTCACTGCATCCTGGTGGATGCCGTGCGGGCCGAGGCCAGCGACATTCACATCGAACCCTGGGAGAGCACCATCGTGGTGCGCATCCGCCTGGCCGGGGTGCTCCAGGAACTGGCCCACCTCCCGCTCGACCTCATGGACAAACTGGCCGGCCGCATCAAGGTCCTGGCCAACCTCATCTCCTACCAGACCGACCTCCCCCAGGAAGGCCACGTGCCGGCCAGCCCGGAACTGGGCGGGGTCGAGTTGCGCGTCTCGGTCTTCCCCACCGTGCGGGGCGAGAAAATCGTGGTGCGCATCTTCGACCCCCGCAACCGCAGCTTCGACCTCGCCGGCCTGGGCTTCGAGGAGGACACGCTCCACACCCTGGTGCGGTTGCTCTCCCGGCCCAACGGCCTGATCCTGCTCACCGGCCCCACCGGCTCGGGCAAGACCACCGCCATCTACGCCGCCCTGAACCACTTGGTGAACCGACACGGCCCGACCATCTCGATCAGCACCGTCGAGGACCCGGTCGAGTTCCACCTGCCGATGGTCAGCCAGGCCCAGATCAACCCGCACAAGGAATTCACCTACCCGCGCGCGCTGCGCTCGCTCATGCGCCAGGACCCGCAGGTGATCATGATCGGCGAAATCCGCGACGCCGAGACCGCCGCCATCGCCGTCCAGGCCGGGCTGACCGGCCACCTGGTCATCAGCACCATCCACGCCGGCAGCACCGCCGGGGTCTTCGCCCGGCTCATCAACATGGACATCGAGCCCTTCCTGCTGGCCTCGGCCCTGAGCGGCGTGCTCGGCCTGCGGCTCATCCGCACCGTCTGCCCGCACTGCGCCCAATCGGTCACGCCGGACGCCGCCCTGCAAAAGGCCGTCCCGGCCGAGGCGCTCGCCCACGCCAACCTCCGCCGCGGCGCCGGCTGCCCGCAGTGCCTGGACACCGGCTACGACGGTCGCACCGCCCTAACCGAAATGCTCGTGGTGGACGAGGTGCTGCGCGACGCCATCCTCCAGAAAATGCCCACCCGCGCCCTCCAACAGGTGGCCATCCAACAGGGCATGCCCACGCTCTGGCAAAACGGCCTGCGCCGCGTCCTCAAGGGCGAAACCACCTTCGAGGAACTCCTGCGCGTGCTGGCCGCGGATTTCTGACCCCCCGCGCCCCCGCCCAATGCTTGCCTGGTTCCTGGCCGGTCTGACGGCGCTGAGCCTGGCCCTCCTGCTCTGGCAGTGGCTCGAAGGCGCGCGCTTCCCGCTGCACCGCCGCGCGCCCGCGTCCGCGCCCGACCTCGCCCCGCCGCTGACCCTGCTCAAGCCACTCAAAGGCGCCGACGCCCAGACCGCCGCCTGCCTGCGCTCCTGGCTGGCCCAGGACTATCCCGGCCCGGTGCAGGTGCTTTTCGCCGTAGCAGACGAAACCGACCCCGCCGCGGCGGTGGTGCGGCAAGTGTTGACCGAGTACCCGGCCGCCGACGCCCAACTGGTCCTCTGTCCCGAGCGACTCGGCCCCAACGCCAAGGTGTCCCAGCTCGCTCAACTCGAGGCCCGGGCCCGTCACGCACTGTGGGTGGTGAGCGATGCGGACGTGGCCGTGCCGCCGGATTTCCTGCGGCAACTGGTGCGGCCGTTTCGCGACCCCGCCCCGGCCGGACTGGCCTGCGCTTTTTACGAACTGGCCACGCCCGCCACGCCCGCCATGCACGCGGAGGCGCTGGCCGTGAACGCGGACTTTTGGACCAGCGTGCTCCAGGCGCGACGGCTGGGGCCGATGCGCTTCGCGCTGGGCGCGGTGATGGCCGTGCGCCGCGAGCTGGTGGAACGCCTCGGCGGCTTCCGCGCCCTGGTCGAGCACCTGGCCGATGACTACGAACTGGGCCGGCGCGTCGCCGCCCTGGGCGGGCGCGTGGAATTGCTCGCGGTGGTGGCCGCCTGCCGCGAGGCGCCCCGCGGCGCGCGCGCGGTGTGGCGGCATCAACTGCGCTGGACGCGCACCATCCGGCACTGCCAGCCGCTGCCCTTTGCCTTTAGTCTGCTGGCCAACCCCACGCTCTGGCCGTTGGTGTGGCTGGCGGCGGCGCCGGGGCGCGTGGCGGCAGTGGGGTTAGTGCTCTGCTTGGGCGCGCGCCTGATCATGGCCGCGCACTGCCAGGCCCGGCTCACGCGTTCGTGGCGGCACCTGCCCTGGCTGTGGTGGGCGCCGGTCAAGGACCTGCTGGCCGTGGCGTTGTGGGCGCTGGCGTTTGTTGGAAACACCGTGGAATGGCGGGGGGAACGCTACCGGGTGCGGCGTGGCGGCCGCCTCGAACGATGCGATTGACCGGGCGCGCCGCGCCAAAAACGTTCCGCCCGGCCGGGCGGCCGGGCGGAATTTGCTTTTGATTTCAGACGCTCAAGCGGAGACCGCCACCGTTTTTTTGCGGGCGGCAGTGGACCGCTTGCGCGGAGCGCGTTTGGGCGCGGGGGTGGATTCCGCGGCCGGGGGCGGCGGCGTTTCCGGCGCCACGACCAGGTAGCGGGCGCAGTTGTCACACACGCACACGTCGTCGTCCCGGAGCAGCTTGGCGTACAGGCCGGAGGGCAACTGCATTCGGCAGCCGGTACAAACCCCGTGGCGCACGTAGGCAACGGCTTTTTTGCCCCGCGTCACGAGCCGATCATAGTGCCCCAGGATCGGCGCGGGTATTTCGCGGCGCAGGGCTTCCGCCTCGCGCCGCGCCGCCGGGCTGTCCGCCCGGGGGCCCAATTCCAACTCCTGCAACTGGAGCAACACTTCGAGCACTTTCATTCGCGTGACCGGGAGTTCACCGGTTTGTTGCATTGTGCGGCCCGGGGTCAGGACCTGCCAAGCGATTTTTTCCCCGGCCATGTCCCGCATGAGCCGGCGTTGTCGCCGGGGAAGGTGGCGCGGGCGGGCCGCGGTCCACCACGCTGCCTTCGGGCTCAAGGTCCGGGTGGGCGCTGAAGTAGCCGCCATCGGCCGGCAGGGTCGTGGGCGAGCCCGGCGCTTGCGGGATGCTCTGCAACTCCGGCTCCAACTGCCCGCGTGCCGCCGGGCCGTCGTCAAGGCCCCGTTGACACCCCGGGCCGCCTTCCTAGTATCGGCCCAGTAATGGACGCAAAGCCCCATCCGCCACGGCCATGACCCTCGACCTGCCCGCTCTCGAATCCTGGCTCTGGGAAGCCGCCTGCATCATTCGCGGCCCGGTGGACGCCCCCAAGTTCAAGGACTACATCCTGCCGCTCATCTTCCTCAAACGCCTCTCCGACGTCTTCGAGGACGAAATCCAACGGATGGAAACCGATTTTGGCAGCCGGCAAAAAGCCCTCCAGCTCGCCGACGCCGACCACAAGCTCGTCCGCTTCTTCGTTCCAGAGAAGGCCCGTTGGGCCAACGTCGCCAAGCAAACCCGAAACCTCGGCGAATACCTCACGGACGCCGTCCGCGCCGTCGCCAAGGTCAATCCGCGCCTCCAGGGCGTGATTGACGTGACCGACTTCAACGC
>CAYXPA010000124.1:0-11026 GCA_964466945.1 uncultured Verrucomicrobiota bacterium | reverse complement strand
AACTGCCGATGGCGACGCCCCCTTTGACTGTGCCCAGTCCCGTTGCGACCACAGTTACGTTGGGTGGCGAAGCGGCCTGCAGGCCCCCGGCGGCCAGCAGCATCAGCCCAAGGCGAACAAACCTAAGGCGATTGGGTGGTTGGGCGGTTTTCATAACGCATTACCTGAATACATCGCACCCAGTAAAGCTTCAATGTGCTTCTTGCCGCACACCCCTAAATCCTTGCCGACTTTGGTTGGAGGCTGTTCCGGGCCGGGAAAGGGTTGCTGGTCATCATCGGTTGGATTCTTTGCCCCCTTCAGAGGGGTGGCGGAGCTAGTCACGCCGAGGCGAGCGTCCGGCTGCCTCAACTCCCGCTGCCCACGCTCCAAACCACCCCGCCAAGGCATACCACGACCTGTCGCCTCTGACCGAGGCACGCCTCTGGAAGACATTCTTCGGCCCGACCGTCGCCTTCAGCCGCTGGCCCCCGCTCCCACCCCGCTCAACACCCGACTGCGCGGCAACAATTCCTCCAACAGTCCCCGCCATCACGCCACCCAGCCCGCCGCGGCGCATACAAGTGCGGCCGGGGACGGAGCCCTGTTGTGTCTGGACACCTTCTGGCGCCACGAGCGCTGGCACTTGCTCTTCCCCCACACCCGTCCCGCCAACCTGTCCAAAAACTGAAATGCGCCGCCGAACCTTGGCGGGCGGTTTTCGAGCTTGTCGGCTGCCGGCATGGCGGGGTAAGCTGCATGGCCTTTGATGAAAGCTGACATCCATCCCAAATACGTGGAGGCGGAAGTGCGTTGCGCCTGTGGCAACACCTTCAAGACCCGTTCCACGCGGCCCGTGATCGTGGTGGGCATCTGCAACGTGTGCCACCCGTTCTTCACCGGCCAGCAGAAGTTCGTGGACACCGCCGGGCGGGTGGACAAGTTCCAGCAGCGCCTGGCCAAGACCCAGGCCGTGCAGGCGGCCCTGGCCGCCGCCGCCGGCAAGAAGAAGCGCAAGTAGCTTCCCGCCCGCACGCGCCCGCCCGGTGTTTCGCCGCCGGGCGGGTGCTGCTTTTTCCCGAGCATTCCCGGCATGGATTTGCGCCCGTACGTCGAGAAGCTCCGCCGGCGCTTGGCGGAGGTGGAGCGCGCGCTGGCCGAGCCGGCCACCTTTCAGCAGCCCCAGCGGGCCCAGGAATTGGGCCGCGAGTACGCCCGCCTCAAGGAAGGCGTCGCCCACGGCGAGGCGTATGCCCGCGCCCTGGCCGAACTGGAGGCCAACCGCGCCCTGCTGGCCGGCGAGTCCGATCCCGAGTGGCAGGCGCTGGCTCGGGAGGAAATTGCCCGGCTCGAGGCCGCGCTGCCGGAGCTGGACCGCAGGGTCCGCGAGGCCCTCCTGCCGCCCGACCCGGCCGACGCGCGCAACATCATCGTCGAAATTCGCGCCGGGGCCGGCGGCTCGGAAGCGGCGTTGTTCGCCGCGGACCTTTACCGCATGTACACCCGGTACGCCGAGGCGCGCGGCTGGAAGGTCGAGACCCTCGATGCCAATCCCTCGGACCTGGGCGGCTTCAAGGAGGTCATCTTCAGCGTCGCCGGCACCGATGTGTTCAAGCGCCTCAAGTACGAAAGCGGCGTGCACCGGGTCCAGCGCGTGCCGGCCACCGAGGCCCAGGGCCGCATCCATACCAGCACCGCCACCGTCGCGGTCCTGCCCGAGGCCGAAGAGGTGGACCTCGAGCTCAAACCCGACGAACTCGAGATCACCACCTGCCGCGCCTCCGGCCCGGGCGGCCAGGGCGTGAACACCACCGACTCGGCCGTGCAGATTCTCCACAAACCCACCGGCCTGCTGGTGCGTTGCGCGGACGAGCGTTCCCAGCAAAAAAACAAGGCCAAGGCGCTGAAAATCCTCCGCACCCGCCTGCTGGACCAGCGCCGCCAGGAGGAAAAGGCCCGCTACGACGCCACCCGCAGCCAGCAGGTGGGCACCGGCGAGCGCAACGAGAAAATCCGCACTTACAACTTCCCCCAGAACCGCGTCACCGACCACCGCCTGGACCTGAGCCTGTACAACCTCCCCGCGGTGCTGGACGGCGACCTCGACCTGTTGATCGAACCACTGCTGGCCCGCGACCTCGAACAACGCCTCGCCGCCCTGCGCCTGTGAACGCCGCCGAAGCCCGCCCCGAAGCCGCGCCGCCCCTGCCCGGCCTGGTCCTCCCGCCGCACGTGCGCGGGCTGATCTTCGACTTCGATGGCACGCTGGCCGACACGATGCCGTTGCACTGGGCCGCCTGGCAGGAGGTGAGCGCCCGGCACCAAATCCCCTTCACCCGCGAGCGCTTTTATGCGCTGGCCGGCGTGCCCTCCCGGGAAATCATCCGGCGCCTCAACCGCGAGCACGGCCTGGCGCTGGACCCCGAGACCGTGGCCCGGGAGAAGGAAGCCGCCTACCTGGCCCGGCTGGCGCACGTGCAACCCATCGCCCCGCTGGTGGACCTGGCCCGCGCCGAGCGCGGTCGGCGGCGCCTGGCCGTGGCCTCGGGCGGCTCGCGGCGCATCGTCGAGCGCGTGCTTGCCCACCTGGGCCTGCGTGAGCTGTTTGACGCGGTGGTCACGCAGGACGACGTGGCGCGGCCCAAGCCGGCGCCGGACATCTTCCTCGAGGCCGCGCGGCGGTTGGGTCTGGCGCCGGCCGAGTGCCTGGCGTTCGAGGACGGCGACCTGGGCCTGGCGGCCATTCGCGCGGCGGGCATGGCGGCGGTGGACGTGCGCCGTTGGACCACGGGCGGGGCGTCCTGACCGCGGCGAAATCGGCGGAGTCTCCTTGCTTCCCGGGGGGTCTTGCGTACCCTGTGAGGGCAATGGAAACGGTGATCCTCCTGCTGGTCGCAGGGCTGGTGTTGATGCTCCTGGAGACCGTGTTGCCGGGCATGATCGCCGGGTTGGTGGGCTTTGGCTGTCTGGTGGCGGGGGTGGTGCTGAGTTACTCGAAGTTCGGGCCCGGCACCGGCAGCGTGACGCTCCTGGTCGTGCTGATCGCGCTGGTGGTGGCGGGATTGCTCTGGATCCGGTTCTTCCCGCACACCCGGCTGGGCCAGGCCTTCGTCACCCGCAGCACGTTGGGCAGCCCGCAAATCGAACGACCCGAGTTGCTCCACCAGACCGGCACCGCGCTGACCAATCTGCGCCCCTCGGGCACCGCGCTCATCAACGGCCGCCGCGTGGACGTGGTGACCGAGGGCCCGATGATCCCCGCCGGCACGCCGGTGAAGGTGGTCGCCGTCGAAGGCATCCGCGTGGTCGTGCGCGCGGTTTGACAACGCCCGTTCCTTTGCGCCACTCTGACAACCACACACCAAGACCATGAACACAACCCTGCTCGCCGCCATTTCGCTCAAGATGCTCCTGCTCGCCCTGGTGCTCCTGGTCGGGCTGGTCTTCGTGATCCTGCTGTTCAACTTCTTCACCATCTTCATCCGGGCCTGGGTCTCCGGCGCCTATGTGGGCCTGATCGAGCTGGCCGCCATGCGCCTGCGGGGCGTGCCGGTGGGCCTGGTGGTGGACAACTACATCAACGCCCGCAAGGCCGGCATTGACCTCACCGTGGACCAGTTGAACGTCCACTACCTGGCCGGCGGCGACGTCGCCATGGTCGTCCGCGCCCTCATCGCCGCCCAGAAGGCGCAAATCCACCTCAGCTTCGACCGCGCCTGCGCCATTGACCTGGCCACCAAGGGCACGGGCAAAACCGTGCTCGACGCCGTCAAGACGTCCGTCAACCCCAAGGTCATTGACTGCCCCAACCCCGCCTCCGGCAAGACCACCATTGACGCCGTCGCCAAGGACGGCATCGCCGTCAAGGTCCGTGCCCGCGTCACCGTTCGAACCAACCTGGACCGGTTTGTGGGCGGTGCCACGGAGGAAACCATCGTCGCCCGCGTCGGCGAAGGCATCGTCAGCACCATCGGCTCGAGCAACAGCTACAAGGACGTGCTCGAAAACCCCGACCGCATCTCGAAGACCGTCCTCGACAAGGCCCTCGATTCAAACACCGCCTTCGAGATTCTCTCGATTGACATCGCCGACGTGGACGTGGGCGAGAACGTGGGCGCTAAGCTGCAGGCCGAGCAGGCCGAGGCCAACAAGCTCATCGCCCAGGCCCAGGCCGAAGTCCGCCGCGCGCTGGCCGTGGCGCAGGAGCAGGAAATGCTTGCCCGCACCCAGGAGATGCGCGCCCGCGTGGTCGAGGCCGAGGCCCAGATTCCGCTGGCCATCGCCGAGGCCTTCCGCAGCGGCAACCTCGGCATCATGGACTACTACCGCATCAAAAACATCCAGGCGGACACCCACATGCGGGACAGCATTGCCCAGCCGGGCACGCCGCCGCCCGCCGGTGACAAAACCAAGGGCACCTGAAACGCCCCGCCGCCGCCATGCCTCTGCTGGCCGATTCTTGGGAAAGCCTGATCGCCTTCGTGGTGATCCTGCTCCTTTCCGGCCTCACCAACTGGCTGCGCCAGCGCAAGGGTCTGCCGCCCGTGGAAGCCGAGGAAGACACCGAGCGCCCGGTCCCGCCGCGCGTCCTGCGGCGCCGGCCGGTCGCGCCGGAGGAAACGCCGACGCCCCAGCGGGAATTCGACTTCGAGCGGGACCTGCGCCGCCTCTTCGGCGAGGAGGAAGTCCGACCGCCCGCGCCGCCGCCCTTGGTCGTCGTCGCCCCGCAAGAAGCGCCGGCCCCCCCGCCCCCGCCCCGCCCGGTGTTCGAGTCGCTCGAAGCCGAACCCGCGCCCGCACGCGAACTGGCCACGCTGGCCGAGGCCGAACAGGCCTACCAACGCGCCAGCGCGATTGACGCCGAGGCCCAGGCCCGCCTCGAGGCCGCCCGCACCCGGGCCGAGGCGGCCAAGGCCCTGGCCGCGGCACGCAGCGCCGCCGCAGCCCACCGGGCGGCGGGCCGTTCCCCGGAAGTGGACGCCGTGCTGGCCTCGCTGCGCTCGCCCCGGACCGCCCGCCAAGCGGTGCTGGCTTCCATTGTCCTCGGCCCGCCCAGGGCGCTGGACGAACCTTTCCCGGCCATCCCCGGATTGCGCTGGTGAAACCGACGCGATCCAGCGGCGCGCGCCGCCCGGCGCCCCACACTCCGGCCCGTTTTCTCGATCCGGTTATTTCGGCGCAGGCAGGCGGGTGAGGGACTTGCCTTCGCGCCGCTGCAGCACCGCTTCCATTTTCGGCACGTACATCTGGGTCTCGGCGGGCAGCCGGGCGGCCACCTGCTCGAAAGTGCGCGCGCGGTGCCGGTCCAACAACGCGCGCAGGCGGCCTTCGCCGCAGTTGTACGCGGCCAGGGCCAGCGGCCAGTCGCGGAACCGGCCGTGGAGGTGGCGCAGATAGCGCGCGGCGGCATCGGCGCATTTCTCCGGGTCGAGGCGCTCGTCGCGCGGGCTCAGGCTCAGGCCGAGGTCACGGGCCGTGGCGGGCATCAGTTGGTAAAGCCCCGCGGCGCCGGCCGGGCTGCGCGCCTCCGGGTTGAAGGAGGATTCGACCTCGGCCAGCCAGACCAGCTCGGGCGGGAGTCGTTCCCCGGCAAACACCGGCTTGAGCCGCGGCACGTACACGCTGGCGCCGCGCGGCAGCGGGCGCCTGGCCACTTGCTGGCGCCAGACCTGGCGTTCCTGCTCGGGCGTGGGCGGCGGACGCGGCGGCGGAGGGCGACCCGGCTCGGGCTCGGGCTCGGGGATCAGGAGACGCAACTCACGCGCGGCGTCGAAGTAGTCCAGGCGGGCGCGCAGCCACAGGCCGTAGCCGCGCGTGGCGGGAAAGCCCTCGAGCACGGGCGTCAGCGCGCGGGCGGTGTCGCGCACCGCGGCCAGGTCCAGCACGTACTCGCCGGCCAGGCGGTTTTGGAGGTCGCGCAGCAGGCGCCGCGCCCGGGCCTCGCTGAGCGTGCTGAAGGACTCGAGCACGCGCGGGTCCACGTTTTCCTCGAGCCACTGCTGGCCGGTTTCGAGCACTTCGTCCAAGGTGACCACAGCTTCCCCGGGCCGAACGGCGCCGCCGGCCAACAGGGCGGCGAGGACCAGGAGCGGGAGCGATTTCATGCCGGCAAAGTAAGGTGCGCCGCGGGCTGAACTCAAACGCCGCCTTCGGTCCGCCTTGCGCGGGCGGTGTGCCGCGACATACTGCGCGGCATGTCATACGACCCCGTCCTGCACCTGGACCTGCCGGGCATCCCCAAGGTCAAGAGCGGCAAGGTGCGCGAGTTGTTCGACCTGGGCCAGGCCCTGCTGCTGGTGGCCACCGACCGCATCTCGGCCTTTGATTGCGTGCTGCCCAACGGCATCCCCCGCAAGGGCGAGGTGCTCACGCAGCTTTCGTTTTTCTGGTTCGAGCGGTTCGCCGGGCTGGTGCCCAACCACCTGCTGGCCGGAGCCCAAGACCCGTTGCCGGAACGCCTGGCGCCCTTTGCCGCCCGCCTCCAGCGCCGGAGCATGATCGTGAAAAAGGCCCGGCCGCTGGCCATCGAGTGCGTGGTGCGCGGGTACCTGGCCGGCTCGGGCTGGAAGGAGTACCGCAAGAGCCAGACCGTGTGCGGCATTCCCCTGCCGCCCGGCTTGAGCGAATCCGCCGAACTGCCCGAGCCCATTTTCACCCCGGCCACCAAGGCGGCCAGCGGGCACGACGAGAACATCGCCTTCGAGCAGGCGGCGGCACTGGTGGGCCCGGCGGTGGCCGAGCGGGCGCGCGCCCTGAGCCTGCACCTGTACCGCGAGGCCCGCGACTACGCCCGCGAGCGGGGCATCATCATCGCGGACACCAAGTTCGAGTTCGGACTCTTCGAGGGCGAGTTGATCCTCATTGACGAGGTGCTCACGCCCGATTCCTCGCGCTTCTGGCCGGCGGACGCCTACGAGCCGGGCCTGAGCCCGCCCAGCTTCGACAAGCAGTTCGTGCGCGATTACCTCGAGTCGCTCGACTGGGACAAGACCCCGCCCGCGCCCGCCCTGCCGCGCGATATTGTGCTCAAGACCCAACAAAAGTACCTCGAGGCCTACGAACGGCTCACCGGACATCCGTTGCCGCCCTGAGCGGGGCCGGGTTCCGGCGTTGACATTGCCCGGCGCCGGCCAAGGATGCTCCCCGGTCTCGGTCCACTGAACCACCCGTGAAACGCCGCCAATTCCTCCAATCCGCCCTCGCCGTGGGCAGCCTCACCGGGCTGCACCTGCGCGCTGGGGAACCCCCAGCCCCGCCGGCCCGCGAGTACTACGAACTGCGCCGCTACCACCTGCGCCGCGGGCCGAACCAGAAACGCTTCGAGGACTACGCCCGCGAGGCCGCCATCCCCGCGCTCAACCGCTTGGGCATCGGCCCCGTCGGCGTCTTCAACGTGATGGTCGGCGCGGACAGCCCCAGCGTGTACGTGCTGATTCCCTATCGGTCGCTGGAGGATTTCGCGACTGTTGGCACGCGGCTGGCCGCCGATGCCGAGTACCAGCGCGCGGGCGCGGAGTTCATCAACTGCCCCGCCAGCGACCCGGTGTACGTGCGCATCGAGAGTTCGCTGATGGTCGCCTTCGAGGGCATGCCGCGGCTGGAGGTGCCGGCCCTCACCCGCGAGAAACGGTCGCGCCTCTTCGAGCTGCGCACCTACGAGAGCCACTCCAAGAAGGCCCACCGCAAAAAGGTCGAGATGTTCAACATTGGCGAGATCGCCCTTTTCCGCCGCACCGGGCTGACGCCGGTGTTCTTCGGCGAGACCCTGGTGGGGGCGCGGTTGCCGAATCTGACCTACCTGCTGGTCTTCGAGAGTCTGGCCGCCCGCGACCAGAGCTGGGCCACTTTCGCCGCCGATCCGGAGTGGAAAAAACTCAGCACCACCCCCGGCTACACGGACCCGGAAATCGTCTCGAACATCTCGAACTGTCTCCTTCGCCCGGCCGCCTGTTCCCAAATCTGAACCCTGCTGCCCGGCCTTCGGCCGGTCCCCGTCCCATGAGCGTGTTCATCCAACTGTTCGGCGCCAGTCCCGGCCTGACCAACACCGCCCCCGACGCGCCCACCAAGAGCGAGGTGTCCCGCTTGCGCGCCCAGGTCGAGGACCTGCAACGGCGCCTGGACACGATGACGCTGGCCGCGCAGGCAATGTGGGAGTTGCTGCGCGCGCACGGCCGGTTCAGCGACACCGACCTCCTCGAGAAGATGCAAGAGGTGGACCTGCGCGACGGCGAGGCGGACGGGCGGATCAGCAGCGGCCTGGTCAACTGCCCCGGCTGCGGCCGCCGCAACCGCACCTCGCGCCGGCACTGTGTGTTTTGCGGAGCCGCATTGCCCACTTCACACGTGGTGGGCTGAGCGGAAAAACGCACAGCCCGCGGGCGCCGAACTGGCGTGCCGGCGCAGGAGATTTGCCGCAACCAAGCGCGACTTCGCGCGGGGCGGAACGGGCCACCAGCCCGCGGCGGCGGGGCTGCTTGAAGGGCCCCGCTGTGTCAGCGCCGCCCTAGGCCGGGACAAAGCCCGGCCCTACCGGTTGCGGGTCGGACTCACCTTTGGGTTTGTCGGCTTGAAGACCCGGACTCGGCGTTGGGCAGCCGCCTGCTGGCGAGCGGACGTCCGACCACGGCCCGGTAGCCGGGCCATCGGGTACCCGCTGAAGCGTTCCGGCTCAGGCGCCGAGGAGCTCCTGCACCATCGCCCGCTCCTCTTTCAACTCGGCCTCGGTGGCCGCGATCTTGGCGCGGCTGAAGTCGTTCAACGGCACGTCCGGCACGATGGACCAGTGGCGGCCGTCGCTGCGCACCGGGTAGCTGAACATCAAGCCCGGTTCGATCCCGTAATCCCCCGGCGAACTGACCGCCACGCTGAACCAATCCCCGGGCGGGGTGGGCGTGGTGAGCCGGCGCACGGTGTCCACGATGGCATTGGCCGCGCTGGCGGCCGAACTGGCGCCGCGGGCCTTGATAATGGCCGCGCCGCGCTGCTGCACGATGGTGAGGAAATCGTTCTCGAGCCAGGCGCGATGGCCGATGACCTCCGGCACCGGGCGGCCGTGAATCCGGGCGTTGAAGAAGTCCGGGTACATCGTCGAGCTATGGTTGCCCCAGACGGCCATGCGGGTGACCGCGGTCACGTCCACGCCGGCCTTCTTGGCGAGCTGCGTCTTGGCGCGGTTCTCGTCGAGCATGGTCATGGCGAAGAACCGGTCGGCGGGCACGCCGCGGGCGTGGTGGCGGGCGATGAGGGCGTTGGTGTTGCAGGGATTGCCCACCACCAGCACGCGCACGTCGCTGGCGGCGTGGCGCGCGATGGCCTGGCCCTGGGAAATGAAAATCTTGCCGTTGATGCCCAGCAGGTCCTTGCGCTCCATGCCGGCCTTGCGCGGCACCGCGCCCACCAGCAGGGCCCAGTTCACGCCCTTGAAACCTTCCTCGAGGCTGGCGGTGGGCACCATGCCCTTGAGCAGCGGGAAGGCACAGTCTTCCAGCTCCATGCACACCCCCTGGAGGGCGTTGAGGGCCTTTTCGTCGGGGATTTCGATCAGGTGCAGAATCACCGGCTGGTCGGGGCCGAAGAGGGCGCCGGAAGCCACGCGGAACAGGAGGGCATAGCCGATCTGGCCGGCGGCGCCGGTGATCGCGACGCGAATGGGCGGTTTGTTCATGAGCTCAGGGCAGACGGTTGCAACGCAAAGCGCGGCCACTATAGAAAGCGCCCCCGACGCGGCAAGGGTTATCCCGGGCGCGCGCTAAGTCCGCGCCACCGCCTTGTACCACGGCTCCACCATCGGCCCTGTAGAACGAACCGGGCCGCCGGGAGGACCCGGCGGCCCGGACCGAACCGGTGCGCGCTCCGACCGGCGCGCGCCTCAAGGCTCGAACCGCGAGAACGCGAAGTCGGTCTTGGCGGCTCTGTCGCGATGGCAGGCGAAGCAACTGGCGCCGCCGTCGGTCACCAAGGGCTTCCCTTGCGCGTCCCAGGCCTGAAAAGCCCAACCGCCGGTGTCCTTGTACCTGGCAGCGTCCTTGACCATGACGGCGGTGACCTTTTTGTCCGTCGCCACGTAGGCGCCGTCGGCGTTCTTGATGTCGTAGAGCACGAACACCAGTTGGCTGCCGTCCGGGTACGGGAACTTGTCGGCCTTGGTCGAGGGCAGCGCCCGGGCGTTCGCATACACATGGTGGATGCCGCCGAAGTCCTTGTGGAGCAGATGCGCCGGGTCGAAGATGACCATGGACTTCACATGCGTCCACGAGCGGTAGTCGGGCAAGGCGACGTCGGGCTTGCCGCGCTCGGCGGCGCCGAGGGTGAGGGCCAATGCGGCGGTGGCGCCCGCCGCGAGCAACCAGGTGTTTTGTCGTTTCATAGGCGTTGTTGGTTTGAGTGGTTTCCAGACACGCTTCCCATTTCAACCCACCCGGCTTTGCCGACAACGGGGCACTTTTTGGTTACCTCCTCCCGGCCGCATCGCACTCGGGCCAGACCCAAACTGCCAGCTCCTAAAACCTGCCAAGCAAACCCCACGGCGGCGACGGGCATGGTAGGGAGGCTCTCGACGTCCGCAGGGCTTGGCAGGGGTGCCGCTTGCGCCGGTCGCCTGCGCGCGGCTCACGGGATCAACCGCGCGCGCTTGGCACGACGACCGAATTCACTCCAGCGGACCATACCGAAAGTCGTCGAACCGCGTCACGCTGTCGGCCTTGGTCCAAAGCCCCACCCGGCCCGCCTCGGCGAAGGTCGTGTCCTCAACCGTGAACAACTCGCGGCCCTCGAGGAACACGCGAAAGCGCGGGCCGGCAAACTCGACCCGCAAGGTCTGCCAGGTCGCGCGCGGCACTTTCACGTCCACGCCGTAACTGCCCGGGCGCCCCAGCGGGGCCAGCGCGGTGCGCTTGCCGTTCTCGACCTTGTAGAGCACCACGTTGTCCTCGAGCGCGTTGGCCCGGCAGATGTAGTAGTTGGCCGCGTCGCGCGCCCGCCAGACCACGCCGGCGGCCTGGTCCACTTCGCCGCTGACGGTTTTGAACTTCACCTCCACGAAGCC
>CAYXPA010000123.1:0-11042 GCA_964466945.1 uncultured Verrucomicrobiota bacterium | reverse complement strand
GGCAGGCGGGATTTGTCCCGCTTTTGAGATTCTGAACCCCGCCACCGAACACCGCAAGCTGGCCGCCATCATGTTCACGGACATGGCGGGCTACAGCGCGCTGAGCCAACGCGACGAGGCGCTCGCGCTCGAGTTGCTCGAGGAGCATCGCCGCGTCATGCGCGACATTCTGCCCCGGCACGGCGGACGGGAAGTCAAGACCACCGGCGACGGCTTCCTGATCGAATTCCCCAGCGCGTTGGCGGCGTGTAACTGGCGCGCTTGCTTGCGTCCCTTGCCGGGGCGGTCCGGGGCAAGTCCCCCGGACCGGATCGGGTTGAGCTTTTTCGCCTGGGCTCCTCAGGGTTTCGGCGTCGGCGGTTTCAGGAGGTGTTGCAGGGTTTCGAGGTCGCCGCGGTTCCGCGCGGGGGCGAAGCCGAAGCCCTCCTCGAAGCGGAGCAAGTCCGCATGACGCGCTTGCAGGCGCGCCCGCAGCCCCGGGGTCCCGGCCACCACGTAGCTCCCCGCCACGTGCACCCGATCGCGGATTGTGACGGCGCCCGGTTCGAGCGCGCAATCCACGTCGTGCACGCCGTCGGCGTCGAAGCGGAAGACTTCGGCCGGCCGGGTCAGCCAGGCGGGCAGCTTGAAGCGCCACTCGCCCTCGCGCGGGCCGAACCGGAACACCTTTTCCCGGGCATCGGGCACGTACGCCAGGTCGAGCACGAAGAGCAGGGCCCCGTCGGGCGCGGCCACGGAGGCCACGTCCCAAGCGGGCGCTCCGGCCGCCAACTCACGGCGGTACTCGCAGGCGTCGCCCTCGAGCAGGAGGTCTTCCATCATCCGGATTTCGCGGTTCACCCGGGTGATCGGCTCGATGAGGTCCGGAAACTTGACCAGCGATTTCAGGCTGAGATTGAACCAGTAGAGCGACGTGATGCGGTGGGCCAGCGCGTGATAAGCCTGCGCGCGCAACTCGTCCGGCGTCGGGGAGGTCCGGGCCCGGCCGCCGTAGCGTTCCCAGCCCTCGTGCGCGCCCTGGGCCCAGTAAGCGATGGGGCGCGGCCGATTGAGCTCGCGCAAACTGCGGGTCAGGTCGCCGATGGTCTCGAGCGGAGCGCCCCAGCGGATTCGCTGTCCACCCCAGCGGTCATACAGGCCCCACGCGTCCGCGGACGGCGCGCTCACGCGGTAGGCATCGTAGTGCGGGTAGTCCGAAAGCCCGGCGTAGTAACGCCAAACCCGCTCCTCGCTGTGGGTCACCGAGGTGGCGAGGCGCGTCGGTTCGTAGGGGAGGAAAGCGGCCCAGACCTCCTGCGGCGGCACGGGACGGCCGCCGCCGTACTGGGGCTCGCCGAGGAACTCGACCGCGTGGAGGCGCGGCAGCATGGCGTCGGTGTCGTACTGCTCGAAGGGCTGGAGCCGGTTCATGTACTTGAGCGGGTACTGGTCGTAGAGCGGGGTGTCGGAGTAGCCCGGCACGTGCTGGTGCATCCCGGCGTTGAGGTGCATCCGGCGGAGGGTCTTGAGGTAGGGCTCGGCGTGAAGGGTATTGCTGCCGCCCAGCTCGGCAGCCACCCAGCCGCCGCTCAGGTCGAAGACCTCCCGCTTGATGCGCAAATATGCCCAAAGCGAGGCCTCGCCGGCCGCTGCTCCGCCGGTTTTCACCTCGACGGCGGCGTAAGTCAACGGCAAGCGCCCGGTGTGGACCCAGAATCCGCCCTTGTCGTGCGGGGGAATGACCCGCGCGTCGGGAAAGCCGACGAGGTTGCTCAACCACGCTTGCGGTTGCAGGGCGCGAGGTTCCGCGCCGCTGGCGGGTAGCCAGAGCCGCAGCGCTCGCAGTTCCAGAGGCTGATCGGTGCTGTTGGCCACGTGGACCACGACGCGATCGGGCGCGACCGAACCGTCCGGACCGAGAAACGTGACCGCGGAGAGCCAGGTCCGGGGGGCGTCCAGCTCGAGGGGAATAGTTTGCGAGGGCGTCCCGCGAATCTCGAGCTGGTGCGTGGTGCCGGCGCCCCAACTGGTCCCGCGGGCGTTGAAGCGCCACACGGTGAGGGCGCCCGGCGGGAGCACGAGAGTCTGGTTGGTGCGGGTGACGGGCGTGTCATGCCAGGTCCACACGCTCCGGCCGAGCAGTTCCCCGGCCGGCAGGCCGTCGAAAAACACCGGGAAGTCCGGCCCGATGACCCGCGGCGCCGAGGCGCCGTTGCGGAGAAAAATCTCGACCCGGGCGCCCGGTTCGGGATCGGGAGCGCGACGGTAGCGCAAGTTCGGACATTGCACGTGCGGGGTAACGCTCAGGCCGGCCAGGTCGAGCCTCCCGGCCAGGGCGTTCGGGTCGGGTGCGCCGAGATACCAGGCGGCCACCAGCGCAAGCACTGCATGGCGTACCGGAACTTTGGCGGTGAGGAACAAGATTTCGCCGCTCACGATCCCGGAGCATATATCCGTCCCAGCGGGCTGCACAAGGCGATTCCAAGCGGGCACGTCCATCCTGTCGCCTCCCGGTTGGCCAGCCGGGCGCGACCTGTGCGAGCGGCCGGCCGGGCGGTTTCGCGGACGCGGTCAGACGCTTTTGACCGCGTCGGTGAGGGTGCGGACAAAGCCGGCGACCTGCTCGACCATGTCCGGCGCGCGCCCCAGGTGGGCGATGCGGTCCACCACCGCGCTGCCCACCACGACCGCCTCGGCGTGTTGCGCGACCAGGCGCGCCTGCTCGGGGTTCGAGATGCCGAAGCCCACCGCCACCGGCAGGTCGGTGTGCGCCCGGATGCGTGCGGTCATGGCCGCGATGGTGTCGCTGACGCGCTCCTGCATGCCGGTGACGCCTTCGCGCGAGACGTAGTAGAGGAAGCCGCTGGCGCGCCGGGCGATGCGGGCGATGCGGTCCTCCGGCGTGGTGGGCGCCACCAGCCAGATGGCGCACAGGCCCGCGTCCCGCATGAGGGTTTCGTAGCTGTCCGCCTCCTCCGGCGGCAGGTCCAGCACCAACAGCCCGTCCACGCCCGCCCGCGCGGCGTCGGCGATGAATTCCTTCACGCCGCGGCGGTGCAGCAGGTTGAAATACACGTAGAGCACGATCGGAATGGACGAATCGCGGCGGATGGCGGCCACGGTTTCGAGCACGCGCGGCGGCGTGGCGCCGGCGGCCAGCCCGCGCTGGGCGGCGAGCTGGTTGACCAGGCCGTCGGCCAGGGGGTCGCTGAAGGGCACGCCCAGCTCGAGCACGTCCACGCCCGCGCGGTCGAAGGCCAGGGCCAGTTGGCGGGTGGCCTCGAGGTCCGGGTCGCCGGCGCCGATGTAGATGATGAGGCCCTTGCGGCGCTGCGCGCGCAGTTGGGCGAAGCGGGCGACGATGCGGTTCACGACGCGGGATGTTCGGGGCGGCCCGCGAGCGAGGCAAGCGCGGTGTGGACAGGGGCGCGGAGTCGCAAGGGCGGTGGCGCGCCCGCCGCGATTCGAACGCGGGACCGTCTGCTTAGAAGGCAGATGCTCTGTCCAACTGAGCTACGGGCGCCCGGCCGGGGCTGGCGGGGCCAGCCCGGGTTCTTCCGCGGGAAAACTTTTGCGCCCGCGCCCCTGCCCCGGCAAGTGAATCCGCAAGCGCGGCGGGCGGCGAACGCATCGCCGCCGGAAGGATTCGGTAGGCTCCGGGTGGCACGGCCAACCTGGCTGTGGTCGGCCTGCCTGCCGGCTGGCGGCTGCCAACCTGCCGCCGACTTCGGATTTGCCGACCGCCGCACCCAGAAGGTTGCCCGCACCGCCCTCGCCCCGGCGCTCGGTAGGGCCGGGCTGCGCCCCGGCCGAGGGCGGCGCCGACGCTGCGGCGCCCTACCTTCAGCCCGCCGCCACAGGCCGACGGGCCGCGCCATCCGCGGCCAGATTGCTTTCCTCCGGCTCCGTCACACCGCCGCACCAATACCGGTCCCCCGAGGGGACTTTTTTCCGTTCAACCGGCGCCCGGCCGGCGTTACGTTCCGGGCGGAGTTTCCCATGAAAACTTTGCTCGCGCGCTCGGGCGGGTGGTTGGCCGGGTTGTGTCTGTGCGCCAGCGGCCACGCGGAAATGACCCTTTCGCTGGCCGGGCGGTGGCGGTACGCGCTGGACCGCGCGGACGTCGGGCTGGCGGAGGCGTGGTTCCATCGTGCTCTGCCGGGCAAGTTGCGCCTGCCCGGCTCCCTGCCCGAGCAAGGGATCGGCGACCCCATCAGCACCAACACGCCCTGGGTGGGCGGTATCGTGGACCGCTCCTGGTTCACCGCGCCGGAGTACGCGCGGTACCGCGCACCGGGGCGGGTGAAGGTGCCGTTCTGGCTCCAGCCGGAGCGGTACTACCGGGGCGTGGCGTGGTATCAGCGCACGATCGAGATCCCGACCGCCTGGGCGGGACGACGCGTGGTGTTGTTTCTCGAGCGGCCGCACTGGGAAACGCGGGTGTGGCTGGACGACCGGTGCCTCGGCACCAACGACAGCCTCTCCACGCCGCACGAGTACGCGCTGGGCGTGGGTCTGGCGCCCGGCCGGTACCGGCTCACCGTGCGCGTGGACAACCGCCCGGTCGTGGAGATCGGCGAAAACTCGCACAGCATCAGCGACCACACCCAGGGCAACTGGAACGGGATCGTGGGCCGGCTCGAGCTGCGCGCCACGCCGCCGGTCTGGATCGAGGACCTCCGGGTGTATCCCCGCGCCGCGGAGCGCGCCGCCACGGTGCGCGTGCGCCTGGGCAATGCCTCCGGGTCCGCGGGCGCCGGCCGGCTGCGGTTGCGCTGCGCGCCCGGGGCCGGCCCGGCGCGTGGCGGTTTCGCGTCCGAGCACCCGGTGCGCTGGACCGAACCCGGCGGGACGCTCGAATTTACCCATCAGTTGGGCGCGGACGCCGCGCTCTGGGATGAGTTCCACCCGACGCTGTACCGGCTCACGGCCGAGCTGGAGCCCGGGGGCGCCGGCCCGCCCGCCGAGGCCGAGGTCACGTTCGGCCTGCGCGACTTCGCCACGGCCGGCACGCAGTTCACCCTCAACGGCCGACCGGTGATGCTGCGCGGCACGCTGGAGTGCTCGATTTTCCCCCGCACGGGGCATCCGCCCATAGACGTCGCGTCGTGGCGCCGGGTGATGCAGGCCGCCAAGGCGCATGGGCTGAACCATCTGCGGTTCCACTCGCATTGTCCGCCCGAGGCCGCCTTTCGGGCGGCGGACGAACTGGGCGTGTACTTGCACGTCGAGTGCGCCAGTTGGCCCAATCAATCCACCACGCTGGGCGACGGCCGGCCCGTGGACGCTTGGCTGTACCGCGAGGCGGAACGCATCCTGCGCGCCTACGGCAACCACCCTTCGTTCCTCATGCTGCTGGCGGGCAACGAGCCGGGCGGCGCCCGCCACGCCGAGTATCTTCGCCACTGGGTGCCCCATTTCCGGGCCCTCGACCCGCGCCGGCTTTACTCGGGCGGCACCGGCTGGCCGCAGATTCCGGAAAACCAGTTCCACGTCACGCCCGACCCGCGCATCCAAGCCTGGGGCGCCGGCCTCAAATCGCGGATCAACGCCCGCCCGCCCGAAACCGTCACTGATTACCGCGACTATGTCGCCGCCCGCGCCGTGCCGGTGGTCAGCCACGAAATCGGCCAGTGGTGCGTGTATCCCAACTTCGCCCAGATGCCCAAATACACCGGCTACCTCAAGCCGCGGAACTTCGAGATTTTCCGCGACTCGCTCCGGGCGGCCGGGATGCTGGGGCAGGCGCGCGAGTTCTTGCACGCCTCCGGCCGTCTCCAGACGCTCTGCTACAAGGAGGAGATCGAATCGGCGCTGCGCACGCCGGGCCTGAGCGGGTTCCAGTTGCTCGACCTGCACGATTTCCCCGGCCAGGGCACCGCGTTGGTGGGCGTGCTCGATGCGTTCTGGGAGCCCAAGGGCTACGTGAGCGCCGCGGAGTTCCGCCGGTTCTGCGGGCCGACCGTGCCGCTGGCGCGGCTGTCCAAGCGGGTGTTCACCGGGGACGAAACGCTCGCGGCGGACCTCGAGGTCGCGCACTTCGGCCCCGCGCCGCTGCCGGAGGTCACGCCCGTGTTCAAGCTCTTGGGCGACGATGGCCGGGCGTACCACCCGGGCCGGCTGGCGCCGCGGACCGTGCCGTTGGGCAACGGCCTTCGCCTCGGGCGAATCGCGTTAGACCTTCACCGCCTGCCCGCGCCGGCGCGGTACCGGCTGGTGGTGGGTTTGGAAACCGCGCCCGGGACCGCGGCCAACCCGGGCCGCGCCGCCGGCCCGTGCTTCGAGAATGACTGGGACGTGTGGGTCTATCCGCCCAATGTTTCCACCGCAGTGCCGCCGGAGGTGACGGTGGTCCGCGAGCTGGACGCTTCCGCGGTGGCCGCGCTGGAGGCCGGCGGCAAGGTGCTTTGGCTGGTGCCGCCGGCGCGCGTGGCCCCGGACCCGCGGCGCGGCCCGGTGGCGCTGGGATTTTCGAGCATCTTCTGGAACACCGCCTGGACCGGCCGTCAGGCGCCGCACACGCTGGGCATCCTGTGCGACCCGAAGCATCCGCTGCTGGCCGGTTTTCCCACCGACGCGCACAGCAACTGGCAGTGGTGGTACCTGGTCACCCGCGCCGGCGCGATGATCCTGGATGAACTGCCGCGCCCGCTGCGGCCCGCCGTGCAGGTCATTGACGACTGGTTCACCAACCGCCGCCTGGGCCTGGTCTTCGAAGCCCGCGTCGGCCGGGGCCGCTTGCTCGTGTGCAGTGTGGACCTCGAAAACGACCTGGCCACCGACCCCGTGCGCCGCCAATTCCGCCGCAGCCTGCTGGATTACCTGGCCGGCCCGCGCTTCCGGCCCCGGACGTCGGTCACGCTGGAGCAACTCCGCCGCCTGGTCGCGCCCACGCCCGTGGCGACGGTCACGCGGTGAGCCGGCCCGGGAATTCCCGGGCCGTGGTTGCGCCCGCGGCGGGGGACGCGGCAAGCCTTCGCCAGAGAATCAGCCGGCGGCCGGGTTTTCCGATTTGCGCCCCGGGCGACGGCCCTTACCTTGGCCGGATGCAAGCACTATGGTTGTCCCTGATCACGGTCTTCGCCCTCGCCACTTCGGCCCTGGCCGACTGGCCGCACTGGCGCGGGCCGGCGTACAACGGTTCGAGCACGGCCACGAACCTACCCGCCACGTTCAGCCGCACCGAGAACGTGCGCTGGACCGCCGAACTGCCCGGCCCGGCCGCCGCCACGCCCATCGTCTGGCGCGACCGGGTGTTCATTTCCTCGACCGACACCGCCGCCGGCGGCCTGGTGGCCCTGGCGCTGGACCGCCGGACCGGCCGCGAACTGTGGCGACAACCCGTGGCCGAGGGCATCCGGCGCGACAACCTCAGCAACTTCGCCTCGCCCTCGCCGGTCACCGACGGCGAGCGAGTGGTCTTCCTTTACGGCCAGGGCGACCTCGCGGCGTTTGACCTCGAGGGCCGGACGTTGTGGAAGCGTTCACTGGCGCAGGATTACGGCGAGTTCGCCTTCCTTTGGACCTACGGTGCCAGCCCGCTCTTGTACGGGGGTCGGCTCTATGTGCAGGTGCTCCAACGTGACGTGCCCGTGCAGGGACGCGGCCGGCCCGGGCCGGACGGCAAGATCGAGTCCTACCTGCTGGCGCTCGACCCGGCTACGGGCAAGGAACTCTGGCGGCACGTGCGCCCGTGCGACGCCGTGCAGGAATCCCGCGAGTCCTACGCCTCGCCGGTGCCCTTCACCCACGCCGGCCGCGCGGAAATCCTGGTGATCGGCGGCGATTGCATCACCGGCCACGACCCCGCCACCGGCGCCGAACTCTGGCGCTGGGGCACGTGGAACCCCCGCAAGATCACGCACTGGCGCCTGGTGCCCTCGCCCGTGGCCGGCGCGGGCGTCATCCTGGCTTGCGCGCCCAAGCAGGACCCGGTCTATGCCCTGGCGGCCGGTGGCCAGGGTGTCTTGCCGGACTCGGCCATTCTGTGGAAGTCCGACCAGGCCCGTGAAGTGACCAGCGACGTGCCTACGCCGCTGTTTTATCTGGGCGACTTTTTTGTCCTGAGCGACCTGCGCAAGGCGTTGACGCGCGTCGAGCCGCGCACCGGCAAGGCCAAGTGGCTCCTCGAGACGCCCGGCACCACCAAATACGAGGCCTCGCCCACCGGGGCCGACGGGCGCATCTACCTGCTGAACTTCCGCGGCGAGGTGGTCGTGGTGGACGCCGCCGACGGCCGGGTGGTGCACCAGACCGAACTGGGCGAGCCGGGCGACGACCGCACGCGCTCGACCATCGTGGCCGTGGACCGCGAACTGTTCGTGCGCACCAACCGCAAACTGTATTGCCTGGCCGCGCCCTGAGCGCCAAGCTGCGCCGCGGCGCATGAAAGCCGTTTACTTCGACCAGCCCGGCCCCCCCGAAACCCTCGTGTACGGCGAGTTGCCCGACCCCGGGCCGCCCACCGGCGCGCGCCTGCGCATCCGGGTGCGCGCCGTCGCGCTCAATCCCATTGACACCTACCTGCGCAGCGGCGCGGTCAAGATGGACCTGCCGCACCCGTTCATTCCGGGTTGCGACTTCGCGGGCGTGGTCGAAGCGGTGGGCCCGGAAGTGACCCTGTTCGAGCCGGGCCAGCGCGTCTGGGGTTCCAACCAGGGCCTCCTGGGCCGGCAGGGCACCTTTGCCGAGTACATCCTCGTGGACGAATGCTGGGCCTACCCCATCCCGGACAACGTCAGCGACGAAGCCGCCGCGGCGATTGCCCTGGTGGGCATCACCGCGCACCTGGGGCTCTTCCGCCACGCCCGGCTCGAGCGCGGCGAAACGCTCTTCGTCAACGGCGCCAGCGGCGGGGTGGGCTCGGTGGTGGTCCAGATGGGCAAGCTGGCCGGCGCGCGCGTCATCGCCGCGGTGGGCAGCCCGCAGAAGGCCGAGGCCATCCTCAAGCTCGGGGCGGATTACGCGATCGTGTACCGCGACGTCGAGCCGCAACTGGCCCTGCGCAAAATCACTCCCGGCGGCGTGAACGTGTGGTGGGAGACCACCCGCGAGCCGGACTTTGACCGCATCATCGCCGCGCTGGCCAGTCGGGGCCGGGTGATCATCATGGCCGGGCGCGACGCCCGCCCGCCCTTCCCGGTGGGACCGTTTTACGTCAAGGGCGCCAGCATCCACGGCTTTGTCATGTTCTCCGCCCACCCGGACGAGCAGCGTGAGGCAGCCGAGGACATCAACGCCTGGCTGTCCAGCGGCAAGCTCAAGCCGCGTATTGACCGGGTCCTGCCCCTGTCTGAAGCCGCCGCCGCCCATCGCCTCCAGGAAGAGAACACCATCGGCAAAAGCGGCGTGCTTTCCGGCAAAATCGTGCTCAAGCCCTGAGGCCGGAGCCGAGGTGCGGAGCGGTAGATGGAACGGGCAACTTGCCCGTGGCGGCGGCCGAACGGTAGGGCGCCGCTGCGTCGGCGCTACCATCGGCCGGGGCGCAGCCCGGCCCTACCCGATCGGGGAACGGGCGCACCCTTTGGGGGCGACGTTTTGCCGCGGTGGCCTGCAACAACTTCGAGTTGATTACAAGCTGCCACCCCACCAGGGCCGGGACGGTCAACCCCCGTAGCGTTTGCGGAACCCTGCGAAGCAGCGCGCGGTTTTCAGACGGAACTCGCTCCTATCGCGAAGCAGCACCCCCAGCAAAGTTCACGGCGGAACGCGGACTTTCGGGATAGCTTCACCGGCCCCAGCGGTGTGCAGGTGTGCGGTTCCCCCCGGCTTCAAACGCGCCCGGGTGCGGCTTGCGCCGCCAGCGCCCGGGCGTACACCCGTTCGTAAGCCGCCGCCACGGCCGTGGCGCTGCGCTCGCGCACGCTCTCGCGGATGTGCTCGGGCGGTCGCATGGGCGCCTCGCCGCGCGCGATCCGGCCCAGACATGCCGCCAGGCTGGTCACGTTCTCCGGCTCGAAGAGCAGGCCGGTTTCTCCGGCGCGCACGATGTCCACGTTGCCGCCGCTGGCGGAGACCAGCGCGGGGAGGCCCAGCGCCAGAGCCTCGATCAGGGCCACCGAACAGGGCTCGTTGGTCGAGGGCAGGACAAACCAGTCCGCCGCGCGCAGCACCTCTTCGACCGCCAGGGACAGCCCGCAGAACCGGGCGCTGGTCTCGAGTTGATGCCGCTGCCGCAATGCCTCGAGCCGCGCGTGATAGGCCCGGCAGGCGGCATGGTCCGGCACCGGTCCCCAGTGCTCGAAGACCAGCCGCTGTCGCTCGCCTGCGGGCAGTCGGGCCAGCGCCTCGAGTACGAGGTGCCAGTTCTTCCACGCGACGATGTTTCCCAGCCCCACCAACCGCACCGGTGCCTCCGCCGGGCGGCCGGCCGCGCGGGCCAGCGGACGGTCAAACAACGCGTCGGCGCAGCACTCGGACACGACGTGGAGGTTTGGCAGGTCCGGCGGCAGGCCGTAGTGCCGGGCCATGTTCGGCGTGAGCACGCAGGTGAGCATCCGGGGTTGCTGGGCCGCCCAGCGGTACAGCCCGTGGCGGCGCGCGTAACCGTGGTTGGTGAACACCACCGTGCGGCGACCGAACCGCGCTTCGAGCAGCGCCACCAGGAAACCGCCCCGCCCGTGGGCGTGCAGGATGTCAAACGGCTCGCGGCGCAGCAGCGCGCGCAGTTCGCCCCGCGCCCGCAGCGCCCGCCACAGCAGCGCGGGGTGGTTGAACGAATCCTGCACCAAGTGCCGTGTCACCCGGTAGCGCAACGGCGGCCCGCGCACCTCGCGGTAGGCGGCGTTGATCCACACCACGTGCTCCCAACCCCGGCTCGCCGTGGCGGCCTGGAGGTTGCGCAGCACGGTCAGGATGCCCCCGGTGTCCTCGGTGGCGCCCAACAGGTGGAGAATGCGCATCTGATCCCGGCGCCCGTGCGGACGCCGACGTCATGGTGCGGAGAACCCGGCGGCCCGGCAAGCCGCCGCCCGCGACACACTGGACCCTGGAAGGCAGGGCTCGACGCCCCACCAAGTCAGAAGCAAGGGCTCGACAGAGTCTCGCCCCACCGGGATGGGAGC
>CAYXPA010000122.1:2315-11097 GCA_964466945.1 uncultured Verrucomicrobiota bacterium | reverse complement strand
GGTGGTTCAATTCACAGCAATCTTCCCTCGAAAAAAGTCCGACAGGCTCTTAGCCGCCCACGACAGGAAAGTACTCTCGCACCGCCCGGGCCACTTCCGCCAGCCAGGTCTGGCGTTGCTCCGGCGTGCTGGTGATCACGGGGCTGAAATTACGCCGATACACCGTGGGCACACCGCACAGGCCAAACACCACCTTGCGCCAATGCACCTCCAAGGGGTCGCCAAACCGGGCCTCCTCCAGCTCTTGCGGGGTGTTGGCCGTGTTAAAGACCAGCGCCACCCGCGCGCGCAACAACCCCTCCGGCCGCGCCCCGCCCCGGCCGTCCGGCACAAACCGGTACGCCCGGCCCGGCCGCAACACCCGGTCCACCCAGCCGCACAGAATCGCCGGCGGCCGACTCCAGTAATTCGGGTGCACCACCACCAACCCGTCGGCCGTGCACACCTCCTCCACGTGTCGAGCCACGGCCGGCGGCAACACCGGCTCCCGCTCCAGCTCCGCCGCCGTGTACACCGGATCAAACCCCTCGGCCTGCAAATCGTGGAAACTTACCCGATGCCCCAGCGCGCTCAAAGTCTCGCTCGCGGTTTGGGCAATGGCGTGATTGAAACTGCCCGGCTTGGGGTGGGCCAAAATGACGGACACGTGCATGACCTTTCGGCCGATGCTCCCGGGCGGTTCCGTCCTTGGCAAGACCCGCCTCGGCGCGGCATTTCCTCCACCTGCACTTCCAGCGCAAAAATGCCCTGCACCACAACGCTCCGGCTGATGCGCCTCCCGCGGCTGGCCGGGCCACGGCCCACTCAAAACTCCCGCACCTTGAGATTGCGGAACCACACCTCCCCGCCGTGGTCCTGCAACAAAATGTGCCCGCGCACCTTCTCGCCAAACCCCGGCACGTCCTTGAACTTGCTGGCGGCCAGTGCCGCCTTCAGTGCCGGACTGCCCAACTCGCACTCGAGGACCAACTCCCCGTTGAGCCAGTGCTCGACCCGCTGGCCGCGCACCAGGATGCGGGACTGATTAAACTCCCCCGGCGGCCGCAGCCGGATGGGCACGCGCGTGGGCCACACGTCATAAAAACTGCCGGTCACGTGTTTGGTGGGCTGGCTGGCCGCCTCCGGGTGATCGGGCATCACCAACTGGTACTCGTGCCCCAACGCGCTCGGACGGCTCTCGGTCACGAAATACTTCACCCCGCTGTTGGCGCCCGGCGCCAGCCGCCATTCCCAAGACAGCTCGAAATCCTCAAACGTGGCCTCGGTCAAAATGTCCCCGCCGCCACCCCGCGCCAGGTGCTTGAGACATCCCTCCTCGACCACCCAGCCCCGGGCGGGGAACGTGGTCTTCTTGAAACTGCGCCAGCCGGCGGTGCTCTTGCCGTCGAACAACAACCGCCACCCCTCAGCCTTCTCGGCCTCGGTCAACTCATTCACGCCCGCGCGGACCGGAATCAGACCACCGAGCACCAACCAGCCGCCCAGCGCCGCCAGCGCGGGAAACAACGCGGGAAAATTCATGACCGGGCATGTAATGCCCCGCCGCTCCGCCGGTCAAGGACGCGCCAGGGGCCGTTCTCCCCGCCCGGCAGAAGCCGCTTGCCGCTCCGGCAGGCGGTTCGGCAACTTCACCGCGTGTTGTTTCAGAAAGTGGCCCTCATCGGCGTGGGCCTGCTCGGCGGCTCGCTCGGCCTGGCTCTGCGCCAACGGCGCCTGGCGGCCTGCGTGCACGGCTACGTGCGCCGCGCCGCGGCCATCGCCGAATGCCGGGCCGCCGGCGCGGTGGACACGGCCGACACGGACCTCGCGGCGGCCGTGCGCGACGCCGACCTGCTGGTCTTCTGCACCCCCTTGGGGCAAATGCCCGCGCTGGCCGCGCAAGCCGCCCCCGCCCTGCGCCCCGGAGCCCTCGTCACCGACGTGGGCAGTGTCAAAGCCCCGGTCGTGCGCGCCCTCGAACCCCTCTTTGCCGCCGCCAGTGCCCGGTTCGTGGGCAGCCATCCCATGGCCGGCTCCGAACGCAACGGCGTGGCTGCCGCCCGCGCCGACCTGTTCCACGGCGCGGTCTGCGTGCTCACCCCCACCCCGGCGAGCGCCCCCGACGCCGTGACTCAACTGACCCAACTCTGGACCGCGCTGGGCGCGCGCACCCTCCGCCTCGCGCCCGAAGCCCACGATGAATTGGTGGCGCGCACCAGCCACCTGCCCCAGGCCCTGGCCGCCACGCTCGTGGACTTGGTGCTGGACCCGCTCGCCCCGCGCGAGCAGCCCCAACTCTGCGCCGGCGGTTTCCGCGACGGCACCCGCATCGCTTCCGGCTCGCCCGAGATGTGGCGCGACATCTTCCTGGCCAACCGCGAGCCGGTGGTTCGCGCCCTGGAGGACTTCGCCCGCCGGCTCGAAGCATTGCGCCGGACCGTGGCGGCCGGCGACGCCGCGGCGTTGGACGCGTTTCTGACCACCGCCCGCGCCCGCCGCGATGCCTGGCTTCGGCCGGCCAACCCCGACCCCGACGAGTAACCCCCGCCCGTCCGCGCCATGCCCTTGCCCGAATTGCTCGAGATCGTGCCGCCGGCCGCCGCGCCCCGGGCCGAAGTCGCCGTGCCGGGTTCCAAAAGCCTCACCAACCGCGCGCTCGTGCTGGCCGCCCTGGCCGAAGGCGAGACCGAGCTGCGCGGCGCCCTCTGGAGCGAAGACACCGAAATCATGGTCGCCTGCCTCCAGGAACTGGGCTTCCTGGTCACCGTGGCGCCCGACCCGGACGAGGCGGCCAACCGCACCCTCACCGTGTACGGCCAGGGCGGGCGAGTCCCGCGCGGGGGCAGCCCGGCGCAGCCGCTCGAGCTCTACGTGGGCAACGCCGGCACGGCGGCGCGCTTCCTCGCCGCGCTGGTCTGCCTGGGCACGGGCGCCTACCGGTTGCGCGGCACGCCGCGCATGCACGAGCGCCCGCAGGCCGCGCTCTTTGCGGCGTTGCGCGAACTGGGCTACCGCGTCGAGTCCCCCAACGACCGCCTGCCCGCGGTCGTTCACGGGGCCGGCCCGCGGCCCGGCCGCTGCACGGTAAGCGTGGCGGAAAGCTCCCAGTTCGCCTCGGCGCTGCTGCTGGCCGGGCGGGTCGCCGGTTGGGAGGTCACCGTGACCGGCGACAACGCGGAAGAACAACCGTACATCGAGATGACCCGGCATCTGGTGCGCGCCTTCCCCGCCGGGGGCGGGCGGTTCGACATCGAGCCCGATGCCTCCAGCGCCAGTTACTTCTGGGCGGCGGACTGGTTGCTGGGCGGCGCGGGCCGGGTGCGTGTGGCCCGCTGGCCCGCCTCCGGCTGGCAGGTGGACGCGCGTTTTCCGCGCTACCTGCCCCTGCCCGAGACGGTCTCGCGGGCGCGGGACCTGGGCGACAGCATCCTCACGGCGATGGTGCTGGCTCCCTGGGCGGCGCATCCGGTGCGGTTCACCGACCTGGGCCGGCTGCGCGTGCAAGAGTGCGAGCGCGTGGCGGCCATGCGGGAGGGCCTGAGCCGTTGCGGCGCGCGGGTGGTCGAGACCGGCGACACCCTCACGGTCTATCCGGGCGCGGCGGCGCTGCACGGCGCAACGATCGAAACGCACCACGACCACCGCATCGCCATGTGCTTTGCGATTCTGGGATTGAAGGTGCCGGGCCTCAAAATCCAAAATCCGGCCTGCGTGCGGAAGACCTTCCCCAACTTTTTCCAGAAACTCGCCACCCCGCCGCCCCCCGGGCTGGGCGTGGAATTGCGCGACCCCGCCACCGGCCGCCGACTGGCGCCCGCCGAACTGGTCGCCCCCTGACGTGAAGCTTTGCCATGCCCGCCTCGCGCTCGAAAACATCCCCTCCCGCCCCACCCGCCGCGACCGCCCATGAGCCGATCGTCATCGCCATTGACGGCCCCAGCGCCAGCGGCAAGAGCACCAACGCCCGCCTGGTGGCCCGCGCCCTGAACTTCGCCTACGTGGACACCGGCGCCATGTACCGGACCCTGGCCTGGTACTGCCTCAAGCACGGCGTGGACGTGCACGACCCCCGCGCCGTCACGGCCGTCCTGCGGCGCTGGAAGACCCGCCTGGAATGCGTGGACGGCCACGTGCGCCTCCTGGTCAACGGCTATTACCCCGAAAAAGAAATCCGCACCGCCGAGGTCAGCGCCGCGGTGCCGCTGGTCGCCGCCATCCCCAAGGTCCGGGAGTGGATGGTCAAGACCCAGCGGGCCTGCGCGCAGTTCGGCAACCTGGTCATGGAAGGCCGGGACATCGGCACGCAGGTCTTTCCGGAGACCGAGTTCAAGTTTTACCTCGACGCCACGCTGGACGAGCGCACCCGGCGCCGCCGGGCCGACGGCATCCAGGAAGACCTGGCCGCCCGGGACCACCGCGACAGCCAGCGGAAAGCGGCGCCGTTGATGGTGCCGCTGGGGGCGGTGGTGGTGAACACCTCCGGCCAAACCCCCGAGCAAAGCAGCGCCTTCATCCTCGAGGAAATCCGGCGGCGGTTGGCCGCGCGGGGCGCGGACCAAGCGGCGGCGAAAGCGCCATGAGCCGACCCGGGGTCAGGGGGGAGGTTCGGGCCGGCGCGGAACGCAACCCGGCGAGGCGCGCATGAACCTGAGTTACGCGCTCGGCTGGTGCGTGGCCCGGGCGGTCTTCCGGGTGGGTTTCCGTGCTCGTTTCTACGGAGCCGAGCAAGCGCCGCGCACCGGCCCGGTCATCCTGGCGGCGAACCACGCCAGCTACCTCGATCCCCCGTTGGTGGGCGCCGGCCTGCGGCGCTTGGTCCACTTCCTGGCGCGCAACACCCTCTTCGACTCCCCGCTGCTGCGCGCCGTGCTGCGCTCCTGGGAAGTCGTGCCGGTGGACCGCGACGGCGCCGGGGCCGCCGGGCTCAAGGCCATCCTCGACCGGCTGCTGGCCGGCGGCGCCATCCTGCTTTTCCCCGAGGGCACCCGCACGCACGATGGCCGCCTCCAGCGAGCGCGGGCCGGCATCGGCCTGGTCATTGCCAAATCCACCTGCCCGGTGGTGCCGGTGCGCGTCTTCGGCACTTACGAAGCCTGGGGCCGGCACCAGCGTTGGCCGCGACCGCGCCGGCTGATCGTCAAGTACGGTGCGCCCCTGGATTTCGCCGCCGAGCGCGCCCTGGCCCGCACCGCCGACAAGGCCCGACTCAAGGCGCTGTACCAGGAAATCGCCGACGCCTTGATGGCGCGCATCGCCGCATTGGAACCTTGCCGCGAGGTCCGCACCTTCCCGGTTTGAACGCCCGGCTGCCGGGCCCTTACCGCCGCTCCTCCCCTGGCGACGGCGCGAGGCCGGTCCGCCCGCTCAACTCCAGGCGAGCCGGTAAGTCCGGCCGTCGTGGGCGCGCTCGCCCGCCAGCGCCCGCAGCGTCAGGCTCACGCCCGCGCGGGAAAAACGCGCTTCCACCCAGCCCACCGGCTGGGTATCGCTGAAGTTGTAGCCCACGGCCGGGAGATTGATCAGGTGCAGCCGGTCCCGACGGCTCAAGGCCCAGACGTGGGAATGGCCGAAAACAATCGCCTTCACGTGGCGATGCGGCGCCACCAGCGCAAAGAGCCGGTCGGCGTCCAGCAACTCGCCGTCGCCCTCGCCCAGGGTGTGGTGCACGCACAGGACCACCGGCCGGTCCGCCAGCCGGGGCAACTGCTCGGCCAGCCACTGGCGCTGCGCGCGGCCGAGCAGCCCGGGGGTCTGGTTCACGTTGAAGAGCGAGTCCAGCACGACGAGTCGGACCGCCGGATGCTCGATCACCGTGATGTGTTTGCCGCTCACGCCGGCCAACTGCCCGGGATGCGCGGTGAAAACTTTCAGAAAGTTCGTCCGGTGGTCGTGGTTGCCCAGGGCGATGTACACCGGCGCCGCCGCGGCCACGGGCGCCAACAGGCCCTGGAGCTCGCGGTAATCGGCCTCCTGCCCGTCCAGCCGGGCGGCGTCGCCCGCCAACACCACGCCTTCGGGGCGCGCGGCCACCACTTGCGGCGCCACGGCGCGGAGGTTTTCCCAGGGGCGGAAACCGCGGTAGGTGTTGGCGCGGTCCGCCGGCACGTGCGTGTCCGCCAGCAAGGCGACGTGAAATTCGGCTGCGCGCGCGGCGTCCGGCCGGCTGGTCCGGCACCCGGCGAAGACCAGGCCGGCCCCGCCAAGGAGGGTGGTTTGCAAAAAGGCCCGGCGCGTTCCGGGCTGGTCAAAAATGATGGGCATGGTGGGTCAACGTGTTTCGCGGGCGAGCCTTCCAAGCCGCCCCGCGCTTGGCAAGCCCGGGCCACGCGCGCGTCCCAAGCCAGAACGCTGCGGTCTCCGAGCGGGCTGGAGCGAGCAACTAACGGGGGTGTCCGCCAATCGGTAGGGCGCCGCTGTGTGGGCGCCGGCCTCCCGGTAGGGCGCCGCTGCGTCGGCGCCGGCCTCCCGGTAGGGCGCCGCTGCGTCGGCGCAGGCCATCCGGTAGGGCGCCGCTGTGTGGGCGCCGGCCTCCCGGTAGGGCGCCGCTGCGTCGGCGCCGCTCGACCCGGCCGCGCCACGGCGCGGCCTTACCAAATCGCGGGCAGGGTACACCTTTGAGGCACGGCGGCTTGAAAACCCGGAACGGCGGCAGATTGCGGCGCGTCTTGCGGCAGGCCGACCGACCATGACTAGGTTGGCTGTTTTCCCCCGGAATCAACCGGCTGAGTCATGGGCGGAAGAGGAAGCTTCGCGCGTTACTCCCGCACCACGCCGCGAAAGGCCAGGACCGGCCGGTCGGCGTCGCCGCCCTCGGCGCGGAGCACCACCCTGCCATCCCGCGCCGCCTCCGCCGCCACGCGCCAAATGGCGCGCAGCGCCCGGCGTTCCTGCGGCGGGACCGCGTAACCCGGCTCCGGCAGTTCCACGCTCCAGCCCGGCGGCGCGGACTCGACGATGACCCGGCCGCGCGCCGGCTCGCGGCCGAAGTTGTACACTTGGAGCGTGCCTTCCCGCGTCGCCCCGGGGCGGATGCCGTAGGCGTAACCTTCGGACCAACGGATGTCCTGCACCCGCACGACCGCGTCGCGCGGCAGGCTTAGTTGCAGGACCACGGGCGAAGGCGCGCCGGGCCGGTTCGCGGCCAGGGGCGGCGGCGGTTCGAGCGGCAGCATCGCGGCCTGGCCCGCGGGCAGGAACACGAAGACCGGCGCGCCGCTGAGCGCGTCCGGCCATGCGGCGGGCCGCGAGCGCCCGAGATAATCCGTCACCGCCAGCACCTCGAGCGGCAGCGGCGGTTTCCAAGCCACGCGGGTTTGCCCGCGCGCTTCCCAATCCGCTTCGCGTTCCGCCCAGACCACGAGCACATCCCGCTCCACGCCGTCGGGGTGGGCGCGGAACGCATACACGTGCAGCTCCGGATCCGGCCGCCAGCGGCCGAGCACGCGCGCGCCGGCCAGGCAACGGCCCACCGCCGCCAGGGCCACGTAGGCCGGGCGCGGAGTGAGGTCGCGGCGGAGCAGGCCGAACTGAACGCCGTTGGGCTCGGTGTAATGGCCGAGGATGAAGTGAAAATGCCGGCGCGCGCCGGCGAAGAGGCTGCAGGCGTAAGACTGGGCCTGCCATTCGGCCTTGAGCCGCTCCAGGCGCGGGTCCAGGTCGAACCACGGCGCCTGTTGGTTGTGCTTGGCGCCGCGGTCGGCTTCGGTGATCCACAGGGGACGGCCGGACATCGCCTCGCGCGCCAGCGCCCACAACTCGGCGTAGGCGTGGGACCAGTCGTAGGCGTGGATGTTGTAGGTGTCGAAGTAGGGCCAGGTCTCATTCGCCAGCACGCCGGCGGTGTGGGCGGGCGTGGGCACGCCGGCGGTGACGTTCCAGCCCACGATCAGGTCCGGGTCGCCGGCCTTGAAGCCCAGCCACGCGGCCTTTTGCCACGCGCACATCTGGTCCACGGTGTGCCCACCGAACATGGCGATGTTGGCCTCGTTCCACGGCTCCCACGCGGCCACGCGGCCTTTGAAGCGTTCCGCCAGCGCGCGGCCAAGGGCATGGGCGTGCCGAAGGTCGGGCGCGAACCGCCCGGTGGCGTCCGGCGCCTCGCTCGCCCAGGGCGGGGTGTCGTGGAAGACCTGCAAGACCTTCAAGCCCGCGGCGTGCTGGACCTCGACCGCGGTGTCGTACGTGGTGACGCGCGCCACCAGCGGCCCCGGCTCGGGCTGGAGATCGCGCCAACGCAGGCGGTCCCGTACCCAGTTGACGCCGGCCAGCGCGGCGAGATTGGCATACCTCTCCTGGCCCGTGCGGTCGTCGTGGGCGAACCACGCCGCGGCCACGTCCAGGCCCACCGGCGAATCGCTGGGCACGGGCACGGCCAGGCGGCGCAGTACCGCGGCGGTGGTCCAGAGCGCGTTGGTCCGCGCGGGCGTGTCGAACTCGATCCGGTACCAACCCACTCCCAACGGGCCAGGCGCCACCGGGGACCGCGCCGCCTTCGCCACGGGCTCCAACCCGCCGCTGCGCAGTTCGCGACCCGCATCGTCGAGCAGGCGCCAGCGGTGGGCGTCCGCCGGCACCCCGTCGGGTAGGCGCACGCTCACCGGTTCGCCCTGGAGGAAGATGTTGCCGGGGTGATCGGGCAATGGCGTGGGAATGCCGCGAGTGGCCGGCGTCGCGGCGGCTTCGTCGGCCTGCGGATGCAAGCGGGCGCGCACGGCCGCGGGGTCATCGGTGATGATGCCGTCCACGCCCAGCGCCACGAGCGCGGCGGCTTCGGCGGGGTCGTTGATGGTGTACACCCACACGC
>CAYXPA010000122.1:0-2215 GCA_964466945.1 uncultured Verrucomicrobiota bacterium | reverse complement strand
AGCGCCACGAGCGCGGCGGCTTCGGCGGGGTCGTTGATGGTGTACACCCACACGCGCAATCCGGAGGCCCGGGCGTGGGCCACGGCTGCGGCGGTGACCTGGCGATTCCAGACGACCAGTTGCGCGCCCAGGTCCCGGATTTCGACGAGGTACTCCGGCGTGAGGACCTTTTCCTCATCAGTCAGCTTCCGACCGGACCGCGTGGATGGCGGCCCGAGCGCGCCCAGGATCAGGTCCGGCGCGAGCCGCCGAGCGGCGCGCAGGAAGTCCCAGTCGAACGATTGCACCACCACCTGCCCGAGCCAGCCGCGGGCGCGGAGCAGGCTGACCAAGGTTTCGGCGTCGCCGGCTTTGCGCTCGATGAGCGTCACGCCGCCGGCCTGAATGGTCTCGAGGGCCTCGACCAACGTCGGCACGCGCGTGCCGGCAAAGGCGGGAGCAAACCAGCGCCCGGCGTCGAGGGACGCCAGTTCATCCACGCGGCGCAAGCGAACCGGCAGGTTTGTGGCGGCCCAGCGGTTCGTGGCGTCGGTGGTGCGGTCCAGCGTGCTGTCGTGGAGGACGACAGGCACGCCGTCCGCCGCGTGGTGATAATCGAGTTCCACCAGGTCGGCGCGCGCGGCCAGCGCCAGGCGAAAGGCGGGCAGCGTGTTTTCCGGGGCCTGGCGGCTGAAACCGCGATGGGCGATGATCAGCGGCCCGGGGCGGGCGATGAGTAGAGCGGCGGGGGAAGCGGGTTCGACCGCGGCACCGGCGGACAAAATCGCCGCGGCAAGCCAGTTGAACAACGCGCGGGCGATGCGCTGGCCGGTCACAGGGACTTGGTGGTGGACGGAAAAAGTGTCGAGAAGGGCGCTCACGTGTTGACGATGTCGGCCCGGCGCTGCGGCGACAAGCGCGGACCCGCAGCGACCGACTCCAAAAACCGCCCGCAAATACACTGGTCGGCGCGCCGCCCGGCGGCATAGTCTTTCACCGGATTGTGGACGTCTCACTGGTCATCTTCGGCCTGTTGGCGCTGCTGATGATTGCCGGAATCATCGCCAGCGTTGTCGCCGCCCGCAAACGCCGGGAGGCTCTGCAGCAACTGGCGGTTCACCTGGGCCTCGAGTTTGACCCGGACAAAGACTACGACCTGCCCCGCCAGTTCCGCTTTCTCAACAAGCTGCGGCAGGGCGAAAACCGCTACGCCTTTAACCGGCTGGCCGGGACGTTCGCTGGCCACGCGGTGCGCGTCTTTGATTACCATTACGAGACCCATTCCACGGACTCGAAGGGCAATCGGCAGACCCACCATCACCACTGCTCGTTTTTCATGCTGTTCCTGCCGCGAGAGTTTCCCGAGGTGACCATCACGCACGAGGGCCTCCTGTCGAAGATCGCCCAGGCGTTCGGCTACGACGACATAGACTTCGAGTCCGCCGAGTTTTCCCGCAAGTTCTGCGTGCGCGCGAAGGACAAGCGGTTTGCCTACGATGTCTGCCATCCGCGCATGATTGAGTATCTGCTGGCCAATCCTGACCTGACGCTGGAAATCGAAGGGCCCGTGCTGGCGCTCGCCTTCCCCGCACGTCTGAGCCCCGACCAGATCGAGCCGAACCTCCGGCGGTTGGTGGCCGTCCGTGAACTTCTGCCGGCCTACCTTTTTAACTCGCCCTGACCATGGAAGCCCTCCTGCTTCTCGCCGTCCTGGCCCTCCTGCCGCTGCTGTACGGGATCGTCCAGTACAACGGCCTCGTCGCCCTCCGCAACCACATCACCGAGGCCTGGAGCAACGTGGACACCGAGCTCCAGCGTCGCTACGACCTCATCCCGAACCTGGTCGCCACGGTCCGGGGCTATGCCGACCACGAGCGGGAGCTGCTCGCGCGCGTGACCGCACTGCGCGACCGCTGCTTCGCCAATCGCGGCCCGGTGAGCGAGCAGGCGCGCGACGAGACGCAACTGGTGGACGCCCTCCGGGAACTGCTCGTGCGCGTCGAGAACTATCCGCAGCTCAAGGCCGATCAGCATTTCCTCGAACTCCAGCGGGAGCTGGTGAACACCGAGGATCGCATCCAGGCGGCCCGCCGCTTTTACAACGGCAACGTGCGGGACTACCGCAACAAGCGGGAATCCTTCCCGAGCAACCTGGTGGCGGCCCTGTTCAACTTTCCGCCCGCCGAGTTTTTCAGCGTGCCCCCGGCCGTCAGCAGCGTGCCGGACGTGCAGTTCG
>CAYXPA010000121.1:0-11126 GCA_964466945.1 uncultured Verrucomicrobiota bacterium | reverse complement strand
ACCTGAAACCTTCTGATCCGTAGTCAGATGCTCTATCCAATTGAGCTATGGGTGCCCACCTTGGCGGAGCGTCCGCGGTTTGCGCAGACGTCACACGAGGTATCTAGACGCGGCCGGTGCGGGCGTCAAGCTGGTTGTCCTGAGAGCCGACTGCTCCGGCGGATCGGTCGGATTCGTGTCCGCCGCCTCACTCGCACTGCGCGTGGTGGCGCAGGGCGTGGTCGGCCAGCACCAGCGCGGTCATGGCCTCGACCAGCGGCACGGCGCGCGGCAACACACAGGGGTTGTGGCGGCCGCGGGCCTTGAGGGTGGTGTTCTGGTAATGCACGTCCACGGTCTCCTGTTCGTGCAGGACCGTGGCCACGGGTTTGAAGGCGACGCGGAAGTAGATGGTTTCGCCGTTGCTGATGCCGCCCTGGATGCCGCCGCTGCGGTTGGTCAGGGTGCGCACGCGCCCGCCGAGGTTGCGGAAGGGGTCGTTGTGCTCGCGGCCGGTGAGTTGCACGCCGGCGAAGCCGGAGCCGAGATCGAAGCCCTTCGCGGCCGGCAGGCTGAGCATGGCCTTGGCGAGGTCGGCCTCGAGGCGGTCGAAGACCGGATCGCCCCAGCCGGGGGGCACGCCGCGGGCCACGCCCAGGATGATGCCGCCGACCGAGTCGCCCTCGGCGCGGCGTTGCTCGATGCGCCGGATCATTTGCTCGGCCAGGGCGGGGTCGGGGCAGCGCACCGGGTTGGCCTCGATGTCGGCGAAGGCGACTTTTTCCGGGTCCACCGTGGCGCACAGGTCCTGCACCTGGATGACGCAGGCGAGGATTTCCACGCCCCAGCGGGTGCGCAGGAGTTTTTTGGCGATGGCGCCGGCGGCGACGCGGCCCACGGTCTCGCGGGCGCTGCTGCGGCCCCCGCCGGGCCAGGCGCGGATGCCGTACTTGGCGTGGTAGGTGTAGTCGGCGTGGGAGGGGCGGAACTTGGTGGCCATCTCGGTGTAGGCTTCGGGGCGGGCGTCCTCGTTTTGGACCCAGAGCGCGATGGGGGTGCCCAAGGTCAGGCCCTCGAGGGTACCGGAGAGAATCTGCACCGTGTCGCGTTCCTTGCGCGGGGAAACGATCCTGGACTGGCCCGGCCGGCGGCGGTCCAGGTCCGGTTGGATGTCCGCCTCGGTCAGGGGCAGGCGGGGCGGGCAACCGTCCACCACCGCGCCAATGCCCGGGCCGTGGGACTCGCCCCAGGTGGTGACGCGAAAGAGGTGGCCGAAGGTGTTCGCCATGCGAACAGGGTGCGCGAAAGGGCGGGACAGGTCAAACCCGCGGGCCCTCGCCGCGGCGCAGCCCGGGGCCCGGCACCGCGAGCCGCGGTTGGTTTTTGCCCCGGCCCCGGGGAACGTTTGCTGAAGCCCGGGCTTTCCCGCGTCGGGCGCGGTGTTAAGCTGCCGGGCACGCAGCGATGAAGTGGTCCTGGCGCATCGGTCGGGTGGCGGGCATTGACCTGTATGTCCATGCCACGTTTTTGCTGTTGCTGGTGTATGTGGCGCACCTGGCCTACCAGTCGCGTCACTCCTGGCTGGATGCTTACGGGGCGGTGCTCCTGGTCGTGGCGTTCTTCGGCGTGGTGGTCCTGCACGAACTGGGGCACTGCCTGACGGCGCGCCGGTTCGGCATCCCGACCCGGGACATCACGTTGCTGCCCATCGGGGGCGTGGCGCGGCTGGAGCGGTTGCCGGACCGGCCGTGGCAGGAGCTGGTGATCGCGCTGGCCGGGCCGGCGGTGAACGTGGTGATCGGCGTGGCCCTGTATGCGTTGCTGCGCGCGCCGGCGCCGGGGCAACTGCTGGTGGGGGTGCGGCTGGTGGGGGGCGATTTGCTGGTGAACCTCTTTCACGCAAACGCCCTGATGGCGGTGTTCAACCTGGCGCCGGCCTTTCCCATGGACGGCGGCCGGGTGTTGCGCGCGCTGCTGGCGTTGCGGCAGGACTACGCGCGGGCCACCGACCAGGCGGCCACGGTGGGGCAGGCGCTGGCTTGGGCCTGCGGGGCCATTGCGCTCTTCAAGCAGAACTGGTGGTTGCTCCTGATCGCGGTGTTTGTGGTGCTGGGAGCCGAGGCGGAGGCCGGATTTGTCCGCACACGGGCCGCGCTGGCGCGGGTGCGGGTGGGCGATTTGATGATCCGCGAGTTTCGCACGCTGGCCCCGGAGGACCCGTTGAGCCGGGCGGTGGCGCTGGCGGTGGCCGGGTTTCAACAGGATTTTCCGGTGGTGGAAGGGGACCGGGTGGTGGGCGTGCTCACCCGCCGGCGGCTGCTGGCCGGGCTGGCCCGGGGCGACGACCGCGCGCCGGTGCGCGAGTTCATGCTGCGGGATTTTTGCACGGCGCGGGTTTGGGAATCCGCCGGGGAGGCGTTCCAACGGCTACAGGATTGCCCCTGCCCCGCGATGCCGGTGCTCGAGGAAGGCCGGCTGGTAGGGTTGCTCACCGCCGAGCAACTGGGCGAGCACCTGCTGGTGCGCCAGTTCCGCAGGGAGCCGCGCCCCGGCCCGCCCGGCGGACGGGACGTCGCTTCGGTTTGCGGGCCCGGGCCGGGCGCGCCATCCTCCGGCACATGAGCGAGCACGCCTGCGAGTTTCCCCGGCAAAACGCCACGACCGAGGAAGTGCGCCAGCTTTTGGCCACGGCCCGCACCGTGGCGGTGGTGGGGCTTTCGGACAAACCCGAGCGGGACAGCTACCGCGTGGCGGCATACCTGCAACAGGCCGGTTACCGCGTGATCCCGGTCAATCCGAACCTGACCGCCGTGCTGGGCGAGCCGGCCTACCCCCACCTGCGCGCCATCCCCGAGCGCGTGGACGTGGTGGACATCTTCCGCAAACCCGAGGCCGTGCCGGAGATCGTCGAGGACGCCATCGTCATCGGCGCCCGCGCGGTGTGGATGCAGGACGGCATCGTCCACAACGCCGCGGCGGAGCGCGCCCGCGCGGCCGGGTTGGTGGTGGTGATGAACAAGTGCATGATGCGCGAGCACCGCGCCTGGCGGGCCGGGGCCTGAAGGGGCGCGTCGGCTGAAGGCGTCCGCCGCCTCGCCCGTCCAACGGGCCGCGCCGCGGCGCGCCGGCTGAAACTTCGGGGCGCCCGCCGGTGTAACCTTCCCGGGCGACGCGCCGGCGGGTGGGCCGACGAAGGGTCCAACCACGCTGCCCGCCGCCGTCCGGGTCGGAGCTTTGTTTGACGCACACGTACAAATCACCCAAGCTCGCTCGCAGCACATGAACGCCACGCGTTTTGTCGCAGTTGCCTCCGCGCTTTTTCTGCACCTCCTTGCCCTGCCGGCCCGAGCGGCGGAGGCCCGTTCCGTGACGCTGGAGGACTGCCTCCAGATGGCGCTGGAGAAGAACCTGGACATCCGCATCCAGCGGCTGGCGCCGGAGGTCGCGCGAGCCACGCTCAGCGGCTCGTACGGCGCGTACGAACCGACTTTCAACGCCGGCGCCTCGTATCGCTCGGTGTCCCAGCCCGGCGGGGTGGACGAGCAGAATCGCCCCTACGGCCAGGCCCTCAGCAAGACCGAGTCCATCAACGCCGGCATCAGCGGCCTCTTGCCCCTGGGCACGCGCTACGACCTGACGCTGGGGTACAACGACGTGTTTGGCTCGCGGGACCTGGGCGGCTTCCCGCTGGACTTCGAGAACACCGCCGGCGGTTTCCGGCTCAGCTTTTCCCAGCCGCTGCTGCGGAATTTCTGGATTGATGGGCCGCGGTTGAGCATTCAACTGAGCCGCAAAAATCTGGCCATCTCCGAGCTGACCCTGCGCCAGCAGATCATCGCCACGGTCACCGCCGTCGAGCTGGCCTACCTCGAGGTTATCGCCGCCCGCGAGACCATCGCCGTCTCCGAAGTGGCGCTGCAACTGGCCGAGCAACTCCTGCGCGAAAACCAGAAGCGCGTCGAAGTGGGCGTGCTGGCGCCGCTGGATGAAAAGGAGGCCCAGTCCCAGGTCGCGGCCAGCCGCGCCTCGCTCCTGGGCGCGCAAAACAACCTCAGCATCCGCCTCAACCAGCTCAAAAGCCTGCTCGGCGACCAGTTCGTCAGTTGGCACGACACCGAGCTGGTCCCCGTCGAGCCGCTCCGCGCCGAGCCGATGACCTTCAGTCTCCAGGACAGTTGGTCCAAGGCGCTGACCCTGCGGCCGGACCTCCAGCAGACCAAGCTCGACCTCGAGCGCCGCCAAATCACCCTCAAGTACCAGAAAAACCAGCTCTTCCCCCAACTGGACCTGACCGGCTCCTACGGCCAGGGCGGCAGCGGACGCGAGTTCAGCGACGCCTTCACCGTCACCCGCGACGGCAGCTACCCCGAGTACTCCTTCGGCGTGGTGTTGAGCGTGCCGCTGGGGGGGAACCGCCGGGCGCGGAGCGACGTGCGCGCCACCCAGGCCCAGATCGAGCAGGCCCTGTTGGGCCTCAAGAAGCTCGAGCAAGACATCATGGTCCAGGTCAGTGACGGCATCGCCCAGGCGCGCACCAGCTACCAGCAGGTCAAAGCCACCGAGGAAGCCGCCGCCTACGCGCTGGAGGCGTTGCGGGCCGAGGAGAAAAAGCTCGAAAACGGCAAGAGCACCAGCTTCCAGGTCCTCCAACTCCAGCGCATCCTCACCGAGCGGCGCTTCGCGAACATCCGCGCCCGCGTGGATTACAACGCCGCGCTGGCCCGCCTGGCCCAGAGCGAGGGCTCGACCCTCGATCGGCGCCGCATCAACCTCGAGATTCGCTGAGGCCCGGTCCGGCCGCGGAGTCCGCCGCCGCGCCCGGCAGCGCGCTCAGGTCGCCCACGAAATCCGCCAGCAGGGCCTCCCGCACCTCCGCCGGGAGGGGCATGTATTTGCCTGTGGCCTCGGCAAAGAGCGCGCCGGCCGCGTCCCGCACCTCCGCGCGCGCCAGCAGCAGCCGCGGGCGAGGGCGTCCAGTCATTTCGCCCCGCACGACCAGTTCCGCCCCGGGCGGCACCGGCCGGCGGTAGCGCACATTCAACTCCGCGCTGTAGGTGAAGCAGCCGGTGCGCACGCCAATGGCCCAGACCATCGCCTCGTCCAGCACCGTGGCCAGCAAGCCGCCGTGGACGGCGTCCTTGAACCCCGCGTGCTCGGGTCGCGGCCGATACCGGGCAGTGACAGTGTCGCCGTCCCGGGTGAAGCCCAGGTTCAGGCCGAGGGGATTGGCCACGCCGCAAACAAAGCAGGACCGGGTGCGGGGCAGGAGCTTTTCCATGCGCCGAGGTTAGGCCAGCGGCGGCGGCTGGCAATGCGTTGGGTCCGCCGCGCCCGGCCGGGGGCGCGGGAAAAACTCGAAAACTTTTCCGGACCGCGGGCAAACTGGGGCGGACGTTCCCCGCGCGCGGTCCTGGCGGCCCGCCGGCGGCGTCCCACACCGCAGTGTCCGCCTCGCCAACATCGCTCGAGCGCGTCCGCGTGGACGGCCGGTTCTTCCGCGCCGGCGCGCGGAAGTTCCATCCGCAGGGCGTGGCCTACGGCCCGTTTGCGCCCGGCCCGGACGGCGCGCCCTACCCGGCGCCGGAGCAGGCGCGGCGGGACTTCGCGCGGATGCGCGAGCTGGGCGCCAACCTCGTGCGCGTGTACGCCGTGCCCCCGGCGTGGTTCCTGGACCTGGCCGCGGCCCACGGCTTGCGGGTGTGGGTGGACGTGCCCTGGAACCAACACGCCCGCTTTGTGGACCGCCCGGACGCGCGGGCCGCCGCGCGCGACGCGGTGCGCCGCGCGGCCGGGGCGTGCGGCCGGCACCCCGCGCTCTTCGCCCTGAGCGTGGCCAACGAACTGCCCGCGGACGTGGTACGCTGGTCCGGCGCGGCGGCCACCGAGGCGTTTCTGGACGAGCTGGTCGCGGTGGCCCGGGAGCAGGCGCCCGAGTGCCTGTGCACCTTCGGCAACTACCCGACCACCGAGTTCCTGCGGCCGCGCGCGGTGGACTTCGTCTGCTTCAACGTGTACCTCCACCAGCCGCGGGCCTTGCGCAACTACCTGGCCCGCCTCCAAACCCTCGCCGCCGAGCGCCCGCTGGTGCTGGGCGAGTTCGGCATGGACGCCCGGCGCGAAGGCCCCGAGCGCCAGGCCGCGCTGGTGGGCTGGACCATTGAAACCGCTTTCCGCGCCGGGCTGACCGGTGTGGTCGCGTACAGCTTCACCGATGAATGGTTCAAAGACGGCCGCCCGGTCGAGGACTGGCAGTTCGGGTTGACCGACCGCGCCCGCCGCCCGCGGCCGGCTTTTGCCGCCGCCCAACGCGCCTTTGCCGCGGCGCCGTATTTCCCCCTGCCGGCTACGCCGCCGGTGTCGGTGGTCGTGGCCAGCTTCAACGGCGCGCGCACCCTGCCGGCCTGCCTCGAATCGCTCACCCGGTTGAACTATCCGAACTACGAAGTCCTGCTGGTGGACGACGGCTCGACCGACGAGACGCCGGCGCTGGCTGCGCGTTTCCCCGAAGTGCGCTGGCTGCGCCACGAGCGCAACCTGGGCCTGTCCGCGGCCCGCAACACCGGCATCGCCGCCGCCCGGGGCGAGGTAATCGCGTTCACCGACGCGGACTGTCGGGCGGACGAGGACTGGCTTTACTATACCGTGGCCGAATTGCTCGAGAGCGCCGCGGCCGGCGTGGGCGGGCCCAACCTGTTGCCCCCGGACGACTCCTGGGTGGCCGCCGCGGTGATGGTCTCGCCCGGCGGCCCCGCGCCGGTGTTGCTGACCGACCGCGAGGCCGAGCACGTACCGGGCTGCAACATGGTGTTTTGGAAACGCGCCCTGCTCGAGGCGGGCGGGTTCGACCCGCAGTTCCGCCGCGCCGGCGACGACGTGGACCTGTGCTGGCGCCTGCGGCAACAGGGCGGCCAAATCGCTTACAGCCACGCGGGCTTTGTCTGGCATGCGCGCCGGTCCACCGTGCGGGCCTACCTGCGCCAGCAATACGGCTACGGCGAGGCGGAAGCGCTGCTGGCGCGCAAACACCCCGAGTACTTCAACCCGCTGGGCGGCAGCCTCTGGCAGGGCCGCATCTACGCCCCGGCCACCGGCGCCCTCTGGGCGCGGCGGGCGATGATTTACCACGGCCGGTTCGGCGGCGCGCCCTTCCAGAGCCTTTACCAGGGACCGCCCGCGTACGCGGTGATGGCCCTGACCTCGCTCGAGTACCACGTGCTGGTCACGCTGCCCTTGCTGGTCCTGGGCGCCGCCGCGCCGGGATTGCTCTCGCTGGGCGTGGCCAGCGCGCTGCTCTCGCTGACCGTGTGCGGCCTGGCCGCGTGGCAGGCCGAATTGCCGCCCCGCCGGCATGTCTGGTCCCGTCCGCTGGTGGCGCTGCTGCACTTCTTGCAACCGGTGGTGCGCGGCTGGGCGCGCTACCGCCACCGGCTGGTGGGCGTGCGCTCGCCGCTGGCGCGCTTGGAAAACCTGGACTCGCTCAGCCGCCAGCAACAACACCTGGCCCCCCGAGAGGTGGTGGTGCCGGACCCGGCCCGGCGCGGGCGCGCGGCCTTTCTGGAAACGCTGCTGGCGCGCCTCGAAAGCGCGGGCTGGCAGTTTCGGGTGGACTCCGGCTGGCGCGGGTTCGACCTCGAGGTGTACGGGCGTCGGTGGAGCAAACTGCAGCTCACCACGCTCGCCGAACATGCGCCGGAAGGCCCGCGCCTTTGGTGCCGGCTGCAGTCCCGCTGGACCCTGCCCGCGCGGGTGGCGTGGGGAGCGGTCACGTTGCTCTCCGTGCTCGGGGTGCTGGCGTGGGCCGAGCGCCATCCGTGGGCCTGGGCCCTGCTGCTTTTGCCGCCGGCCCTGGCCTGGGTCCTGGCCCGGGACCAGCAAAGCCTGCGCCGCGTCTTCGGCGTGTTCTTGGAGCGCGTGGCTGCGTCCTGGGCGGAAGCGAGGCCCCGCACAGAGGACTCGACCGGGGCCTCGGGCACCACGACCGGCGGACCTTCCGGCCCTTCAGCCGGAGCGGCGGCGTGAGCGACGGGGAAAGGCGCGCGGGGTGGCCCGCACACCACCACTTTGAAGCGAAGGCACGAACCTCGCGTACCGCCGACTGACAGCCAGCAAGACAGCCGATTTCCAATCGGCGCTACGCAGCACCAAGCAAAGCGCCCGCTGCTCCCGACCTCCGCATCCGGTATCCGGTATCCGGCATCTGTCATTCTGGCATCTGTTATCTGGCATCTGGCGTCCACTTCTCACTCCTCGCTTCTGACTTCTGATTGGGTAGGGCACCGCTGCGCCGGCGCCGCCCACCTGGCCGCGCCGCAGCGCGGCCCTACCGACAGCGCCGGCCAGCCGGCCTGCCTGCGCCAAGCGAAGCGCGGCAGGCAGGCGCACTCCAGACGCTTCGCGACGGACCGGGTGCTCGCACCGCGCGCCAGCGTTTGGAGTGCGGCTGCTTGCTGCCGCTTTTTCCCCACCGGCTGGCACGGTTAACCCCGCCGGCATCGCCGGCCACCTGCCGTCGCTTTTTTGCGTCGGGCTCCCCGAGGGTTTTGCGCTCGCCGTTCGGGCCGGGCCGGGGCAAGCTCTCCCCGTGAAAAACCTGCGCAAGTGGTCGTGGTGTCTGGCCGGGTTGTGTGCCCCGGTTTGGCTCGCCGTGTCCGGCGAGTGGATTTCGCTCTTCAACGGGCGCGACCTCGAGGGCTGGGTGCAGCGCGGCGGCCAGGCCAAATACCGTGTCGAAAACGGCGAACTGGTGGGCGAGTCGGTCCCGCGCACGCCCAACTCGTTTCTGTGCACCACCCGCGTGTTCACGAACTTCATCCTCGAACTGGAGTTCAAGCCGATGCGCGGCCTCAACTCGGGCGTGCAGGTGCGCAGCGAATGCTTCGACCAACCCCGGACGGTGGTCCTCGACGGCAAGACCTACGCCATCCCGGCCGGCCGCGTGCATGGCTACCAGGTGGAGATTGACCCGAGCGAGCGCGCCTGGACCGGCGGCCTCTACGACGAGGCGCGGCGCGGCTGGTTGCGCGACCTCCGGGACAACGAGCCGGCGCGGCGCGCCTTCAAGGCCGACGCGTGGAACACGCTGCGCATCGAGTGCCGGGGCGACCTCATCAAGACCTGGCTCAACGGCGTGCCGGCGGCGGAATTGCGGGACAGCGTGACGCCGACGGGCTTTATCGCGCTGCAGGTCCACGGCGTGGGCGAGCGCACCGAGCCGCTGCAGGTGCGCTGGCGCAATGTGCGGTTGCAGGAACTGCCCTGAGCTGCGCCCCGCGCCCAGGCCGGTTCAGTAACGCGGCAGGTCCGGCGCGTAAGCCGCGGCCCAGGCCTCGAGGCCGCCGCGCACGCTCTTGACCGCGCGAAAGCCGCGGGCCTTGAGCCAGGCCACCGCGCGCAGCGAGCGCACCCCGGATTTGCAGTGCAGGTAGTACGTGCGCGCCGGGTCCAGTTCGTGGACGCGCGCCGGGAGCGCGGACAGCGGCAGTTTCAGGGTGCCCTCGATTTGGGCGATGGCCCACTCGGCCGGCTCGCGCACGTCCACCACGGTGATGCCCAGGGCCGGCTCGGCCAGCGCCCGGCGCATGTCCGCCACGCTGACTTCGTCGCCCTCGGGCGCGGGCGCGTCGGCGGCGGTGTCGCAGACCGGGACGATTTCGCGCAGCTCGCGAATGGTGGGCCGCTCGCCGCACACCGGGCAGCCGGGGTCGCGGCGCAGGCGCAGTTCTTTGAAGCGCATTTGGAGGGCGTCCACCAGCAGCAGGCGGCCCCGGAGCGACACGCCGCGGCCGAGGATGAACTTGATCGCCTCGGTGGCCTGGATGCACCCGATGAGCCCGGGCAACACCCCCAGCACGCCGGCCTCGGCGCAACTGGGCGCGGCGCCGGGCGGGGGCGGCTCCGGGTACAGGCAACGGTAGCAGGGCGCGCCCAGGTGCGGGGCGAAGAAGCTGGCCTGGCCTTCCCAGCGGAAAATGGCGCCATAGACGTTGGGCTTTTGGAGCAGCACGCACGCGTCGTTGACCAGGTAGCGGGTGGTGAAGTTGTCGGTGCCGTCCACCACCACGTCGTAATCCCGGATCAGGTCCAGCGCGTTGGCCGCGCTCAGGCGCACCGGGTGGGGGATGACCTCGACGTCCGGGTTGAGCCGGGTGAGCGCGTCGCGGGCCGACTCGACCTTGGGCCGGCCCACGTCCGGCGTGCCGTGCAGGATTTGGCGCTGGAGGTTCGAGACGTCCACCACGTCGAAATCCACCAGGCCCAGCCGCCCCACCCCCGCCGCCGCCAGGTACAGCGCCACCGGCGAACCCAGGCCGCCCGCGCCCAGGCAGAGCACCCGCGCGGCACGCAGCTTCTGCTGGCCGGCCGGGCCGACCTCCGGCAGGATGAGGTGCCGCGCGTAACGTTGTCGTTCGGCGTTGCTCAGGTCCATGTTCAACTCCGCCACCACCCCAGCCTAATGAAGCGCACTCAGGTTGCAAGGCACGCCCGGTCCGGACCGGCCGACGGCTCCGCCCGCCACCCGCGTCAACTGGCCGCGGCGGTGCGCCGCTTGCAGGTCGGCGCCGGACCGGCCCCGGCCCTGGCGCTGGTGTTGGGCAGCGGGTTTGCCGGTGTGCGCGACGCGGTGACGGTGGAATGGTCGGCGTCGTTCGCGCGGCTGCCGGGGTTCGTGGCGCCCGAAGTTCCGGGGCACGCCGGCGCATTGCTGGTGGGGCGGCTGGCCGGCGTGCGGGTTTGCGTGCTGGCCGGGCGGGCGCATTACTACGAGGGTCACGACCTGGCCACGGTCACCTATCCGGTGCGCGTGCTGGCCCGCTGGGGCGTGCGCCTGTTGGTGCTGACCAACGCCGCCGGCGGCATTCACCCGCGGTTGCGCCCCGGCGATTTTCTGGCGCTGCGCGACCACATCAATTTCATGGGTGCCCATCCGTTGCGCGGCCCGGCGCCGCCCGGGCTCGAGCGGTTCGTGGACCTCTCGGCCGTGTACGACACGGAGCTGCGCGCGCATCTGCACGCGGCGGCCCGGGAAGCCGGCGTGCGCTTGCGCGCGGGCGTGTACCTGGCGGTGAGCGGCCCCAGTTACGAAACGCCCGCCGAAATCCGCGCCTTCGCCCGGCTGGGCGCGGACGCCGTGGGCATGAGCACCGCGC